>NZ_JBITCT010000002.1:0-344402 GCF_044453465.1 Streptomyces sp. NPDC051677
AACGTCACCCGCAGCCGCCTCGGACGCCTCGTCCGACAAGGCTTCCTCACCCAACCCGGACGAGGTCGCTACGAGAAACGGACTTAACGTCCACTGAGATGGGTGCGCTCCTCTGCATTGCGCGATGGGTAGTCTGGTTGACCAGTCGACTTGGCCAATTCGATAGATGGCGCTCATGGCGTACGAAGTGAAGGCACCCCGAAGTACGTACGCCTCGCCCAGACGGTCCAACGCCGCATCGAGGCTGGTACGTACCCGTCTGGCACGAGGGTGCCTAGCGAGAACCAACTGGCGCAAGAATTCGGGATGTCCCGCCCAACGGTCGTGCGAGCAGGTCCTTCACAACTCGGTCGTGGCCCGCGCCAGTCACCGTGATTGCTCATCAGCTGAGGGACCGAGGTTCAGCCCGAATTGAGCCGCGAGGTCCTACCAGGCGGGTCCACTGTCGGGAGCGGACCACTGCTTCAGCGCGGCCATGGAGTGTGTACTGCGTGCTACCCCGCAGACGCGGGGACTACGGACATCTGCCGGTGCCGGTCGTCCAAGACAGCGAGGTCCCCCGCGGGTGCACGGACGACTTGCCCTTGGCGTTGCCGGTGGTCATCTTGACCGAGCTACCCCTGCCGGCGCGGGGACGACTGGTACTCGATCTGCGCGCGGACCACGTGGGTGGAGCTACCCCCGCGGGCGCGGGGACGACATGTACCCCGGCGGAGTCTCCCCCAGCACCTTCGAGCTACCCCGCGGACGCGGGGACGACCGGCCGGAGTTCACGCGCGCGGTCGGTTCGGGCGAGCTACCCCCGCGGACGCAGGGACGACTCGGCGACCAGGTCAGCGTCGCGGGCACCGCCCGAGCTACCCCCGCGGGCGCGGGGACGACGCGGCGATCGCACCCGCCGAGTGCCTGACTCCCGAGCTACCCCCGCGGGCGCGGGGACGACGGGGGCTTCACCCTCGCCGCCGAGATCGCCGGGGAGCTACCCCCGCGGGCACGGGGACGACGCGGCCGAGGCGTGCGGGAAGTGCAAGACGCCGGAGCTACCCCCGCGGGCGCGGGGACGACGCGTGATCCGTGGACTCGGGGTACTGGATCCCTGAGCTACCCCCGCGGGCGCGGGAACGACACCTTGCCGTTTGGCATGTAGAGCCGCATCCGCGAGCTACCCCCGCGGGCGCGGGGACGACGTCGCAGGGTCGGTGAATTTCAGGGTGATGTACGAGCTACCCCCGCGGGCGCGGGGACGACGGCCCGAACGTCTCCACGACGCGTTTGTTCGCCGAGCTACCCCCGCGGGCGCGGGGACGACGCTCGCGCGGCTCCGGGACGGAACTGACCCCAGGAGCTACCCCCGCGGGCGCGGGGACGACCGCGCTCTGCGAGGCACGGCATGTGAGCACCCCGAGCTACCCCCGCGGGCGCGGGGACGACGCTCGCGCGGCTCCGGGACGGAACTGACCCCAGGAGCTACCCCCGCGGGCGCGGGGACGACCGCGCTCTGCGAGGCACGGCATGTGAGCACCCCGAGCTACCCCCGCGGGCGCGGGGACGACGTGTCGGTCCACCTTCGTCGGGGTCTCGGTAGCGAGCTACCCCCGCGGGCGCGGGGACGACCCGAGGTCCGGGAAGGGCAGCAGAACGTACGGGGAGCTACCCCCGCGGGCGCGGGGACGACCCGCCGAAGCCCTTCGAGAGCGGGATCCATGCCGAGCTACCCCCGCGGGCGCGGGGACGACCTGACCGACGGGGACCGCCGGGCCGTCCGAGACGAGCTACCCCCGCGGGCGCGGGGACGACGCCCGGTCGGAGGAGCCGGGGCAGGTCCCGCTCGAGCTACCCCCGCGGGCGCGGGGACGACTGCTGGACCGCGAGGCACGACGTCATCGCGTGTGAGCTACCCCCGCGGGCGCGGGGACGACACCGCGCCGGTGACGCTGAACGGGGCTGTGAACGAGCTACCCCTGCGGGCGCGGGGACGACCACCACCCGGACGTCACCGTCCTCATCGCCGACGAGCTACCCCCGCGGGCGCGGGGACGACCCGCGGGCGCCGATCCGCAGGGGCCGGATCCGCGAGCTACCCCCGCGGGCGCGGGGACGACCTGGTCGCCCTGTGGTGTGCGGCCGGAATCGTCGAGCTACCCCCGCGGGCGCGGGGACGACCCACGGTGGCGCCCAGGGAGGCCGCGGAGAAAGGAGCTACCCCCGCGGGCGCGGGGACGACGATCCCGCCACGTAGCCGGTGGCCGGGTTGATCGAGCTACCCCCGCGGGCGCGGGGACGACTTACTCCGCCTGTGCTTGGACACGAGGACGCGAGAGCTACCCCCGCGGGCGCGGGGACGACACCTTTTGACCTGCACAGTTGTCAGGTGATCGGGGTGTTTTGCTTGACGTCGTTCGTAGGGCGCCAGGGTTCGGAAGCGGTGCCTCGGGGGCGTGCCATGAGGGTGAGGCCGTCGAAGTCGATGGGGGTCCAACGATCTTGTCCGGCCGTGCGGACCGCCCATCCCTGTTCTGTTGAGGCAGGCTCGATCATGACGGCCTGTCCGTTGCGGATGCGTTCGCTGAGGACGGTCCAGAGCTTGTCGCGGATGCGCCGGTTCGGGGTTCCGACGTAGGTGCCGGGGGCGACTTCTATGAACCATCGTGTGAGGTGGCCTCGTAGGCCCGGAGGGGCGGCGATCAGTACGACGACTGTGGTGGCGACGCTCATGCGTTCGCCCCCTGTCCATAGTTGTCGTCGGGTTTCAGCGAAGGCGGTATCACGTCGAGGTGGTGATCTTCTGCGAAGGGGGTGCCCCAGTTGCGACCACTGCTGACGATTGTGTCTCCCTCGCCCCAGAGGCCCTTGAGGTCTTCGTCGAGGAGACTTGCGCCTTCGGGGATGAGGAGGTTCTTGATGTCTGCGACGACGCGGGGAAGGAGCGTGCCGTGCACGACGGCGTCGCGAAGGGCGGTGCGGGCGTCGCGTTCTGCGGTGAGGCCTTTGGCTGCGAGGTCGAAGGCCAGGGGGATGGTGAATTCTGCTTTGTACAGGTCGGCGATGTCCAGGACGAAGGAGAGGGCGGAGCCGGTGTGGACGAAGCCGAGGGCGGGACTCGCGCCGATGCCGGTGATCACGGCGTGGCAGATGCCGTAGAGGGCGGAGTTGGCGGCGGACAGCAGGCGATTGACGTCGTCGCCGGCGGCGAAGGCGTCGCCTGGTTTGTAGTCGCGTTTGTTCCAGGGCACGTTGGTGCGCTGTGAGTGCTGGGCGTAGAGCTTGCGAACGCGGGTGCCTTCGCGGCCGCGGAGTTGTTGGAGCGTGAGGCCAGCGGTGTCTTCGTCTGGAAAGCGCAGGTCGTACATGCGGCGGGCGATCGCGACGCGTTCCTTGGGTCGGGTGACGAGCCAGGCCTGCCTGAGCTGGAGTTGGGATCCTCGGGCTGTGCTGATGCCGGAGGCGTACAGGCGTACGCCGTGCTCGCCGACCCAACACACTGAGGTGGCGGAGTCGGCGAGCAGGGCGATGGCGGCGTGGGTGATGCGACTGCCGGGTCCAATGAGGAGGACGGCGAGGTAGGCGGCGGGGACGTGGACGACGCGGGCCTTGTTGACCAGGACGATGGCGTTGTCGTCGCGGTCGATGTGGCAGCGTTCGGCATAGAGGCTGGAGATGCGGTCCTCCAGCCGGTGGACGTCCTGTGGGCCGGTTTTCCACCAGGGGTCAGCCACGCGGTTCCTCCGCTGGGAGTGGGGCGAGGGTGAGCAGGCCCTGGCCGTATCCCTTGGCGGGGCCGATGCCGCCCAGCAGGGCGTTGCGCAGGGCGTCGGAGTCGGCAACGCGCAGCCGTCCTTGGAAAGTGGCGGTGGAGATGGTGAGGCGGGGGCCGTTGGGGCGCTTGTTGAAGCGCAGAAGGTCGCGGGAGATCAGGGATACGGCCGGGGCCGGGTCCAAGGGGACGTCCAGGGTGATGCCGGGAGCGGGCTCGGCGGTCGGTGCGGCGGGGATGGTGAAGCCGTTGCGTTGAGCTTGCTTGAGCAGCCAGCCGATCTGCTGGGCGGCAGTGCGGTGCGCGACGCGGAAGCCTCGGTACCGGCCGGGGGTGTCGGGGTTGTCTGCGCCGGCTTTGAGACGGGCGGTCTGTTCATCGCTGGGTTTGACGGGGCGCTGCACTGACTGGACCGGGTTGGCGGTAAGTCTGAAGGCGAACTCCCGTCCGACGACGATTCGTTGGAGCAGGGGCGTGTAGTCGGCGATGAGTGCTTCGCCACCGTCGGCGTCGGGCCAGCCGGCCTGTTCGACCAGGTGTTCCCAGGAGGGCCGGCTTTGGGTGAGCACGAGGATTTCGGCACGGTGAGCGGTGTTGGCCTCCAGCCGCCACAGGAGGCGTTCCGTGACGGGCTGAACTGCGAGGCCGCTCAGGATGGTTGCGTGCATGCGGTGGGGGTTGGACAGAAGTGCCAGCCCACTGCGGCGGCGTGGGTTGAGGGCGATTTTCGACAGGTACGGCATGGTGTCACCAGCCCAGCAGGGCGAAGGGGTCGTGACCGGGGCCCGTCTGGTCAGGTGCGGGTGGGAGGCCGGTTGCTGCCTCGTGGCCCGTGGGGATGGTCACCCAGCGATGCCGTACGGTGCGCCGGCGGAAGACGGTGCCGCTCTTGAGGTCGTAGGTGTCGGGCACGTCGTCGAGGTGGAGGTCGCCCGTTGGGTCCTCAAGGGTGACTTCGAGCGTCACTTGCGGGGTGCGGATCTGGCGACGACGGTGCTCGGAGGCCTGCCAGGGCACGTCGCCGAGGACATCGTTCAGGTCGGCGTGGTGGCGCAAGCCAAGGCTGAGGGGGCCGGTTGGGGGGCAGGAGCGGCGTCCGAGTGAGAGGGGGAAGGCCGGGTGGCGTACGGCGTGTTCCAGGCTCTGCAGGAGAGCGGCGGGACCGTGCAGGGCGGCGGTGAAGACTGCGTCCTGGAGGTAGTAACGCTGGGTGACGCCAGTGTACTTGGCTGGACTTGTCTTCTTCTGGACGCCCTTGGCGTCGACTTTCGCAGAGGGCAACGGAAGGCCTCGGTGGTCGCTGACGGTGTGGTAGTCGCGGAGCAGCGTGCCGGGCTGGTCGACGCGCACGCCCAGGCGCAGACCGAGCAAGTCGGTCAGAGAGGCGTCACGGGGGCGTCCTTCTGCTGCGGCGAGCAGGCCGAGGACCCCGGACTTGGTGGGCTGGGGCAGGGTGTCGCGGCGGTTGTAGCCGGATGGGCCGCCCCAGGACTGCAGGGGCGCGGCCAGCCGAAGGACGAGTACGGCCTGGTCGGTGGTCATCGGGCACCGGCCTGTGCGATCGGGGCCTCCGGAGCCTGGCCGTCGGCCAACCACGTGCCGACGAGGTCGCCCACCTGGTCGAGGAGGGCGGGGAAGGGCAGGGAGCTGCCGAAGGTGTCGGTGAGTTTGTCGGCTTCGAGGGCGTAGGTGGCAACGGTGCGGCTCGGAACGGTGCCCCAGGTCTGGCCGACGGAGGCGAGTTCGCCCGCCAGGCGTGCAGCGGATTCGGCGGCAAGGCCGCTGTGGCCGGCCACGGGTTCTTCGAAGGCGGAGACCAGGTTGACGGGCTGGTCGGTGCGTGCGGTGATCAGGACCAGGTGGGGCAGGGTGCGGTGGGCGAAGGAGTTCTGATGCCCGGTGGGCATGGATCGGGTGAAGGCATCGACGAAGCGGACGGCTGCTTCACGGGTGGCTTGCGCAGAGCTGAGGTTGTCACGCAGCTGGTGCACGCCGAGGACGGCGTAGCGGTAGAGCGTGGAGGAGTTGAACTCCACGGTGCCGATCATGCCCGCGCCGCTGTCCTCGATGTTCTCGTCGTCCACGGCCGTGTAGTAGTCGAACTCGGTGCGCACCGCATGGGTGGACAGGGCGTGGGCGACCTGGACGGCGGCGTCGACGTTCAGGGCGGGCAGGTCGGCGACCATGCGGCCGAAGAGCGCGACCTCGGTCGGGTGTCCGGTGGACAGGGCTGAGACCACAGACAGTTTGGCGACCTCCGCCTTCAACTCCTTCTCCGGCAGAGCGAGCAGCTCTCCAGCGCGCCCGTCGAGGAGGGTGACGAAGCTGTTGAGCTGCCGCTTCCCGAAGAAGAGGAGGTACGCGGACTGTTGCTCCTTTTTGGAGGACTTCGTGATGCCGAGTGGCTCCAGCAAGGCGGCGGCCAGGCGGTCCGCGTCGGCGGCTTCCAGACCCGCGCCGCCTTCGGACGCGGGCTGCGCAAGCCGCTTCGCGAGCAGGGCGGCGATCCGCTTAGTACGGGTGGCGCGGTCCGTGGGTGCCTCAGCCTTGGCGAACTCGATCCGGGTGGCGCGCTTCCACGCCTGAGAAGAGACGCGGGCACGGCGCGCACCGCCGTAGAGGGCCTGCTTCGGAGTTCCGGAGTCGTCACGGTTGATGTTCGACGGCGGCAGGCTCTGCAGGATGTGTACCTCGATGAACAGGGGGGGCTGGGACATCACGGGACTCCTTGGGTGGTGAAGACGTCCCATACGCGAGCGTGTGGGACGAAGGCGAAGGTTGAAAATCGCGCTCCCGTTCACGGTGGAAAGCGGCAGGCGTGGTGCGGGTGCCTGTCGACGACGGTCGGGGCACGCGCAGTGCCCCGGCTCCGGTGCGTGCCGGGAGTTGCCCTTTGTGCGCCGCCTCCTCCGATGGGCCGGGCGGGGCCCTGGCCATCGGCTGGTCAGGCGGGCGGCGTCGTGGTGTCGGTGTGAAAGTCGCGGTCCCACCGGCTGCGGATACGGGACTGCTCGTCTGGCCGTCGAGGGTCGTCCCAGTACCGCAGGGCATGACGCAGTGCGTCGTAGTCAAGGCCGATGTCTTGCTTACGCAGCAGCGGCGCGAGTCTTCGCAGGTGCTGGGCCAGTTCCCCGGCGTCGAGGGAGGTGAGCAGGGCTCCGAGTCTGCGTTCGACAGCCAAGCGGTCGGCGGCGGAGTCCCTCTCTTGGCCCTTGGCGTTGGCGCTGGCGAGGAGGCGGCGGCAGGCACTCCCAGGGCTGTGCCCGGGGGTGTGCACGCTAGTTTCTCGGCCCTGCTGGTGCACTCCGAAGATGGTGAGGGCGGCGTGCTCGGCCATGAGGTCCCGGGTTAGCGCACCCTTGTTCCGCAGCGAGGCGCCGATGCTCGTGCGGTACAGGCTCCACATGGCGGGCACCGTGCCGGCCTGACGGCCTGCCCCGGAGCGCAGCGCCGCCAGATGGACGCCCGCCTCGGCGAGTTGAGGGTCGAAGCCTGCCCAGTAGGGCTGGGCCGGCGCGGTTTCGCCGGAGTATGCGTCCTGTGGGGTATCTGCGGAGGAAGGGGCGTAGTACTGAAGGCCCCAAGCCCGCACAACCTGGCCGTTGTCTGCGCTCAGCCAGTCCCGCAGATCGTAGTAGAGGCGCGTGTAGTCGAGGCCGGTGTCTGTGCGATGCAGCAGGGGGATCAGCCCTCTGAGGTGCTGCACAAGCTCGTCGAGTTCCTGTGCGGTCGCGGCAGCCATCAGCCGACGCTCTGCGGCGTTGGACGACAGAAGTCCCTCGCGCAGGCCGCGCACCGCCGTGCCCAGTCCCACGCCCGGACGGTGGACCGGATCTGCCGAGGCGCTCTGGTGCAGACCGAACAGGGTGAGCGCGGCGTGCTCGGCCCGGTAAGAGTCGGGCAGCAGTTGACCGGACTGGTGGTCGTCGGTGAGCTGCACACGGTGCAGGTGCCGCATGGCGGGCGCGCCGCCCGGCTCACAGCCCAGCCCCTCCCGCAGCGCGCACAGACCACGCTCGGCCCACACCGGCACCGACTGGCGCCTGCCCTGCTCCTGCGAGCGTGCCGTTGCCGCCTGCGCGAATTCCTCCCAGAAGAAGGGGCGGTATCGCCGGTTGGACGTCGCTGTCACACCCATGCGGCATCCTCATCCTTCACGCCTCGTGCCTCGGCGGCCAGAGGCAAGATCTCGTTGAGCCTCTTGCGGAACACCCCCGTGGCCTTGCCACTGCGAAAGACGACCTCCTTGCCGTTCACCTTCTCCGTACGCCCCACCACAGCCCGCGCCGGGACGGCCGCCAGCAGCGTGTCCGCCTCTCGTACGGCTGCCTCGAACAACGTCAGCTCCCAGGCCCGCTGGGCCGTCTCCAGCAGGTCGTAGTCGTCGCCGATGGTGCGCAGCCCGGAGAGCAGACGCCGCATGACGGCGTCCACGGAGTGCAGCAGGCGCGTGGAAGGCCGTTCCCCCTTGTCTCTCGGCAGCGCCTCCCCGCCTGCGGCGCGCCGCAGGTCGGCGTACAGGCCGTCCAAGGCTCGCCCGGTTCGGTCGGCCTGCTCGGCGCATTCCAGCAGGGCCGCACGCAACCATTCGTCGGCGGCAACGAGGGAGACGACGGGCAGCGGGAGCGTGTCGGCGATGGCGTTCTCAACCACGGCAGACTGGTTGCCGTACTCCAGGGCGAAGGTCTCCACCCCCAGCGGGAAGTCGGCGGCCAGCACTTCGTCCGCACGCAGAGCACCGATCTGCCGCAGCAGCACGGACGTGTAGGGGCCGTCACCGGCCTCAGGCAGAGCGAGAGCGAGCAGAGCGCCCAGACCCTGCCAGGCCGCTCGGCCGGAGACATGCCGGCGCGGTCTGCGCGCCAGCTGCCCTGGCTTCGGCTTCGCCGTGTGGTTCCACGCCGTGTGAGGCTCGGTCTCGGGAGTCTGGGCCAGGCGATCCCCTGAGCAGACGATCACCTGCCGCACGCGCGCCCCCTGCCCGGTCTCCTCACGGATCAACCGGATGCGGCGCGACTGGAAGGTCAGCAAATCCAGCAGACCGCCAGCGGGACGGGTGGACCATTCGGGCCCGGCCGGGGACTTGCCGCCGGACGAGGCTGGGCGCTCGTCCCACGCCCACTGGGGACGGTCGGCCTTGTCCAGTCCGTCGGGCAGGATCGGCGTGTTCAGCAGCAGCGTCTCATACAAGGTACGGCCGATCGGGACGATCACCCCTAGCTGGCCGAGCGGGCCAGTGGGATTTCCGACCGTCTTGCCCGCCCTCGCCTGCGCGTCGCCGACGGCCCCGGTCTTGATGGCGGCGGTGTCCCAGCACTGGGCGTGCAACAGCCACAATGCCGCCTGCGCGCTCGTCAGATCCAGGTGGTCGGCCTCGCTTAGCGCGCTAAACAGCGGCACGTTGTTCCCAGAGGCGATCGACGGCACCAGCAGCGTGGAGGGCTTCGTCTCACCGCTCAGCGCAGTCAGACCCGCGACCTGCCCAAAGGGCCGCTCGCGGTCGAAGAGCCGGAAACGACTGCCGTACCGCCCGGTGAGGTAGTCGGTGAGTCGGTCCGCCTCCTCGGGCGAGAACCGACCCCGTTCGAACCGCTTCCCCCATTCCCGCCGCGACCTGGGAGCTCCCAGCGCGTCCAGAACCACCGGCAGAAGCAGTTGACGCAGCACCGCGGGCAACATCGTCGCCACCGGCACATCCAGTCGACGAACCGCGTGCGAGCTCGTCAACAGCTGCAACAGCCCGACGTCCTCAGCCTCGCTGTCCACGTCAACGGCGGATAACCAGGCCCCCTGGACGAGATCGCCCGTTGTCCCCACTGCAATCCCCTCTCAGCACGTGCGGCGGCACCCCTGCCGAGGGGCATACCTGCCGACACCCCAACATGCCGCTTTTGAGGGCAAGTTAGATGCTTTAATCGACCTGCACACGGTGGCACCCAAGGTTCAGTGCTTGCAACCGATTCGCGTAGATCCGTTGAAAACCTCAGCCGACCGACGGGTACGCTCCCGACAGCGCGGTGCCCTGCCCTCCCCGACACGGGGGTGTTCCCGTTCAGTGCTTCACGTTGTCCCCGCTCCTGCGGGGGTGCCGCCAACAGACGGCGGGTGCCGCGCCCAGCTCACAAACTCGTGACCACCAGGCCGAGTGCGGCGTCGTAGCCGACTCTCTGTGCCCCTACCACCGCCCAGCCGTCTGCCTCCAAGACCAACGCCCGGACGTGGCGCAGCCACGGATGGTCGTGCCAGCCCGGCAACGCGGTCAGCAACCGGTCGGCCTCCTCGGTAAGGCGGGCGGGCAGCCGTACAGTGCCGCCCAACAGCCGTTCGACCACAGGTGCGTCCAGGGCTTCGCCGTGCGTACCGAGCCGCGTCCCGTCAACGGCCGTATAACCGCCCGCGACGCGCCGCACGATGACGGCCTCGAGGCTGCGCTGACCGTCGCGCACCACAGCGGCGAGCTCCTCCTCGCCGCGCGCGCGGCTTCCGGCGTAGTGCAGGCCCTCCAACGTCATCGTGGCCCACTCCCGCGGCCGCGTCAGCAAGAACTCCTCGGCCCTGCTCTCGCGTAGGGCCTCCTTGGCCAACCAGGCCTCGCGTGTGGCCGGCTCCCCCCACCCGGCAGGCGACAACTCCTCATCGCCGTAGGCGCGCGCGACCAGATCCGGCACGTCCTTCGGGATGCTCCAGCAACCGCCCGTCTCCCCCTCACCCGCCTCTCTGCCATCCGTCGCGGAACCGTCCTCAGCCAGCGGACCCGCCGCTTCCGCCACAAGCGCAGCAGCCCGCAGCAACAGCCATTCGCCGTAGATCGCCTTCGATGCCGGCAGGAAGTACGGCCGCCCCTGAACACTGCAGGCCAGGCCCGTCACCAGAACGCGAGGAACCCGGTGCGCCTCCGGCCTGCGCGTCCCCTCGTGCCGGTGCAGCCGACCGAGGCGCTGCAGCAGCAGGTCCACCGGCGCCAGATCCGTGATCAGGACATCAGCATCGACGTCGAAAGACTGCTCGGCGAGCTGGGTGGCGATCACCACCATGCGCTCAGGCCGCTCGTCGCCGGCATCCGGCCCCATCAGCCGCAGGCACCGCTCCGTCCGCTCCGCGCGATGTGCCGCGCACAGCCGCCCGTGCAGAAGGTGCAACTCTCCCTCGAAGCCATCTGCGCCCAGTGCCTCGTAGATGGCCTGCGCTCGGTCAACCTGATTCACGACAACGAGTACGACTCCGCCGTCCGCCACCACTCCTCGTGCCGCTGCGGCCACCACCGCCCCGTCCTTGTGAACGTCCGGCAGCCACTCCACGACAACGGACTGCGACTCCCGCCAGGACTGCACAGCAAACCGTGAACTGCCCACCGACGGTTTGCCGTCCACCGCAAACGCCGTAGTGACACACGGGTATCCGGCCGGCTCCGGCACCGGCTGCATCACATCCGCAGATCCCAGCACACCCGCGAGGTAAGCATCGACGAAGCTCTGCCGCTGCGCCGGCGGCAGCGTCGCCGATAGCAACACCACCGGCACCTGCGCCTGCCCCAGCCACCGCAGTGCCTCCAGCAGAAACTGCCGCATGTAGATGTCCGCCGCATGCACCTCGTCCACGATCACGACCTTGCCCATGAGCCCTGCGAAGCGCAGCATCACGTGTCGTGTGCGCGTCGCCGCGTAGAGCAGGTGGTCGACCGTCCCGACAGCGAACGGGGTCAGCAGACCACGCTTGGCACCCAGCAACCACTGGGGCGGCCCGCCACGCTCGCGCACTTCGTCCATTGTGGCTGGATGGGCGGGAGCAGAGGGCATGCCGAATTCGTCGTCCTCGTCGATCGCCCCGTACACGTCCCACGGATCGGAGACCGATTCCTCTGTCTCCCCCGCCTGGGCGGATGGCTTCGCCTCCCAGATTTCCCGCCACCGCGGATTGAAGCGGCGTTTGCCGTGCAACAGCGCCACCTGCGTCTGAAGCTCCGGGTCGAACGAGCCAACCCACTCCAATACCTGCTCGTACATCGGGTCGCTCGTCGCTTGCGTCGGCATCGCCACAAACACACCGTCAAGCCCGAAACGTGCCGCCAGGACCTCCGCCGCGGCCAGTGCCGCCTTCGTCTTGCCCTCCCCCATCGGTGCCTCAACCACGACCAATCCCGGCACCGGCAACGACCACGCCCGCTCAACCAACTCTTTCTGCGAGGCCCGAGGCGTCACCCCCAACCGCTCCGCCAGCGGCGCAAGCGACGCGCGCGGTAGAGACAGATCTCGCCAACCGCCCCTCAACCTCAGTCGCTGCCAGGCGGTCTCGGCCCTCCGGCGCGCCTCCGTCATCGAAACGTTCCGGGCGTCCGACAGACCCTGGAAGTGCCGGCTGTCACTCGCGATCCAGTCCGCCATCACGATCAGGCCCGAGAGCGCCAGCTGCTCCGCCTTGTTCAGGGCCCCGACCGGGCGCGTACCCGCCAGGTCCTCAAAGCCCACCGCGCGCGTGAATACATCCACCAGCGCCCGCTGCGCCTCCGCCCAGTCCGCGCCCTTGCCTTGCACCTCCCGGTGCTTCGGCCTCAGGTCATTCATGGATGGGTACGCCCCGTGATGCCCTGCCACCAACGGCCACACCCAGGCGGCGGCATCTTCGTCCTCCCACTCCGCTCGCATTCTCGGCAGCAGCATCGCCGCGCCTGCCACATCGTGCCGCCACTGCCTCCTTTTGTCGGTCGGTAACCGCCCCCACGACAGCCCCGCCGCGAGCACTGGCGCAGCCTCTACTGCATCAATTGCCTGGAATGCCGGACACGCCTTACCGCAATCGTGGATACCGCACACCCACATCAACCACGCCCGGCCCTGACCGCCGCTGATCTGGTCGAGGCGCCGGCGAAAGGACCGAGAGAGGTACCCGTCCCACATCGCGCCGGCCACAGCAGCCGTATCGAGGAGATGCCCAAGCAGAATGTGCGTCCGCCCACCATTCCGCGCAGCCGACTTGCCCCACAGACGCGACAGCCGCGCGACGACGTCATCCGCCAGACCCATCGACCGCATCAACTCGACAATCGACCGCTCGCCCTCCACCGCCCCCACCCTCCACACGCCCCGCCTACAGTTGAGCGGCACCATAAACGGCGCCACTGACAACGACCTTCAGGAACGCAACGCATGACTAAGCAGCATGTAAAGAAAAACAGGCACCCCCGCTAGCATTCGCGCAGGTCACGAAGCGTCGTCCCCGCGCCTGCGGGGGTCGTTCGGAGAACGGCTTCCGGCAGTTCCGGCTGAACCAGTCGTCCCCGCGCCTGCGGGGGTCGTTCGGCGATCCCGTCCTCGGACTTCATCGCGGTTGCGTCGTCCCCGCGCCTGCGGGGGTCGTTCGCGCCATCTCCCGCCCGGCCGGCGGCGACTGCGGTCGTCCCCGCGCCTGCGGGGGTCGTTCCGTTCTGCGTTTTCCTTCGGCGTCCGGCGGGAGGTCGTCCCCGCGCCTGCGGGGGTCGTTCGAGCCATGATCCGTTCGTGGACTTCTGTGGACAGTCGTCCCCGCGCCTGCGGGGGTCGTTCGTGGGCCAAGGGCCGTCTCATGCTGGGCCTGGAGTCGTTTCCGCGCCTGCGGGGGTCGTTCGGCGTGCGCCTGGTGCGGCGACCCGATCGCGCAGTCGTCCCCGCGCCTGCGGGGGTCGTTCGGGCTCGCACGAGTCCACCCGCGCGAACATCGTGTCGTCCCCGCGCCTGCGGGGGTCGTTCACGAGACAGCGGTGTGCGTGCTCTGGCATCCAGGTCGTCCCCGCGCCTGCGGGGGTCGTTCGGCGGCTGGTGGCGATGCACGACGCCAAGGTGTCGTCCCCGCGCCCGCGGGGGTCGTTCGTTCGGTTCAACGGCAACACCAGCCCCCTCGACGTCGTCCCCGCGCCTGCGGGGGTCGTTCGCCGCTCACGACGCTCGCCGTCGGCGCAGCCATGTCGTCCCCGCGCCTGCGGGGGTCGTTCGATCGCCCGGTCCGGGTGGAACGGCGTCGGGACGTCGTCCCCGCGCCTGCGGGGGTCGTTCGGCGATCCTCGACGGCTCCTCGAACAGCATCTTGTCGTCCCCGCGCCTGCGGGGGTCGTTCTGCCGCGGTCGCCCTGCTTCTTCTCGTCGCACCGTCGTCCCCGCGCGTGCGGGGGTCGTTCCTCGCACTGGCCTTGCTGGCGCGGTCGGTCACGGTCGTCCCCGCGCCTGCGGGGGTCGTTCCTCGCACTGGCCTTGCTGGCGCGGTCGGTCACGGTCGTCCCCGCGCCTGCGGGGGTCGTTCGGAGTCGGGCGACCAGATACGCGAGCACTGCGAGTCGTCCCCGCGCCTGCGGGGGTCGTTCCGCGCGGTCGAACCATTCGAGCTTTCCGCGCTGGTCGTCCCCGCGCCTGCGGGGGTCGTTCAGCCCTGAGGGCGCGCCGCTGATCGGCGGCGAGGTCGTCCCCGCGCCTGCGGGGGTCGTTCTAGGCGAAGGCCCGCCGGCGGGGGGACGCTTCGGTCGTCCCCGCGCCTGCGGGGGTCGTTCGGGCAACGCCGACAAGACCGCCATTGCCATCGCGTCGTCCCCGCGCCTGCGGGGATCGTTCGATCCTGGGGAAGATCTGGCCCGCCAAGCACCAGTCGTCCCCGCGTCTGCGGGGGTCGTTCGCTCCTCGATGAGCTCGCCGCGCTCGGCTGGATGTCGTCCCCGCGCCTGCGGGGGTCGTTCGGCGACAACCCCACCCGCGCCCTCCGGCGCCGCGTCGTCCCCGCGCCTGCGGGGGTCGTTCGGACGTCACCACCTACGCCAGCCTCGGCTGGAAGTCGTCCCCGCGCCTGCGGGGGTCGTTCGTCGATCGAGCCTGGATCCCCGTGGCTGTTCTCGTCGTCCCCGCGCCTGCGGGGGTCGTTCGGTGCTGGACTTCGGGTGCGGTGACGGCCGTGTGTCGTCCCCGCGCCTGCGGGGGTCGTTCGTTGACGAGCGCGGCGAACGCGGCACCGGTCTTGTCGTCCCCACGCCTGCGGGGGTCGTTCGCGCAACACCTTCCACCCGCCCATCCACGCCGGGTGTCGTCCCCGCGCCTGCGGGGGTCGTTCCGCATCGCTGTAGTGCGGTCCCCGGTAGACACGGTCGTCCCCGCGCCTGCGGGGGTCGTTCTAGTCGGCAGGCAGCCGCACCTTCTCCGCTCGGGTCGTCCCCGCGCCTGCGGGGGTCGTTCGGCGCTCACCTGGATCAGCGCGTTATCCGTGCTGTCGTCCCCGCGCCTGCGGGGGTCGTTCGGTTCTCGCCACCCTCGACGTTCAGCCGGTCGCGTCGTCCCCGCGCCTGCGGGGGTCGTTCCCTCGCAGGCCCTTCCCCGTATCCCGGTGCACAGTCGTCCCCGCGCCTGCGGGGGTCGTTCGGGCCAGGACTACACACCCTTGCCGATCCAGGCCGTCGTCCCCGCGCCTGCGGGGGTCGTTCGGCGTGACCGTGGCCGTCATCGAGCGGCTGGACGTCGTCCTCGCGCCTGCGGGGGTCGTTCCACCCGGGACGCCGCTTCCTCGGACGCGGTCCTGTCGTCCCCGCGCCTGCGGGGGTCGTTCGAGTCTGCGCGTGCTGTCACGTCGCGGTCTGGTGTCGTCCCCGCGCCTGCGGGGGTCGTTCGCGCAGCATCTCCAGACGGGACGGCGATCTGTCGTCGTCCCCGCGCCTGCGGGGGTCGTTCGAACGCGTTCAAGAACGCGATGGTCCTCGGACTGTCGTCCCCGCGCCTGCGGGGGTCGTTCGCGCTCCGCGAGCACATCGCCAACCTGCGCAAGGTCGTCCCCGCGCCTGCGGGGGTCTTTCGTGCTGGCGGTGGATTTCGAGGAGGGCCAGCGCGTCGTCCCCGCGCCTGCCGGGGTAGTTCGCTCGGTTGGTCCAACACCATCGACGACGTGCCGTCGTTGCCGCTCCCCCCTGAGAATAACTCCCGAGCCCGTAGAACGCTGTCGTCGATTCAGTCAGCCTATCGCGCAAGGACTGCCAGACGTCGCGTTCTAAATTCGCAAGCAACGCCGAGAGGAGTGAGGTCATCAGCCTCACTCCTTCACTTACATTAGCGACGCCTGTTCACCCACAGCCGATTCCTTAGGCTGTACATACTCGGCTGCAACTTTAGGGGCATTGCGTTCCACGTGGAGCCACCAGGCGAACTGATAGTTGCGACAAGTTCGAAAGCGATATGAATTACGGCGCGGCTCACTCTCGGGAATGCTGTGCTCGCCCCATTCGGTGATGGGGCGAGCATTGTCGAGACGCACGTACAAGCCGGGCACCAGGGCGGACCCCTCCCATTGCTCTCCAGGCGCGGCCTCGAAGGCAAGATGCGCGTTGTCGATCCACTTCCAGGGGTTGGGCAGAGCGCACAGGTACCAGGCCAGGGGCGGGTTGTGCTCGGTCAGTTCGAGGGTCTGATGCCGGCGCCGGATGTCCAACCGGGGGCGGTCGGGCTGGCCGAAGCTACGCAGGCAGTGCTGGTCGAGGGCTACGTGCCGGACGCCTGCCAGCCACATGATCCTGTACTGAGTCCGCGATTCAATTTGCACCTTTATTCGCTGCGACATGCGCTCCCCATTCACCCGTTCAATCGGCGAGAGATTCATTTCTCCCTACTACCAATTTTATCAAATTTCCCACCAATTCCAGATGCCTGTCATGTCGGAAGCCATTCGGATAGGGCATGTTGAATTCCTCTTCGAGAGCCTTCTCGTATTCCCTCTTGGGGAGTGGAATGGGGCGGCGGCAGGTGGCCTTGATGTTGGAGCCGCTGAGGTCGGTGACCTGCACACTCTCGAAGTAGCGGCGGAGCAGCGGCTCCAGGGTCTCGGGGGTGTGGAAGCGGAGCTTCTGCCACTTCCCTTTGACGAAGTTCATCTCGACGTTGTCCTCGTCGAGGAAGCTCATCTTTGTGGTGGCTGTCTGGGAGGTGACCCGCTTGGCCTGCTCGTCCCGGAGTTCGCGGGCGAGGTTGCGGGTGCCGAGGCACACGACCCCGTCCGCCGAGCAGAGGGCGTTGACGGTGGTCATCACCCAGTGCTGGTAGTCGAGGGAGGTGGTGGCGTTGATGACGGAGTCGAGGACCACCACGTCGTAAAGGCCGTTGGCCTGGATGTCCTTGTCGATGTCGCGGATCATGCCGACGACGGCGCGGATGTCGACGGCGTACGAGCCGTCCCGGCAGCGATAGGGCTCGTAGTCATGGATGTTGAAGCCCTTGGCGCGCAGGTGCTTGGCGTAGTCGCCGTACCCAGCACCGAAGTCCACGACCCGGTGGGTGGGCTTGAGCCAGGGCGTGACCAGCTGGTCCCAGGTCTCGGAGCCGTAGGCGAGCTTTCCGGCCTTGGCTTTGGAGGAGAACTTGCGGAGCCTCTTGGGCTGCACGATGTGCTGGTTCCACACCGGGGCCTTGCTCTCGATGGCGGTCCAGTCGTAGACGCCGTACTCGCCGGTGAGGTCTGCGTGGAGCTGGGCGGCGTCGGCGGACGTGACGGTCCAGGCGAGGAGGTCGAAGCGGTTGATGGAGGCGACGACGGCGTATTCGGCGTTGAGGACGATGCGGCCCTGGTCGTCGATGACGACACTGCCCCAGGGGCCGTGGCCGGCGGTCATGTGCCCGATGGCGTTGACGAAGGAGAGGTTCTTTCGTTCGGCGACCCTGATGGACTGCCACGGAATCCACGACCAGGCGCCGATCACGCCTGGCTCGGCGTAGACGATGCTGGCCTCGGTCTCGACCCGGTTGTGCAGCAGGTTGAACTGGATCTCATCCTGCAACCTGACCTTCGTACCCAGCATGACCGCGGGGGTGTGCGTCAGGCCGATGGCCTGGAGGCCCTTGGTTCTCTGGTGGCCTGCGACCAGCGTGCCGTCGGCGTTGAGGATGACGGGCTTCACGACTCCGTGGCGGCGCAGTGACGCCTGGAGCCTGATGAACGCCTCCTCACTGAGGCGGCGCGGGTTGTAGTCGGCGGGGCGAAGCCGGTCGAGCGGGTACGCCTCGTAGAACGTCGTGGTGGGGGCGCTGCTCATGCCGCGTCACCCTCCTCATGGGCCTGCTGCAGGACGTGCCAGCCGAAGCCGAGGTCGCTGTTGGTGTCGTCCACGAACTTCGTGTAGATCGCGTTGAGGGCTTCGACCTCTTCGGAGGTGATCCGGACGCGCTTGGACTCCCACTGGAGGTAGCCCCACTGGAGGTAGTCGACGGTGGCTACGGCACCGGTGCCCGCGCCGTCGGAGGTGAGTTCCAGCGTCTCAGGCAGGGAGGTGTCGTCGAGGAGCCGGTCCACGCTCTCGCGGTCGTAGCCGGTACCGGCCAGGTCCGGGATGTCGGAGAGGATCTCGGCCAGGAGCACGCTGTCGTATCCGGCGAGGTCGTTGGTCCGGTTGTCGACGATGACGATGCGGGCCGCCGCGTCGTCATCGACGTCGACCCAGGTGACGGCGATCTGCTCCCAGCCGAGCTGCTGGGCAGCCGCGTACGTGTGGTTGCCCGCCAGGATCTCGTTGTGGCGGCCCGTGTGGGTGCCCTTGTTGACGACGATCGCGCGGTACTGACCGTTGACGGTCAGCGATTCGGCGATCGAGGGGAGGTCACCGTTGCGAGGGTTCCGGTAGTACGGAACGAGGTCCTCGGCGGGGACGGCGAGCGGCAGGAGCAGTTCGGGGATGTTGGCGGGCGTCGGGGTCACTGGGCGTCCCTTGTGTAGGCCGTTCCCCGCGCCCTACAGCTAGTTCAGACTAGACGATCAGCTGGGCCGCGGCGGTCGCTGTGGCGAGGGCTCAGATGGTCCGTTCGTCGCCGACCGCCCACCCATCGCCGAGCGCGGTGGATGACGGCGGTCGCCAGCCCACAGGCGGGGAAGGCCAAGGGGCCGGCGAGAAGGACCCCGCCGCCGAGCTGTACAACGACCCAGGCGGCAACGGCGATGGCCGCCATGAGTAGGACGGCCAACGCGTCGGCGACGAGGCGCAGAAGGGTGTGCATCACCGGTTGTTGCAGCCGCAGATGCCGGTCGGTAGGCACCAGGAGTCACAGGATCGGCACCACACCGCACCGGGTACGGGAGGTGTCCGGCGTTCCGGCTCTGCGGGTGGTGCTTGCTTGGCGCTCATACTCCACGTCGCTTTCGTCGTGCGGGAGTTGTGGCTGGTTCGAGTTCCGTGAGGTGCAGGTCCGCGTCTGGATCGGGGTTTCCTGGTACTTCGAGGCCCGGGTCACGCTCAGCGAGGGCCCTGATCGGCGTTCCGTCCCGCTCGACGAGGAGACGTTCGTACAGCGCGCGATCCTCTGGGTGCCCGGCGAAGTCCTCTGTGTTCATGGCGCTCCTGAGTGCACGGGGACCCGCCCCCGGCGTGAGGCGGGGACGGGTCCGGTCGTGATCGTGGATCTTGGCGGCGCTCCGGCGGCTCCGCTCAGGTGCGGGGCCGGTGCCTGGCGGGTAGGGCGCGGGGGATTGGCCACCCGCCAGGCACCGAAGGGGAGTGCCGCATGCCACGGCACGTTGGTGAGCCGGTTCCTCGGCTGAGGCCGCCCCCACCAACGAGATAGACCGTATCACACAGAAGTGTTGGGATCTATCTCTAGCCATGGTGCAGCCCCGTACTCGAACCCGTCGAGGGGCGCTGTGCCGTGGGCTGTCGGCGCGTCCGTGAGGAACAGCCCCTGCTGGGCCGCCGCGGGCTTTGCAGTGAAATCCTCGGGCCTGGGTGCCTGGGGGTTGAATCGAGAGGGCGGTGCGGGCTCACGGACCGGGATGACGGCGACCACCGTGGACACGCCGATCGGGAATGCGTCGTCGGGCAGTTCCGTGATGGTTCCTCGCGCCTCCCGAGCACGTGCCCGGAAGTCTTTGGCCTTTCGGTCACTCCGGTAGGGGAGGCTGCCGTACATGACCGCCACGACCAGGCCGCCCGACTGTACGAAGCGCAACGCCCGCTGGACGTGTCGGATGTCCTGCCGGTCAGCGAACGGCGGGTTCATGACGACTCGCTGGTAGCGGCGCTGCACCTTCACGCTGAAGAAGTCGGCGGCCGTGACCTCGCGGGCGTAGCCGCCGGCGCGGATGTGCTCGGCGCGAGCGGCGTCGAGTTCGATGCAGTCGACAACGGCACCGCGGGCAGCTGCGGCCTTGGCGATGGCGCCGCGTCCGGCCGACGGCTCCAACACCTCGCAACCGGCTTCGAGTTCCGCAAGGTCCAGGAGCTGTTCGACAAGGGGCTTCGGCGTGGGGAAGTACCCGCGGTCGACGTCGGTGATCACCTCGCCGGTGGCGAGCAGTCCCGCGATGGCGTCGGCAGCGGCGAAGGGGAAGATGTGGGCGCGCTGGTAGCGGTTCCAGGTGCCACCGACTGCCTGAAGGGCCAGGTTGACCCGGTCGTACATTTTACGGTCGAGCTTGCCCTTGAGACGGAGCGCAGGACCTTCGACCGTGGCGGAGCGGATGACCTTGAGAACGTCGGTATCTATCTTCACGGTCGTTTCCTCACTCGCTGGCAGTCTTGGCCGCGGCGGCGAGCAGTGCCGCTTCGAGCTCGACCAGACGGGCCGTAACCATGAGATGGGTGCGCACGTACACCGAACTACCGGCACCCTTCATGAGGTCGGAGGCGGCGAGCAGGGTGAGGTTGTATGCCTCGTTCAGAGCGGCCCCATCGTTGTCACGGCGCGCCTTGAACAGGTGCGCCGCAGCCTCGCGGACGAGCTGGGCCACGTCGGAGTCGTACTCCTCAAGGGCGTTGGCCGAGGCCGGCACGTCGAACAGGTTGTGGTTAATGTTGCGCATGGTCCGGATGTCGTTCATCGCTGTGAGGCTCCATAGAGAAGGGGGCGGCCCGCTGGGGGCCGCCCCGGGACGGACGGGTCAGGCGGCGACGGCGACCGGCTCGGCCGCCGCCCCGGCCTCCATGTCGTCCCCCTCCCGCTCCGCGGGGCTCTCGGGCTCCACGTCGACGGCCGGGGCGGCCTCGGTCTGCGCCTCCGCGTCAGCATCGGCGTAGGCGTCGGCGGCCGGGGCAGTCTCGGTCTCCGGGACAGACTCGGCCTGCGCCTCCGGCTCGGCGTCGCCCGCAGCCGGGTCCAACTGGGCGAGTACGGCGTCGGCGTCGGCCACCAGGTCGGGCGCTGCGGCGTCGGGGTTGACCATGATCTCGCTCGCGTCCGCATGAGCCTTCGCCTGGCGGAGCTGGAACCGGGCCTTCTGCACGACGTCCGCGACCCGGTCCATCTGCTCAAGCCGCTTGCCAACCTCCCCCGCCAGAGCGCGGGCCAGCTCCATGGGGTCTGCCTTGCCGATGCTGTCCAGCAGCGTCCACATCCCCTCGATCGCGTCGAGGTCGCTCTTGGTCTTGGCCTGCGCGCGGCTCCGCTCGGCCTTCTCCTCGGGGGTCATCTCGTCGACGTCAACCATGGAGTCCTGCGTGGCCGCCTTCTCCTGCTTGCGCATGGCGTAGGCGATGTGGACGAGCTGGTTGTCGTTCTTGTCGCCCTTCTTCCAGTCCTGGAAGACGGCCTTCTGGTTGTCCTTCGAGAGCGCAGCGATCTGGACGGCGGCCTGGGTGCCGATGTGCCCGAGGTCGACGGCCGCCTGGATCTCCGGGCGCAGGGCGAGCAGGGCCAGGCGCTGGTTGACGAACTGGACCGACTTGGAGAACGTCTTGGCGACGCTCGCGGGCGTGGCCCCCTCCTCCTCGTCCATGACCTTCTTGAAGCCGCGCGCCTCCTCCAGCGGGAGCATGTCCTCGCGGTTCAGGTTCTCGGCCATCGCCTTCTTGAAGGAGTCCATGTCGGTGATCTCGGACTCGCCCTCGGGCAGGAGGATCTTCGCCTCGATGGTGATGTTGTCCGCGAGTTCGTTGGCGCGGAAGCGGCGCTCGCCAGCGACAAGCTCGTAGCCCTCCTCCACCTTCCGGACGACGATCGGCTGAAGGAGGCCGTGCTCCTTGATCGACTCGGCCAGCTCCTTCAGCGCGTCCTCGTCGAAGGTCTTGCGGGGCTGGTTCGGGTTGCGGTGGATCTGACGCATCCTCAGGGTGGCGTACTTGTGCGACATTTTGGGCTCCAAGTGGGCGGTGAGGGTTCCCTTCCCCCTCTTTCTGGTTCTATTCTATATGCATTCGACGTATGGGTCCACAATTTCGAGAAGTTTTCGCAGGTCAAACGCATGGACGCGGACCCCCACCAGGACCCGCGCCCAACCATTCACATAGATCAACTTGCGGCGGCGCTACTACTCACACGCCCCGAGTCGCGGCCAACCCGCACCGGGTCGACGATCGCAAGAGCACCCAGTACACCGCGCGCCACCTCGTCATCCAAGATGAGATTCTCCGCACCACCCGATTCCTCCAGTCGGGCCAGCACTCGGTTCAGCTCGATCCCCACCGCACCCTCCCCGCGTTGCACCGTTCGTCCACTGCGGCGAACCCGGCTATTTAGATCCCTACACAGTCGAGTTGGAGGCACATATCAGCCAAAGGGCGCCGGCCACGATCTCACGGCCTGGGAAATGAGATGGGGAGCGGCGACCCGCACGCTGAGTGCACTCTCTATGACTGCTGGCTATCGATCTTGCTGGAGCCGTCACCTAATGTCAACCAACCTAGACATTAGACTGCCCTCCGAGTAGCACCCGATAATTGGCGTGCGTCATGACCTGCCTCTTGCCGCCCTACCGGGCCCGTCACGCCACCGAGGAGTAGCCAGCACAATGCCGCTCGGCCCGGACACCCCTCTCTCCAACAAGCTCGCCGTGTTGCTCGGCAGGAAACGCGGAGCGAACGGGAAGACCCCCAGCACGCGTGCCATCGCCGCCGCCACGGCCGAGACGCCCGGCGGCAAGCCAGTGATGACCCACCAGGTCGTGAACGACCTTCTGAACGGCGTCAAGTCGGACCCGAAGAGTTCCCAACTGGTCGGGCTCGCAAGGGCATTCGACAGTCCGGTAGCTTACCTACTCCCCGGTTACAACGGACTCACCTCCCTATCGGTCTACGAGGAGTACCACGACGCCCGCGAGGCATTGCGACTCATCCACGACCTTGGCGAAACCGGGGCTGCCGAGCTTCTGGAGGCCGCACGTGAGATCCGTCTTCGGCACGGCCACAGCAATCTCACCGTCCCAGAAGTGCCCGAGCAGCTTCCCCCTGCCGCTGAACCACCACGGCCAGGCCGACGGCGGCGCCTCAGTTTCACCGAAGCAGCCGAACGCGCCGTATCTGATCTGGAAGGAAACTGAACACCATGGACGGCATCGTCTTCGGACTGTGCACTCTGTTCGGCTTAGCGGGCACCGCTCTCTCCGGCCGCGAGGCTTGGCGCCAGCGCACCCGAAACGAATACCGCATCGCCCGCTTCACGCGAGCAGCAGCCTTCGGCGTCTGCACCCTGGGCGTAGCCCTCGCGGTGCCGTCAATTGAGGACTTGGTCGAATCCGCCACCGGCATGAACAACGCAGCCAAGCTCGGCGCGCACATCTGCGCTGTCCTGTGGTGCGGCAGTCTTCAGCTCATGCTCGTGGACTGGTCGTACAACCAGGAAGTCCTGAAGGCCAGCCTGTACGCGCGCGTCGCATTCGCCGTGTGCGTCCTCGCAGCGATGCTGCCGCTGTTCGTCAACACCACCAGCGAAGGCATGGAGTTCACGACTGAGTACGCCAGTGTGCCAGGCGTCACCGTCTACCTCATGGTCTACCTGAGCTACGTCGCGATCACCTGCGGCGAGATCGCGTTCCTGTGCTCCGGAATGGCTCTCATTGCCCGGCGGGGCGGACACAGCTGGTCGACTCGCGGGCTCGCGTTGTCAACGGTGTCTGCGCTTCTCGGTGTGGCTTACGCCGCCAGCAAGGGCTCATACCTGGTGACTCACTATCTCCGTCACCCGTGGTCGTTGGACATCGAGGAGATCGTCTCGCCAGTTCTGGCCGGACTTGCCGTGATCACCCTGATCACAGGTCTTACCATGGCGATGGTCGGCAAGCGTCTCGCCTCCCGCAAGGTACCCGTCTCATCCACCTGACAGGCTGGACAGCTTGCGCCAGTGGAGGACGACGCGCCCTGGCTCGACGGTTCGGACGCCGCGGGCGCTCGCGGGGAACACCTCGACGTTCGCCAAGAGCAACATGGCGATGGCCTTCTTCGACGCGGTCGGCGCAGTGTTCCACCACCTCACCAGGTCCTTCGCGTTACCCAGCGAGAAGCTCGCCATCTGCTCCGCGTACCGAAGTCGCGAGCGCACGGTCTTCAGGCTCGCGGTGAGCTCACGATCGGCAGCCACGAACGCATCGCCGCTGATCTGTCGCTGGCCGTAGAGCGTACCGGCCTCAGCGCGCCGTGCCACAAGGTCCTCGACCTCCTTGCTGAGCTGCTCAACCTGCTTGCGCACGGTGGTCTGGGCCTTGAGGATCTGGGCCCGAACGCCGGGCTTGAGGAGCTCCGCCACAACGTACTCACCGACGTGGTTCTCCAACAGATCGGCCTCGATCCGCACTTCGCCACAGCCGCCACGACCAGTCTTGTCCTTCGGGCGGCACCGGTAACCAGGTGTGCCTGCGTTGGAACGAGCGCCCTGAAGAGCATTCGTGCACTTGCCGCAGGTGGCGGCCCCGTCGGTGTACACGTAGTCGTACGGGGGGTCCGCATCGGCCGTCTTGCGGCTTTTCTCGCGCGCCAGGAGGGCCTCGAACTCTTCACGGGTGATGACGCCCGGGTGGCCGGCGTCAACGAGCTCACCGTCCTCGTAGCGCAGCCCCGCGATCGCCGGGTTGCGGAAGAGCCGTCCGACCGACGCGTCCTTCCACTCCCCGCCGAGCGTGCCCCGGTAGCCCTCACCGCTCGCCCATACGGCGATGTCCTGGTTGGACATGGACTCATCAACCAGGGCCCGACTCACCATCTGGCGCAGCGGGCCCACTTCGTCATCACGCAGCCGCTGACGCGACTGATCGTCGAAACCGTAGAGCCGTGGCATGCGGTGGTCCGTTTCTCGTCTGTGCGCCCCTGTAGCCGCCCGATCCTAGGCCACAGCTCTCGTACCGGAGCTATGACTCTGGAGATCGACAGACCCAGGGCTACACAGATCGCCGCTCCGGCAGCGTCACCCCGAGCACGCGCCAGAGTGCAGCAGTGGGAACTCTCACCGTGCTGCCCAGAGGCAGCGTCTGCACGGGGAAGGACCCCTGCTTGATCAAGTTGTAAGCCTTGTGCGTGCCGATCCCGAGCGCCCGCGCAGCTGTCGTGACGTTCACGGTCGGCGGCAGCGCGAGTAGCTCTTCCAGGGTCATCTGGCCGACCCCGGTGTCCGTAGCTACAGAAGCGTCCTTCGATGTCATTCCCGTTGTCGCGTTCTCCCCCGCGCCAACTTGCCATAAGAATACCCCAACGCTGGAGTGTTGGGGCAAGATAGACATCGGTTCGACAAGGACCGGCACAGAAGATCTACAAACGAAGGCCACGAAGGGGAGATACGTGTTCAACCCCAGCTATACGCGGCGCTGCGCCTGCCAGGAGCCCGCAGTTGGCGACGACGGCACGCCGATACTCAAAGCCAACGGGTCGCCGAAGCTGCGCAAGCTCGGCGCGAGTTGCCCGAAGCTTACAGAGAAGGGTCACGGCACCTGGTACTTCTACTTCGAGCTCGAAGCAGGCGAGGGCGGAAAGCGCGAGCGCGTCCGGCGCGGCGGATTCGCCAAGAAGGATGACGCGAAGGCCAAGGCGGAGGAAATCTACCGCAAGGCCGTCGGCGGCGCCGACGTCCTCAGCAACGCCACAGTCGGAGAAGACATGCGCGTGTGGATCAAGAGGAAGCGGCGCCTGGCCCGCACGACTGAGCATGGGTACAAAGAGCACATCACCCTCTACCTCGAACCGCACCTCGGCCACATCAAGCGGCGGGACCTCAGATTGCGCCACGTCGAGGCCATGTACGACGCGATTGAGCGGCAGAACGCCGAGCGGCTCATCCACCACGCAAAGGTGGTCGAATTACAGGAGGCGCGCGACGCCGCGCACACGGCCTGGGTTCGTGCCGCGGGGAAGAAGGAGGAGCGTCGCATCACGCGCCGGGCCTACCTTGACGCCAACGCGGCTCTCCGCGAGGAGCGCAAGTCCAAGCGGAAGATCACCAGCGCAGCGACCATGCACCGCATCAACGCCACCCTCAGCTCATTCCTCGGCAGCGGCGTGAAGAGCGGCGACTACTCGACCAACTGGGCGCAGCTCGTCGAGCTGCCGACGGCCAAGCGGCCGAAGGCGCTCGTCTGGTCACCGGAACGGGTCGAGGAGTGGGAGCGCACCAGCAAGAAGCCCAGCCCGGTCATGGTCTGGACTCCCGAGCAGACGGGGGAATTCCTCGACTTCGTCTGCGATGACCGACTTCACGCCATGTGGCACACCTTCATCTTCCGGGGGCCCAGGCGCGGCGAGATGTGCGCGCTCCCCTGGCCGGAGGTCAGCCTCGCCAAGTCCTGGTTCCGCATCTCGGCACAGATCGTGGAGATCGCCTACCAGCAATACGACGAAGCCCCGAAACAGGACAGCGTCCGCACCGTCACCTTCGACTCACAGACGGGTCAGCTGATCCGGGAGTGGCGGGACACTCAGACCAGGGAGCGGGAGCAGTGGTCGGGCGAGGAGGCATGGGTCGAGTCCAACCGGGTCTGGACTCACGAGAACGGCGAACCGCTACACCCTGACTGGATCAGCCGCCGGTTCAACCGGCTTGTCGAACTGTCAGGGCTTCCGCCGATCCGGCTGCACGACACCCGGCATCTGTCCGCGACGCTGGCGCTGCTGGGCAACGCGGACATCAAGGTCGTCCAGGAGCGACTGGGGCACAGTTCCGCCAGATCACCTCGGACACGTACACGAGCGTCCTGCCTCAGCTCCTGACCGCCGAAGCAGAGTCCACCATCGCGGTCGTGCCCCGTGCGCCGAAGAAGAGACGTCGGCAGGACGAGGCCACCAAGCCGAAGGATTCGGCCGAGGCCACAGAGCCCGAAGGCGGCGGAGAGGACGACGGGCCGGATGGGGGTCTGCGTCCCGCTGCGTGACCTGCGTCCCGAATTTGTCCTGTCGATCATGAAAACATGATCACCATGGGCCGCCAAGGCCCTCACACACTCACCCCCAGCCAGGGAAACGCCTGGTCAGAAGGTTTCTCCTCGCGTAGCGAGCAGTGGGGCGGGTGGGACTCGAACCCACGGCCGACGGATTATGAGTCCGCTGCTCTAACCGGCTGAGCTACCGCCCCATAGCGGCGTGTCGCGTACATGTGTGCGCGCCGTCTGCCGCAGCATAGCCGCTCATACGATCTCACGCTTCGGCTGGTGGACCTTGCACGACCATGAGGACTGCGCCCTGGCCTGCACGGTTCCCGTCGGCGTGACACCGACATGAAAAAGGACCCCCACGGGGTCCTCGTTCACGATGCTCCCCCGACTGGACTCGAACCAGTAACCTGCCGGTTAACAGCCGGCTGCTCTGCCAATTGAGCTACGGAGGACCGAGCTCCCCCGACTGGACTCGAACCAGTAACCTGCCGGTTAACAGCCGGCTGCTCTGCCAATTGAGCTACGGAGGAATGCCTCGTTGCATCGAACGTACCTACCTGGGTATCCGCCAGGGGGCGCTCGCTCGCTGCGACACATACATTAGCGCAAGCTGGGGGGTGCTCCGCCAATCGGTTCCCCCGGCGCGGTCGTGCCAGGGACCTACACGAGGGAAGGTGGCCGTCGTGCGCTACAAGCTCACGTTCGTCGTCGGGCTGGCTCTGGGTTACGTGCTGGGCACGCGTGCCGGGCGCGAGCGCTACGAGCAGCTGAAGAAGTCCGCGCAGCAGGTCGCCCAGAACCCCGCGGTGCGCAACACCGCCGAGACGGCCGCCCACCAGGGCCGCCAGTACGCGGGCAAGGCGTACCACGTGGTCAGCGAGAAGGTCGGCGACCACATGCCCGAGTCGGTCGCCGGCCGGGTCCGCGCCCTGAAGGAGCGCAGCGCCCACAACGGCGGAGGCGACGACTGGGGCACCAGCAACACGTAACAGCATCTCCGCGCGATCTCTGCGCGCGGGCGCGACCAGCCAGAACGCACCCGCCCCGCAAGAACACACCCAGTCGTACGCTCGCCACGGCCAAACCCAAGCGGAGTGTGCGGCAGAATTTTCGGTATGGGGATAGTCGCCGGGTTGGACAGTTCGCCCGATTTCACTCGTATCGTCGTCTGCGACGCGGACAGCGGAGCCGTGCTCCGGCAGGGATATGCGCCGCATCCGATGGATGGCGCCGAGAGCGGTGGGCGGCCCTCCGATGTCGATCCGCAGGCCTGGCTGCTGTCCCTGGGCGAGGCCGCGGGCGGTGGGCTGCTCGAAGGGGTGCAGGCCATCGGGGTGTCCTCGCAGCAGAACGCCGTCGTGCCGCTGGACTCGCAGGGCAACACCGTGCGCCCGGCGATGGTCGGCGGGGACAAGCGGGCGCAGGTCGCGGCGGCCGACCTGGTCGACGCGCTCGGCGGACGCGAGGCCTGGGCGCAGGCGGTGGGATGCGTGCCGCAGGCGGCCCAGCCGGTGACCAAGCTGCGCTGGCTGGCGAAGAACGAGCCGGACGCCGCCGCGCGGACGGCCGTGCTGCTCCAGGCCCACGACTGGCTGGTGTGGCAACTGCTCGGGCGGCCGGTCAGGAGGACCACCGATCGGGGTGGGGCCTCCGGGACCGGGTACTGGTCGGCGGCCACCGGCGGTTACCGGCCGGATCTCGTGGAGCTGGCGCTCGGTCACCAGGCCATGCTGCCCGAGGTGATCGGGCCGTCCGACGCGGCCGGCACGACGCCGGAGGGGCTGCTGATCTCCGCGGGGACCGGCGAGACCATGGCCGCGGCCCTGGGGCTCGGGATCGGGCTCGGCGACGCGGTCGTGTCGCTGGGCGCCTCCGGGTCCGTGATGGCCGTGCACCCCGAGGCGCTCGTCGACCAGAGCGGGATGATCACCTCCCTGGCGGACGCGACCGGCATGCACCTGCCCGTCGTCACCACCCTGAACGCCGTACGGACCCTGCGGGGCGCCGCCGAGCTGGTCGGGGCGGCCGATCTCCAGGGGCTGTCGGACCTGGCGATGAAGTCGACGCCGGGGTCGCACGGGCTGGTCATGCTGCCCTATCTGGAGGGCGAGCGGACGCCGAACCTGCCGCACACCGCGGGGACGCTGGCGGGGCTGCGGCGCGAGTCGATGAAGCCGGAGCACTTCGCGCGGGCCGCCTTCGAGGGCATGCTGTGCGGGCTCGCCGACGCGCTCGACGTGCTGCGCGGCCGGGGCGTGGACGTGCGGCGGATCTTCCTGCTCGGGGCGGCGGCCGAGCTGCCGGCCGTGCAGGCGGCGGCGCCCGCGCTGTTCGGGGCGCAGGTCGTCGTACCGCAGCCGGCGGACTACGCGGCGATCGGGGCGGCCCGGCAGGCGGCATGGGCGCTCGGGGTGTCGCAGGGCACGCTCGATCCGCGGAATCCGCCGGCCTGGCAGGGGGCGGCGGCGCAGGTCCTGGACCCGGGTGAGGAGCTGGCCGTGGGGCAGGCGGTGCGACAGCAGTTCGTGTCGGTGCGGGAGCAGACGCATCCCGGGGCGTTTCGCCCGTAACGCCCTCCTCGGGTCCTTCGAGGAAGGCCTTGAAAACACTGCTGTCGGCTTAATCGGTTGAGGTAACGCGGGTGGAGTGTTCGACGATAGGGGCCAGGGGCAACCGAATGCCCAAGCCCCGCCCGTCGACTCCGAGAGACGTAGCGTGCTCATACGACTGCTGAGGACGTACCTCAGGCCCTATCGAAAACCCATCACCCTGCTGGTGCTGCTGCAGTTCCTGCAGACCTGCGCCACCCTCTACCTGCCCACGCTCAACGCCCACATCATCGACCAGGGCGTCGTCGAGGGGGACACGGGATACATCCTGTCCTTCGGCGGCGTGATGATCGGCATCTCGCTGGCGCAGGTCGTGTGCAACATCGGCGCCGTGTACTACGGCGCGAAGACCGCCTCGGCGCTGGGCCGGGACGTGCGCGCCGGCGTCTTCGACCGGGTGCAGTCCTTCTCCGCCCGGGAGGTCGGGCACTTCGGCGCGCCCACGCTGATCACCCGGACCACGAACGACGTCCAGCAGATCCAGATGCTGGCCCTGATGACGTTCACGCTGATGGCCTCGGCGCCCATCATGTGCGTGGGCGGCATCGTGCTGGCGCTCGGCCTGGACGTGCCGCTGTCCGGGGTGCTCGTCGCCGTGGTGCCGGTGCTGGGCATCTGCGTGACGCTGATCGTGCTCCGGCTGCGGCCGCTGTTCCGGTCCATGCAGGTGAAGGTGGACACCGTGAACCGGGTGCTGCGCGAGCAGATCACCGGCAACCGGGTCATCCGGGCCTTCGTGCGCGACGAGTACGAGGAGGGCCGGTTCCGGAAGGCGAACACCGACCTGACGGACATCTCGCTCAAGACCGGCAACCTGCTCGCGCTGATGTTCCCGGTGGTCATGACCACGGTGAACCTGTCGTCGATCGCGGTGGTCTGGTTCGGCGCCCACCGGATCGACAGCGGCGGGATGCAGATCGGTGATCTGACCGCGTTCCTCGCCTATCTCATGCAGATCGTCATGTCCGTGATGATGGCCACCTTCATGTTCATGATGGTGCCGCGCGCGGAGGTGTGCGCCGAGCGCATCCAGGAGGTGCTGGACACCTCGTCGTCCGTGGCGCCGCCGGTGGCGCCCGTCACCGAGCTGCGCCGGCACGGGCATCTGGAGATCCGGGGCGCGGGGTTCCGCTATCCGGGCGCCGAGGAGCCCGTCCTCAAGGCCGTCGAGCTGGTGGCGCGGCCCGGGGAGACGACCGCCGTGATCGGCTCGACCGGCAGCGGCAAGTCCACGCTGCTGGGGCTGGTGCCCCGGCTGTTCGACGCCACCGAGGGCGAGGTGCTCGTCGACGGGGTGGCCGTCGCGGAGGTCGACCCGGTGCTGCTGGCGAAGACCGTCGGGCTCGTGCCGCAGAAGCCGTACCTGTTCGCGGGCACCGTCGCCACCAACCTGCGCTACGGAAATCCGGACGCCACCGACGAGGAGCTGTGGCACGCGCTGGAGGTGGCGCAGGCCAAGGACTTCGTCAGCAAGCTGGAGAACGGCCTGGACTCCCCCATCGCGCAGGGCGGCACGAACGTCTCCGGCGGTCAGCGCCAGCGGCTCGCGATCGCCCGTACGCTCGTCCAGCGGCCGGAGATCTACCTCTTCGACGACTCCTTCTCCGCGCTCGACTACGCGACCGACGCGGCGCTGCGGGCGGCTCTCGGGCGGGAGACCGCCGAGGCGACCGTCGTGATCGTCGCCCAGCGGGTGGCGACCATCCGCGACGCCGACCGGATCATCGTCCTCGACGAGGGCCGGGTCGTCGGCACGGGCACGCACCGCGAGCTCATGACGGACAACGAGACCTACCGGGAGATCGTGCTCTCCCAGCTCACGGAAGCGGAGGCTGCCTGATGGCCGGGCCCATGGGGCGCATGATGGCCGGCACCGGTCCCGACAACCGCTCGCTGGACTTCAAGGTGTCGGGCAGGCGGCTGCTCGCCCAGTTCAAGCCGGAACGGCTCACCCTCTACGCGATGCTGGCCTGCGTGACGCTGAGCGTCGGCCTCAGCGTGGTCGGGCCGAAGATCCTCGGAAAGGCCACCGACCTGGTCTTCGCGGGCATCATCGGACGGGAGATGCCGGCCGGGACGAGCAAGGAGCAGGTCCTCGACTCGATGCGGGAGCGCGGCGAGGGCGGCGTCGCCGACATGCTCAAGAGCACCGACTTCACGCCCGGCAAGGGCATCGACTTCGACGCGGTCGGCGAGGTCCTGCTGTTCGCGCTCGGCGTGTTCCTCGTCGCCGGTCTGCTGATGGCGGTGGGGACGCGCCTGGTCAACCGGGCCGTCAACCGCACGATGTTCCGGATGCGCGAGGACGTGCAGACGAAGCTGTCGCGGCTGCCGCTGTCGTACTTCGACAAGCGCCAGCGCGGTGAGGTGCTCTCCCGAGCCACGAACGACATCGACAACATCGGGCAGACGCTCCAGCAGTCGATGGGCCAGCTCGTCAACTCGCTGCTGACCATCATCGGCGTGCTGGTGATGATGTTCTGGGTGTCGTGGCTGCTCGCGCTGGTCGCGCTGGTGACCGTGCCGCTGTCGTTCGTCGTCGCCACGCGCGTGGGCAAGCGGTCGCAGCCGCACTTCGTGCAGCAGTGGCGCACCACCGGCAAGCTCAACGCGCACATCGAGGAGATGTACACCGGGCACACGCTGGTGAAGGTGTTCGGCCGCCAGGAGGAGTCGGCCGAGCAGTTCGCCGAGCAGAACGAGGCGCTGTACGAGGCCGGGTTCAAGGCGCAGTTCAACAGCGGGGTCATGCAGCCGCTGATGATGTTCGTGTCGAACCTGAACTATGTGCTGGTGGCGGTGGTGGGCGGGCTGCGCGTCGCGTCCGGCTCGCTCTCCATCGGCGACGTGCAGGCGTTCATCCAGTACTCGCGCCAGTTCTCGATGCCGCTGACGCAGGTCGCGTCGATGGCGAACCTGGTGCAGTCGGGCGTCGCCTCGGCCGAACGTATCTTCGAACTCCTGGACGCGGAGGAGCAGGAGACGGATCCGGTGGCGGCCGAGCGGCCGAAGGAGCTGCGCGGGCGGGTGGCGCTGGAGGGCGTGTCCTTCCGGTACGACCCGCAGAAGCCGCTGATCGAGGACCTGTCGCTGACGGTGGAGCCCGGCCACACGGTCGCCATCGTCGGCCCGACGGGCGCCGGCAAGACGACGCTGGTGAACCTGCTCATGCGGTTCTACGACGTCTCCGGCGGGCGCATCACCCTCGACGGCGTCGACATCGCGCGGATGTCCCGCGACGAACTGCGCGCCGGGATCGGCATGGTGCTCCAGGACACCTGGCTGTTCGGCGGCACCATCGCGGAGAACATCGCGTACGGCTCGGCGCGCGAGGTCACCCGCGGTGAGATCGAGGAGGCGGCGCGGGCCGCGCACGCCGACCGGTTCGTGCGCACCCTCCCCGACGGCTACGACACCGTGATCGACGACGAGGGCAGCGGGGTCAGCGCCGGCGAGAAGCAGCTGATCACCATCGCGCGGGCGTTCCTGTCCGACCCGGTGATCCTGGTGCTCGACGAGGCCACCAGCTCCGTCGACACCCGCACCGAGGTGCTGATCCAGAAGGCGATGGCGAAGCTGGCGCACGGGCGTACGTCGTTCGTCATCGCGCACCGCCTGTCGACCATCCGGGACGCCGACACGATCCTGGTGATGGAGAACGGCTCGATCGTCGAACAGGGCGCGCACGCCGACCTCCTCGCGGCCGACGGGGCGTACGCGCGGCTGTACCAGGCGCAGTTCGCGCAGGCGGTGGCCGAGGTCGACTGACGGTCGCCTCGTCCGGGGCTTCTCGGGGGCCGCTCGCGTCGGGTGACGGCGAGCGGCCCTGTCAGTCGAGGTAGCCCCGCAGCTGGTCCGCGAAGGCGTGGTCGCGGAGTTTGTTGAGGGTCTTCGACTCGATCTGCCGTATCCGTTCGCGGGTCACGCCGAAAATGCGGCCGATCTCCTCCAGGGTGCGCGGGCGGCCGTCGGCGAGGCCGTAGCGGAGCTGGACCACCTTGCGCTCGCGCTCCCCGAGCGTCGACAGCACGGCCTCCAGGTGCTCGCGCAGCAGCAGGAACGCCGCCGACTCGACGGGGCTGGCAGCGTCGCCGTCCTCGATGAGGTCGCCGAGGGCCACGTCGTCCTCCTCGCCCACCGGGGCGTGCAGGGAGACGGGTTCCTGGGCCAGCCGCAGCACCTCTCCGACGCGCTCGGGCGCCAGGTCGAGCTGGGCGGCGACCTCTTCGGGCGTCGGCTCGTAGCCGCGTTCCTGAAGCATCCGGCGCTGGACGCGGACGACCCGGTTGATGAGCTCGACGACATGGACGGGGACGCGGATGGTGCGGGCCTGGTCGGCCAGCGCCCGGGACATGGCCTGGCGGATCCACCAGGTGGCGTACGTGGAGAACTTGTAGCCGCGGGCGTAGTCGAACTTCTCGACCGCCCGGATCAGCCCGAGGTTGCCCTCCTGGACGAGGTCGAGCATGGTCAGCCCGCGCCCGATGTACCGCTTGGCGACGGAGACCACGAGCCGCAGGTTGGCCTCGATCAGCCGCCGCTTGGCCATCCGGCCCATGACGACCAGCCGGTCGAGGTCGACGGCGAGTTCGCTGTCCAGGTCGGGTGCGCTGCTGAGCTTCTCCTCGGCGAACAGGCCGGCCTCCACGCGCCGCGCCAGCTCGACCTCCTCGGCCGCGGTGAGCAGCGGGATCCGGCCGATCTCGCGCAGGTACTGGCGGAACAGGTCCGAGGAGGGGCCGCTGTTGTCGGCGGTGCGGGCGCGGGGCGGTACGAGGGGCTCGGGGGCCTCTTCGAGGAGCTCGGCGGTCGGCTCGGCCTCCTGCTCGGCCTCCTGCTCACCCGCCGTCTCCGGCTCCGTCGCGGGTTCCGTCTCCGGGTGGTGTGCGGCACGGTCCTGTGGCGGGACCGCGACGAGGACGTCGGTCTCGGCGTCGGCTTCCGCGCCGTCGGCCGTGCCGGTGGTCTTACCGGTGGTCGTGCCGTTCGTACTGTCGGCAGTGCGGTCGGTGTGGGTCAGGGTCTGGGTCTGGGTCTGCACGGGGGCGACCTCCAGGATGATCGCTGCTGAGGTGAGCAGCAGCGGTACTACGGGGGCGGAGTCGGCGGCCACGCCGCTGTCGTCCGGGATCGGCCGCGCTCCGAGGACTCAGGCACCGCAACCCAGTGTGGAGTACGACACATCACCGCCACGAGGGGCGTGCGGTGACTTTTTGCGTCCGACCCGTGACCGCCACGCGGTCACGGCCGTAAACCCGGATGCCCGCCCCACCCCTGGTCTGGGACGATGCGCCGGTGTCCGCCTCCCGGTACGAAACACACGTGACGGTCCACTGCCCCGGCCCGACCGAGTCGCGGCGGCTGCGCCGCTGGGCGGCCGCGGCCGGTCTCAAGCTGACGCACATCGTGCTGGCCCGTGGCCGGATGCGCGAGCAGCCCATGCTCACCCTGTCAGGTTCCCGGACGTACCCCGAGGAATCCGCTCGGGCGCGAGGCGTGGTGGCACGGCTCGTGGCGGACGGCTTCCACCCCGTGCGCGTGAAGATCGAGTCGACGCCGTGGGCTCCGGAGGTGCCACGCGAACCGTGCGGCGGCGGGCAGTACTTCGAGCACCACCTGAAACTGCTGCTCGACGCGGACGCCGACCTGACCGCGCTGGCGGCTCGGGTCGTCCCGTACGGCGCCCATCTGTCGTGGAACGCACGGCGGGTGGCCGGGGGCGGGCGGCACGAGCGTTTCGTGACCCAGCGATGCAACGGGGTGGACGCCGAGGGGGCGGGGCGGGCGCTGGAGGAGTTGCTGACGGAGTTGCGGGTGTTCGAAGTGCTGGATGCGGAGCGGGAGTTCGTGCTCTACGACAGTGACCTGTCGGTGGACGACGGGTGGATCGAGGAGACCGTGGGCGTGCGAGGGGTGCGGGGATGAGCGGGTCGTGGCAGGACTGGAGATGGTCGGGCGGCGAGTCGCCCAGGGAGCCACTTGACGACCGGGCACGCCTGGCCCAGCAGCTCCCGCGCACCGTGCGGACCGTGCCGGGCGAGGAGGTGACGCAGCGGCTGATCTTCGACCCGGCCATGAAGCAGTACCCGAACGCGTACCGCGCCGCCGACCCCGCGTTCGCCGACCCGGCGAAGACCGAGGCGTGGCGGGCGGCGCGGCGCAGGGCGCTGGACCTGGTCCTCGCCGCGATCTCCGACTCGGAGTGGGTGGACTCGCTGGTGCTGCGCGGCAGCGTGCTGATGTCGGCGTGGTTCGGGGGCGCCGCCCGCGAGCCGGGTGATCTGGACTTCGTCGTCATACCGCAGCAGTGGGGGATCGACGACCCGCGGACGGCCCGGATGCTCGACGCGATCGCGGCGGCGGCCGAGGCGCTGGCAAGCGCGCGCGGGCCGCATCTGGGGATCTCCGCGGCGGGCGCGGCGGTCGAGGACATCTGGACCTACGAGCGGGTGCCGGGCCGACGCATGGTGCTGCCGTGGTCCGCGCCCGGCCTGCCCGGCGGCCATGTCCAGCTCGACTTCGTCTTCAACGAGAAGCTGCCCGAAGCGCCCGAGCCGGTGGAGCTGCCGGGCGGGTCGGTCCTGCTCGCGGCGACCCCGGAGCTGTCACTGGCCTGGAAGCTGATGTGGATCATCAACGACATGTACGCGCAGGGCAAGGACCTGTACGACGCGGTACTCCTCGCCGAGCGGTATCCCCTGCCGTACGAACTGCTGCACGAGGTGTTCCGGCTCTCCGGCGAGTGGCCGGACCCCTCCCGCGAGAAGATCCTTTTCGAGGGCGTGGTCGAGGGGGTGGGGTACGTCGAGTGGAACCACTTCGTCGACGAGTACCCGCAGTTCAGGGACGATGAGCGGGAGTTCGCCGAGCGGCTGGTGCGGGCGGTGGGGGCGACGTTCGAGGGGCTGTCAGAGGGCGGCGGCGCCGTGCTCTCGTAGGGCCTGGTCGTACTGCTGCAGCACCCACAGCTCGTTCTGCACGGCGGCCAGTTGGGCGGGGTCGCCGCCTGCGCCCAGCCGGGTCAGCTGGGACTGGACGTCGCGGATGCGGCGCTCGACGGCGCGGCGGCGGACGGTGACCAGTTGGGCGCCGGCGTACATCTCGTCCACCGTCTTGCGCATGATCGGCTCGACGGCGAGTTCGGTCACCATGGCACGGACGGTGTCGTCGGGGGCGGCCTCGCGGACACGGATGAGGTACTCCTGGCCGTCCTGTACGCCCCACTCGGCGCCGCCCGCGTCCAGGACCGTCTGGCGTACGGCCGCGTAGGGGGCGGCGGTGAACTCGTCGACGCCGTACGCGTCGAAGGCCGGGGAGACCAGCTCCGGGCGCTGCAGGGCGAGCTTCAGCAGCTCGCGCTCGGTGGCGTAGACGGGGTTGCGGAGGGTGAGGGCGGGGCCGGCGGTGGCGGGGCGCGGGGCGGCGTCGTACTGCTGGCGGCTGCGGCTGCCCGGTGCAGGGCCCTTGCCGCCGCCGTCGCGGGCCCAACGGGCCAGCTGCGCGACCCTCTTGACGACGAACTGGGTGTCGAGGATGCCGAGCATGCCGGCGAGTTGGACGGCGACCTCGTGCTGGGCGCCGCTGTTCTTGATGCGGGCGACGATGGGCGCCGCCTCGTCCAGCGCGGCGGCGCGGCCCGCCGGGGTGTCGAGGTCGTAGCGGACGACGATCTGGCGCAGCGCGAACTCGAAGAGCGGGGTGCGGGGTTCGACGAGGTCGGCGACCGCCTCGTCGCCCTTGGCGAGCCGCAGGTCGCAGGGGTCCATGTTGTCCGGCGCGATGGCGATGTACGTCTCTGCGGCGAACTTCTGGTCGTCCTCGAAGGCGCGCAGGGCTGCCTTCTGGCCTGCCGCGTCACCGTCGAAGGTGAAGATGACGCGGGCGCTGCCGTTGTCCATCAGCAGCCGGCGCAGGATCTTGATGTGGTCGCCGCCGAAGGCCGTGCCGCAGGTCGCGATGGCCGTCGTCACTCCGGCGAGGTGGCAGGCCATCACGTCGGTGTAGCCCTCGACGACGACGGCCCGGCTGGTCTTGGCGATGTGCTGCTTGGCGAGGTCGATGCCGTACAGGACCTGGGACTTCTTGTAGATCGCCGTGTCGGGCGTGTTGAGGTACTTCGGCCCGTTGTCGGCCTCGTAGAGCTTGCGGGCGCCGAAGCCGACGACCTCCCCGCCGATGTCGCGGATGGGCCACATCAGACGGCCCCGGAAGCGGTCGATGGGACCGCGCCGGCCCTCCTGGGCGAGCCCGGAGAGGAGCAGTTCCTTGTCGCTGAAGCCCTTGCCGCGCAGGAAGCGGGTGAGGTGGTCCCAGCCCTGGGGGCTGTAGCCGACGCCGAAGTGGACGGCGGCGGCCTGGTCGAAGCCGCGCTCGGCGAGGAAGATCCGGCCGGTGTCGGCCTCGGGGCTGGTGGCGAGCTGTTCCGCGTACCACTCGGCGGCGATCTTGTGGGCCTCGACCAGGCGGATGCGTTCGCCGCGCTGGTGGGAGGGGTTGTAGCCGCCCTCCTCGTAGCGCAGGGTGATGCCGGCCTGGCCGGCGAGGCGCTCGACCGCCTCGGAGAAGGTGAGGTGGTCGACCTTCATCACGAACGTGATGGTGTCGCCGCCCTCCTGGCAGCCGAAGCAGTGGAAGAGTCCCTTGCTCGGACTGACCTGGAAGGACGGCGACTTCTCGTCGTGGAACGGGCACAGGCCCTTGAGGTTGCCGCCGCCCGCGTTACGCAGCTGGAGGTACTCGGACACCACGGCGTCGATCGGGACCGCGTCCCGTACCGCCTTCACGTCCTCGTCGTTGATCCGTCCAGCCACGAGGTGATTCTACGGGGCGGCTCCGACACTCCCGGGGCCCCTACGAGGCCAGGTCCTCCAGGGGAACGCGCGGGTCGGCCAACGCCTCCGTGTTCACCGGGGTTCTCGACGTGATCAGCTTCTGGATCGGCTCTGTGACGTCCCACACGTTCACGTTCATCCCGGCCAGCACGCGGCCCTCCTTGACCCAGAACGCGATGAACTCCCGTTTGCCGGCGTCGCCCCGGATCACCACCTCGTCGTACGTCCCCGGCGGGGCCCAGCCGCTGTACTCCATGCCCAGGTCGTACTGGTCGGAGAAGAAGTAGGGCACGCGGTCGTAGGCGACGTCCTTGCCGAGCATCGCGCGGGCGGCGGCCGGACCGCCGTTGAGCGCGTTGGCCCAGTGCTCCACCCGCAGCCGGGTGTCGAAGAGGCCGTGCGGGAAGGACGCGACGTCGCCGGCCGCGTGGATGTCGGGGTCGGAGGTGCGCAGCTGGGCGTCCACCGAGATCCCGCCGCCGTGGGCGCGGTCGGCGAGGGTGAGGCCGGCCGCCTCCGCGAGGCCGGTGCGGGGGGCCGCGCCGATCGCCGCGAGGACGTCGTGCGCCGGGTGCTCCTCGCCGTCGTCGGTGCGGGCGGCGAGGACCATGCCGTCCTGGCCGACGATCTCGGTGAGCCGGGCGCCGAAGTGGAAGCGGACGCCGTGCTCGCGGTGCAGGTCGGCGAAGAGGCCGCCCAGCTCCGGGCCGAGCACTCCGTGCAGCGGGGTCGGCTCCGGTTCGACGACGGTGACCTCCGCGCCGTACTCGCGGGCCGCCGCCGCGATCTCCAGGCCGATCCAGCCGGCGCCGGCAATCACGATGTGGCCGTTGTCACGGCCGAGGGCGGCCAGGACGCCCTTGAGCCGCTCGGCGTGCGCGAGCCGCCGCAGGTGGTGCACGCCCGCCAGGTCGGTGCCGGGGATGTCCAGCCGGCGCGGCTCGGCGCCGGTGGCCAGGAGCAGCTTGTCGTAGTGGACGAGCGTGCCGTCGTCACCGAAGCGGACCGTCTTCGCGGTGCGGTCGATCGCGTCGACGGTCTGGCCCAGGTGCAGCTCGATGTCGTTCTGCGCGTACCAGGCGGGCTCGTGCACGAAGACGCTCTCGCGCGACTCCTTGCCGAGCAGGTAGCCCTTGGAGAGCGGCGGACGCTCGTAGGGGTGGTCGCGCTCGTCGCAGATCAGTATCACGCGGCCGGTGAAGCCCTCCGCCCGCAGCGTCTCGGCCGCCTTCGCGCCGGCCAGGCCTCCTCCGACGATGACAAATGTCTGATCCGCGTCGACCACGTGATGCCTCCTCGTAAGCGTGCCGCCACATGCGAGCGTCCCGCACGCAGCGTGATGGGGGAAGGGGGACGTGCCCGATCAAGGCACGCCGGGGCTCGTTCGGGCCCGTTTGGGCGCACCGGACCGCCCTCGGTCGGCGTCTCGGTCAGGGTCTCTGCTGCCCCGTCAGACGGGCGTGCAGCGAGCGGGCGGAGGCGTCGGTGAGGGAGGCGATCTGGTCGACGACGACCCGCTTGCGCGCGCGGTCGTCGGGGGCCCGGTCGAACAGGGCGCGGAACTGGGGGTCGAGGCCGTCGGGGGCGCGCGCGGTGAGGGCCTCGGCGAGCTCGCTGATGACGACGCGCTGGTCGGCGCGCAGGCGTTCCTGCTCGGCGCGCTGCATGACGTACCGGTCGGCGACCGCCTTGAGGACCGCGCACTCCAGGCGCGTCTCGTGCGGGACGACGAGTTCGGCGCCGTAGCGGGTGAGGCGGCCCCCGCCGTGGCGCGCGCGGGTGGCCGCCTCGGCGGCGAGGCAGAAGCGGCCGATGAGCTGGCTGGTGGCGTCCTTCAGGCCGGCCTGGGCGACCGCCGTGCCGTCGTAGCCGTGCGGCCACCACTCCTGGTCCAGGAGACGGTCGAGGGCGGCGGCGAGTTCGGCCGGATCGGTGTCGTCCGGAACGTAGCGGCCGACGGCGACCCGGAAGACCTCCTGGCGTTCCGGTTCGGCGTGCAGGCAGCCCGGGTCGATGTGTCCCGCGTGCAGGCCGTCCTCCACGTCGTGCACCGAGTACGCCACGTCGTCCGCCCAGTCCATGACCTGCGCCTCGAAGCAGGTGCGCGTCCCGGGGGCCTCCTTGCGGACCCAGTCGAAGACGGGCCGGTCGTCCTCGTAGACACCGAACTTGGGGGACGCGGGGTCGGCGGGGTGGGCCCCCCGGGGCCACGGGTACTTGGTGGCGGCGTCGAGGGCGGCCCGGGTGAGGTTGAGGCCGACGGAGCCCTCGGCGGTGAAGCGCTTGGGCTCGATGCGGGTGAGGAGGCGCAGTGACTGGGCGTTGCCCTCGAAGCCGCCGCAGTCCTGCGCGAAGTCGTTCAGGGCCTGTTCGCCGTTGTGGCCGAACGGGGGGTGGCCCAGGTCGTGGGAGAGACAGGCGGCCTCGACCAGGTCGGGGTCGCAGCCCAGGGCCGCGCCGAGCTCGCGGCCCACCTGGGCGCACTCCAGGGAGTGGGTGAGGCGGGTGCGGGGGGTCGCGTCCCATGCTTCGGTGCGCTCGCCCGGTGTGACCACCTGGGTCTTGCCCGCGAGTCTTCTCAGCGCCGAGGAGTGCAGGACGCGGGCGCGGTCTCGTTGGAAGGCGGTACGGCCGGGGCGTTTGTCGGGCTCCGCCGCCCAGCGTTCCGTTGACGGCAAGTCGTAGGGCATGTTTCGACAGTAAGCGGACGTAGTGACAATCGGGCGCCTACTCGACTGCCGGGTTCGGCGGTTTGGCGGCTTATAGGTTGTTTGTTGCTGATCGCGCTCACGCGGCGGAGCCGCACATCGGCACAGCCCCGCGCCCCTTTCAGGCGGCGTTGCTCTTGCCGTCTGCCTGCAATGCCTGGTCGTAGCGGTGGAGCAGGAGGTCGGCCATCGCGGGGTGGGTGCCCAGTGGCTGCGAGGCGATCCAGGGGGCTGCTTGCGCGCACTCCGTTGCGAAGCGGCCGGGGGCCGTGAAGTAGGAGGCGACGGCCACCCTTTCCCGGCCCCTCGCCGCCAGTGCGCGCAGGGCTGTGGGGACCGTCGGGGTGGCTGTGGAGGCGTAGGCGGGGATCACCGGGACGCCCAGGCGGTGGGCCAGGAGGAGGGCGGTGCGGCGGGTGTCGACGGCCGAGTCGGGGTCGCGGGAGCCGGCCGCCGCGAGGACCACCGCGCTCGTCCGGCGTTCCGCCTCCGTCATGTCCGTGCGCCAGCCCGCCTCGGTCAGACGGGCGTGGAGCGTCTCCACCAGCAGGGGATGCGGGCCGAGCGGGGCCGCCACGCGCGTGCGTACCCGAGCCTTGGCGGCCATCTCGGGGATGTCCCGCTTGACGTGGTAGCCGCGGGCCAGCAGGAGGGGGACCAGGACGGCGTCCGCCGTGTCGTGGGCGTCGAGGTCGGCGAGGGTGTCCGTCAGCAGCGGCTCGTTGAGCTCGATGTGGCCGAGGTGCACCGGCAGGCCGGGGCGCTGCTCGCGGACGCGGTCCAGGAGCGTGCGGACGGTGCTCAGGGCGCGCGGGTCGCGGCTGCCGTGGGCGACGACGACCAGCGCGGGCGGGCCGGGTCGGCGGCGGCCGTCGAGGTGGACGAGGCTTGGCTGGCTCATGCACCGATCGTGACGGCACGAGGTTGCACTGCCGTTGCCTGACCGTCACGAGTTCTTTCCGGGGGTTCACGGCGGGCGGGGCGGCGGTGTGAGGCGTCGCTCGAACGCAGAAGCGAACCGGAAGCGCAGCGGACGCGAAACCGGATCTCTGTTCGCTGCGTCTTCCCAGGCCGAAGGGGTTGTCGACCCGGGGGGACACCGTATGAACATCCGTCGACCGCGGCTGCCGCGCACCCGTGCGGGACGGCGGCGGCTGGTGCAGGCCGTGATGGCGGGATGTGTGCTGGCGCTGCTGCCGTCCACCTGGATGTGGGTGACGACGGCGGACCGGCTCGGTACGACGGCGGACGCGCCGCGCACCGAGGTCGCCGTCGTGTTCGGCGCGGGCCTGTGGGACGGCGAGCCGTCGCCGTATCTCGCGCACCGGCTGGACGCGGCGGCCACGCTGTACCGGGAGGGCCGGATCAAGGTCGTGCTCGTGACAGGCGACAACAGCCGGGAGGACTACGACGAGCCCGACGCGATGCGCGCCTACCTGACGAAGCACGGGGTGCCCGACGCTCGGATCGTCAGCGACTACGCCGGTTTCGACACCTGGGACTCCTGCGTCCGTGCCAAGAAGATCTTCGGCGTCGACCGGGCCGTGCTGATCAGCCAGGGGTTCCACATCCGGCGGGCCGTCGCGCTGTGCGAGGCGGCGGGGGTGGACTCGTACGGTGTCGGCGTCGCCGCGAAACACGACGTCACCTGGTACTACGGGGGCGCCCGGGAGGTCTTCGCGGCCGGCAAGGCGGCCCTGGACGCGGTGTTCGAGCCGGACCCCCGGTTCCTCGGGCCCAAGGAGCAGGGCGTGACGAGGGCGCTGGCCGGCGGCCGGTAGCGGGGGCGGAGGCGGCCGGGTCCGGCGGGGCGTGGCGTGGCGGGCCCACACGGCAGACGCCGCACGACAGACGCCGCACGCCAGGCGCCGCACGCCAGGCGCCTCACGGCGGGCCGGGGTCGGCCGGGAGGGCACCACCACACCGCCGTAACAGGAGACCGCACGGGGTGTAACACGGCCGACGCACGCTGAGGCGTATGCGGACCACCTCGACACCCACCCACTGCCCGTACTGCGCCCTGCAGTGCGGGATGGCCCTGTCGCCCCTGCCCACGGGGGGTGTCGAGGTGGTCGAGCGCGCGGACTTCCCGGTGAACCGGGGCGCGCTGTGCGGCAAGGGCCGTACGGCGGCGGAGGTGCTCTCGTCCCGGGTGCGGCTGACCTCCCCGTTGGTGCGGTCCGGCGACGCGCTCGTGCCGGCCACCTGGGACGAGGCGCTCGACCGGATCGCCGGGGAGCTGGCGCGCGTGCGGGACGGGCACGGGGCCGACGCGCTCGGGGTGTTCGGCGGGGGCGGGCTGACGAACGAGAAGGCGTACGCGCTCGGCAAGTTCGCACGGGTCGTGCTCGGCACCTCGCAGATCGACTACAACGGGCGGTTCTGCATGTCGTCCGCGGCGGCGGCCGGCATCAAGGCGTTCGGCCTCGACCGGGGGCTGCCGTTCCCGCTGGAGGACATCCCCAAGACGGGGTGCGTGATCCTCGTCGGGTCGAACCTCGCCGAGACCATGCCGCCCTCGCTGCGGTTCTTCAACGAACTGCGGGAGAACGGCGGCACGTTGATCGTGATCGACCCGCGCCGCACGAAGACCGCGGAACAGGCCGACCTGCATCTCGCACCCCGGCCCGGGACGGATCTCGCCCTCGCCCTCGGCCTGTTGCACCTGATCGTCGCCGAGGGGCGCGTCGACGAGGAGTTCGTGCGGGAGCGGACCGTCGGCTGGGAGGACGCGCGGGCCGCGGCCATGGCGCACTGGCCGGAGTACGTGGAGCGGATCACGGGGGTGTCCGTTCCACAACTCCGGGAGACAGTGCGGCTGTTCTGCGAGCCCGAGACCGCGATGGTGCTCACCGCGCGCGGACCCGAGCAGCAGTCCAAGGGAACCGACACGGTCGGCGCGTGGATCAACCTGTGCCTGGCGACGGGCCGGGCGGGACGCCCGCTCAGCGGCTACGGCTGCCTCACCGGCCAGGGCAACGGGCAGGGCGGGCGCGAACACGGCCAGAAGGCCGACCAGCTGCCCGGCTACCGCAAGCTGGACGACCCGGCGGCGCGGGCGCACGTGGCCGAGGTGTGGGGCGTCGACCCCGACTCGCTGCCCGGCCCGGGACGCAGCGCCTACGAGCTGCTGGACGCGCTGGGCACGGACATCCGCTCGCTGCTGCTGATGGGGTCGAACCCGGTGGTGTCCGCGCCGCGGGCGGCCCATGTCGAGGAACGTCTGAAGTCCCTTGATTTCCTTGCCGTCTGTGACGTCGTCCTGTCGGAGACGGCGGCCCTCGCGGACGTCGTCCTGCCGGTCACCCAGTGGGCGGAGGAGACGGGGACGACGACCAACCTGGAGGGGCGGGTGCTGCTGCGCCGGCAGGCGATCACCGCCCCGGCGGGCGTGCGCAGCGACCTGGAGGTGCTGCACGAGCTGGCGGCCCGGCTGGGCGTCGAGAAGGGCTTCCCGACCGAGCCCGAGGAGGTCTTCGAGGAGCTCCGGCGAGCCAGCGCGGGCGGCATCGCGGACTACTCCGGAATCAGCTACGCACGGCTGTCCGAGGGCACAGGCGAGGGCATGTTCTGGCCCTGCCCGGCCGAGGAGGAGACGGACGCGGGGGGCGCGAGGGACGTGGCGAACGCGGGGGCCGCTGGGGCTGTGGCGGACGCTGGGAACGCGGGGGCCGTGGGGAACGCGGGGGCCGCTGGGGCTGTGGGGGCTGTGGCGGACGCTGGGAACGCGGGGGCCGTGGGGAACGCGGGGGCCGCTGGGGCTGTGGGGGCTGTGGGGGCCGCTGGGGCTGTGGGGGCTGTGGCGGACGCTGGGGCCGTGGGGGACGCGGGGGCCGTGGGGAACACGAGGGACGCTGGGGACACGAGGGACGGGGGGCGGGTCGGGCGGGGGCCGGGCGGCATGCCGCGGCTCTTTCTCGAGCGGTTCGCCACGCCGGACGGGCGGGCCCGGTTCGTGCCGGTCACGCACCGGCCGGCCGCCGAGGAAACGGACGACGACTACCCCGTGCTGCTCACCACCGGACGGGTCGTGTCGCAGTACCAGTCCGGCGCGCAGACCCGGCGCGTGGACGAGCTGAACGCCGCCGCGCCCGGCCCGTTCGTCGAGCTGCACCCCCGCCTCGCGGCGCGGCTCGGGGCGGCCGAGGGCGACCCGGTGGCGGTCGTGTCCCGGCGCGGGCGGGCCGTCGCGCCCGCCCGCATCACCACCGGAATCCGCCCGGACACCGTCTTCATGCCGTTCCACTGGCCGGGCGAGGGCCGCGCCAACACCCTCACCAACCCGGCCCTCGACCCGACCTCCCGCATGCCGGAGTTCAAGGTGTGCGCGGTCCGGGTGGAGAAGGCGGCGGCTCTCTAGACTAGGACGCCTCGCGGGGCAGGCGCAGGGCCAGGCCGTCCAGGACGACCTCCAGGCCGTAGGTGAACTTGCCCTCGCGCAGCGCCACCGGGTCCGTCGCCGCGGCGGCGCTCGCGGCGTAGTCGTCGGCGAGGTGGTCGTAGGGGGCGGCGGCCTGCTGGGCGGCGGGCATCAGGCGGGCGATGAAGTCGACCTCGGTCTCGCCGGAGCGGGCGACCGTGGTGAGCCAGGCAGCCTCGGTGGTGCTGACGCCGATGACGTAGCTGAGCAGCGGCTCGATCGCGCGGCCCGGCTCCTCGAAGCCGGCCGCCGTGAACAGGGCGGCCAGGCTCTCGGAGAAGGCCATCAGGTTGGGGCCGAGGTAGGCGAGGCCGGCCTGACCGAGGACCGAGGACAGCCAGGGGTGCCGTAGCGCCGTCGCACGGAAGGAGGCCGCGGCCTCGGTGACGGCGGCGCGCCAGTCGGGGCCGTCGGCGGGCGGGACGTGGATCTCGGCGGCGACCTCGTCCACGGCCAGCTCCATCAGCTCGTCCTTGGTGGCGACGTGCCGGTAGAGGGAGGTCGCGCCGGCGTTCAGGCGGGCGCCGAGCTTGCGCATGCTCAGCGCCTCGATGCCGTCGGCGTCCAGCATCGCGACCGCCTCGCGGACGATCGCGTCCTGGCTGAGCGCGGGCTGGTCGGGCTCGCGCTTCTGCCGGGTCCATACGGACGGGACAGGCTGCGGGTTCTTCGTCTTGGCGGCCACGGCTCCACTCCAGGTGCTCGGTCAGTCGGTCAAGGGGCTCAACGGGTCAACGGGTCAACGGGTCAACGGGTCAACGGGTCAACGGGTCAACGGTGTGGCGTACGTCGTGCGCTTCCAGCGTACAGAGTTAACCGCTTGCGCACATCGTTCCGGAATGCGTACAGTGTTCGCAACGGACGGAACACCGTACGCAGCCGCTGAAGTCATCGAAAGGACCGGACTTCCCATGCCGGATACCCGCAACCCACGCCGTTGGTGGATCCTCGTCGTGCTGTGCCTGAGCACTCTGGTCCTGACGATCGACAGCATGGCGCTGACCGTCGCGGTGCCCTCGATGACCGAGGACCTCGGCGCGAGCGCCCAGGACACGCAGTGGATCCTCGACTCCTACATCCTGGTCTTCGCCGGCCTGCTGCTGACCTCCGGAAGCCTCGGCGACCGCTTCGGCCGCCGGAAGGTGATGCTGATAGGCCTGCTGCTCTTCGGGGCGGCCTCACTGGCCGCGACGATCTGCACGAATCCCGGTGAGGTGATCGCCGTCCGCACCGCGATGGGCGTCGGCGGCGCGCTGATCATGCCGTCCACCCTCTCGATCCTCATCACCGTCTTCGACGAGGAGGAGCGCGGCAAGGCGATGGCGGCCTGGGGATCGGTGTCGATGCTGGGCCTGGTCGGCAGCCCCGTGCTCGGCGGTGTCCTGATCGACCACTTCTCCTGGCACTCGATCTTCTTCATCAACGTCCCGGTCGTCGCGCTGGCCGTCGTCGCCGCCGTGGTCCTGATGCCGGAGTCGAAGGCGCCCTGGCAGAAGCCGGACCCGCTGGGCGCGGTGCTCTCCGCGGTCGGCATGACCGCCCTGGTGTGGTGGATCATCGAGCTCCCGCAGCACGGCGCCTTCGGCGGCCGCTCGACCGTCAGCCTCGTGGTCGCCGTCGTCGGTCTGGCCGGCTTCGTGATCTGGGAGAACGTCACCTCCGCCCCGATGGTCCCGCTGGTCCTCTTCAAGCACCGCAACTTCAGCGGCGGTTCGCTCTCGCTGGCCCTGGTGCAGATCGGCAACGGCGGTCTGCTGCTGGTCCTCACCCAGTACCTGCAGTTCGTCCTCGGCTACTCCCCCGTCAAGGCGGGCCTCGCCTTCCTGCCCCTGGCCGTCGCCGCGCTGATCGGCAACGGCATGGGCGCCAAGTTCGCCGCACAGTACGGCAACCGCTACGTGATCCTGTCCGGCATGCTCGTGATGGTCGCCTGCTTCGCCCTGCTGACGACGGTCGACGCCGACTCCGGCTTCACCGTCCCGGCGATCGCCCTCGGGCTGCTCGGCCTCGGCGCGGGTCTGGCGATGCCGGCCGCGGTGGGCGCGCTGATGGGCACCATCCCCGCGGACAAGGCGGGCGTCGGCTCGGCCCTGAACGACACGATCCAGCAGGCCGGCACGGCTCTCGGCATCGCGATCCTCGGCTCCCTCCTCACCAGCGGCTACGCCGCCGAGATGCCGGCCGACGCCCCCGAGGCGGCCCGGCAGTCCATCGGCGGGGCGCTGGCGGTGGCCGGCGGGGACCAGAGCCTGGTCCGGGCGGCCCGCGAGGCCTTCACCGCCTCGATGACGACGACCTTCACGGTCAGCGCGATCGGTGTGCTGGCGGCGGCGGTCCTGGCCACCCTGGTGATGCGGGACCGCAAGCCGGAACAGCCGACGGCCTCGATCGACACGTCGGTGGAGGAGCAGGAGCTGGTCGCCTGACCGGCTGGACGCCCGTACCGAGAAGGCCGGCACCCTACGGGGGCGCCGGCCTTCGGCACGGCCGTCAGCCGATGGTCGTCAGCCTGCGGCCGTCAGCCCGCGGTCGTCAGCCGGCTGCCGTCCAGCCCGGGATCGCGGGCAGCACCTTCTGCGCCACGCGCAGCAGTGCCGCGTCGTCCGGACGCACGCTGTCCTGACGCCAGATGGCGAGTTCGTAGGAGCCGCCGCCGTCCTTGGTGTCCGGGGCGACGACCAGGGTGCGGGCGATGCCGCCGGGAGCGGTGTCGGACTTGCCGCCGCCCAGGTTGAACTGGATGGCGATCGTCTGGCCCGAGTAGAGCACCGCGGGGTGACCCAGGATCGTCTTCTTCTCCGCCTCGTTCAGCAGCTCCTCCGTCCCGCCGACCGGGAAGTCGTCGTAGGACCGCGAGAGCTGCACGGTGTAGGTGTCCAGCTGGACGGTCCCCTCGGGGGTCGGGGTCTGCGAGCCGCCCACCTCGACCGTGCCGTCACTGCCGTAGGCGGTCCGCGCGTGCTCGCGCGGGGTGCCGAGGAGCGTCGGCAGGTCCGCGCGGTTCAGCGCCGTGCACAACTGGGTCCCCGAGACGCGGTGCGCCGCCTTCGCGGCCCGGTCGGCCTTCTTGTCCTTGTCGTCGGCGGTGCAGGTCGCCGGCTCGTCGGCGGCCTTGGCATCGTTCTTCTGGATCACGAACAGCCCGCCCCCGAGCGCCCCGACCACGACCAGCGCCGCGATGGCCTGAGCCCATGCGTTCGGGCCCTTCTCGGGCGCGGAAACTTCCTCGACCATGTCCCCCATGTCCCCTATTACCCCCGGTACCCCCTGCTCGCGCCGGATGCGCGCTGGGGGAGCGTAGCGGGTGATCCAGCCACGCGGAAGGGAGTTGTTTCGGGGCGCAGCCGCCCCGCGCCGTGTGTACGCTCCGCTCCCTGGAGGCGCGCCGTGGCAGTCCTCGGCCGGTAGGCGCGGCGACCGCGCGGGTTCCGGGAGCGGATCGCCTCAGGACTTGAGTTCGGCGTCGGTGTAGTAGCCGCCCGCGACCAGGACGTACTCGTAGTTGCTCTTGTCGACGGTCGTCGGCTGGAGCAGGTAGGACGGCACGGTCTTGACGCCGTTGTTGTAGGCCCTTCTGTTGTTGATCTTCGGCGTCTTGCCGGTGAGGATGTCGTCGGCCATCTCCGCGGCGACCCCGGCGAGCAGGCGGAGGTCCTTGTAGACGGTCTGCGACTGCTCACCCGCGATGATCGACTTCACCGAGGCCAGTTCGGCGTCCTGCCCGGTGATGATCGGCAGGGGCTTGTTTCCGGAACCGTAGCCGTCCTCCTTCAGCGCGTTCAGGACGCCGATGGAGATGCCGTCGTACGGCGACAGGACCGCGTCGACCGTCTTGTTGCCGTACGACGCGGAGAGGATGCCCTCCATGCGCTTCTTCGCGGTGGGGCCGTCCCAGCGCAGGGTGGTGACCTGCTTGAGCGCGGTCTGGCCGGACCGGATGACCAACTGCTTGCCGTCCAGGTACGGCTGGAGAAGGTGCATCGCGCCGTCGAAGAAGTACTTGGTGTTGTTGTCGTCCGGGGAGCCGGCGAACAGTTCGATGTTGAACGGGCCCTTGCCCTTCTCCAGGCCGAGCTTGTCGATGATGTAGCGGGCCTGGAACCGGCCGACCTGCTCGTTGTCGAAGGACACGTAATAGTCGACGTTCGGGGTGCCGAGGATGAGCCGGTCGTAGGAGATCACCGGGATCTTGGCGTCGGCGGCCTGCTGGAGCACGCCGTTCAGCGATTTGTTGTCGATGGCCGCGATGATCAGTGCGTCGACGCCCTCCTTGATCAGGCTCGCGATCTGTGAGACCTGGGTTTTCGGGTCGTCCTGGCCGTAGACCAGCTTGGCCTGGTATCCGTCGCCCTTCAGGTCGTTGACCATGCTCTTGCCGTCGGTGAGCCAGCGCTCGGAGGCCTCGGTCGGCATGGCGATGCCGATGGTGCCGCCGGCCTTCTTGGAGCTGCCCGTGGTGCTCTCGCCGCACGCGGACAGGGTGAGGGCCAAGGAGGCGGCGCCGGCGATCGTGGCGAGCGCGGCTCTTCGGTTGCGCATGGTGATCGTTCCTCGTTCTTCTCGTCGTTGAGAGTGACGGCGTACCCGCGGACCGGACTCACGTGGAACGGCGCGCCGCGGCGGATCCGCCCACGGTCGCCGACGCCGTCGGGGACTGGGTGTGCACGTTCGGGAACGGGGAACAGGCAGCGGGTCGCGCTGGGACGACTGCGGGTCGGAACACCTGTGCATACGTCAGGCCGCACCATGGCGTTCCTGTCGCGTATGTACCGATTCCGGTGGTGCGCAGAGCGCTTGCCTTTCAGCCGTTCGAAATACCGTCACATGGTCGCAAGTTTGGCGCGAGATTAGGAGGGGGCGTGCAGAGTGTCAACTGTCCGAACAGAAACGGTTCCAGAAAGTACTGAAACCGCGGCGGCGACGACACGGCGGCCGCCCCGGTCCCGAGGACCGAGGCGGCCGCGTCACGTGCCCAGGAGCCTGCCCAGGAGCGCCCAGGAGCGTGCCCAGGAGCAGGTCGTCAGCGAGGTCAGTTCACGTTGACCGCGCTCCAGGCCGCCGCCACCGCGTTGTACTCGGTGCTGCCGTTGCCGTAGAGGTCCTTCGCCGCGTTCAGGGTCGCCGTCCTCGCGCCCGCGTAGTTCGTCGAGGACGTCATGTAGACCGTCAACGCGCGGTACCAGATCGCGCCGAGCTTGTCGCGGCCGATGCCCGTCACCGTGGAGCCGTTGTACGTCGGGGAGTTGTACGTCACGCCGTTGATCGTCTTCGCGCCGCTGCCCTCGGCCAGCAGGTAGGCGAAGTGGTTGGCGACGCCCGAGGAGTAGTGGACGTCGAGGTTGCCGACCGAACTGCTCCAGTAGTCGGCGGAGTTGCCGTCCTTGCTCGGCTTGTCCATGTAGCGCAGGGCGTCCCGGCCGAAGCCGGAGCGGACGATCTTCTCGCCGATGAGGTAGTCGCCGACGTCGGAGGAGTTCCCCGCGTAGAACTCCACGAGCGATCCGAAGATGTCGGACGTGGCCTCGTTCAGGCCGCCCGACTCGCCCGAGTAGGTCAGCGCGGCCGTCTTGGACGTCACGCCGTGGGACATCTCGTGGCCGGCCACGTCCAGGGCGACCAGCGGGCCGAGCTGGGCGCCGTCGCCGTCGCCGTAGGTCATGCAGAAGCAGCTGTCGTCCCAGAACGCGTTGTTGTAGGCGTTGCCGTAGTGGACGCGGTTGTAGGAGCCCTTGCCGTCGTTGCCGATGCCGTTGCGGCCGTGCACGTTCTTGTAGTAGTCCCAGGTCACGTCGGTGCCGTACTGGGCGTCGACGGCGGCCGTGGAGCGGTCGGCGCTCGCGCCCGTGCCCCAGTGGTTGTCCGCGTCCGTGAACAGGGTCGCGGGGGCGCGGCTGATGCAGATGCCGAAGATGCACAGGTCGGTCTTGTTGGCCGCGTCACCGGTGTAGGTGTTGCCGCGCGTCGGGTCCTTGAGCTGGTACGTCGAGCCCGAGAGGGTCGTCTCCAGCGGGACCGTGCCGCCGTACAGGGACTTGCCGTCGCCCGTCGCCGTCTCGATGGTGTCCCAGGCGTCGATCTGCGCGCCGGTGCGGGCATCGGTGAGCACCGCGCGGGCGACCGGGTTGCCGAGCGAGTCCAGGGCGACGACGTTCGTCCGCCAGGCCAGCTTCGGGGCGCCGTGCAGGGCGTCGACGACCAGCTGGGGCTTGGCCTTCACCTGCTTGAGCGGCTGGCCCAGGTTGGCCGCGCGCAGGGCGTTGACGGCCACGTCGGCGGCCTTGGGCGCCGACAGCTTAGGCGTGATGCTCGCCAGCGAGATCGCCGCCCGCGTCGCCCGGTTCGCGCTGCGGTAGCTGCCGTCGGGGGCCAGGTGGACGACGAAGTCCCCGCCCAGGACGGGGAGTCGGCGGTAGGTGCGGTCGTAGCGGACGTGCTGGACGCCGTCCTCGTCGACGACCACGTCACGGACGGAGGCGCCCTGCACGGAGGTGAGGCCCAGGGCCGCAGCGTGGTCGGCGAGGGCCGCCGCCGCGTTGTCCAGGGCGGTGGCCCGGGTCGGTCTGTCGGCCGCGTCGGCGACCGGGGAGAGTACGGCGGCCAGGAGCGTGGCCGTGGTGGCGGCGATGCCGGCGGTGGCGAGACGGGAACCTCGGACGTGCTGCCGTATCCGACTCATCAGTGTCTTCGGTCTCCTCGGGAAGGCGCCGTGGGGGCGCGTGTGGGGGTGGCGCTGACGTCGTCCTGGCATTTAAGGGGCCCTGACATGTCATGTCCATAGCGCCTACGCGGAAGACCGGTGTGGGGGCGGTGAGGGGAGAGAATCGTTTCTGTGACCGCCCCTGAACTCCCCTTCTTCGTCTACGGCACCCTCCGCCCCGGCGAGGTCAACCACGACGCCCTCCTGCGCGGCCGCACCCTGCGCGAGGAGCCGGCCCGGCTGAGCGGCGCGGTGCTGTACGACGGGCCCGGCTACCGTTCCTAGGGACTGAGCGGGAGTGAGTCCTGTTGCCAGGTCTCGTGCTCGGCCGAACGCCCCGGACGGTGTTGGGCGTTCTGGTTGCCCGCGTTCGCTCCGCGTCCGGGCGGCACGGATCGTGTCCGTGGTCCGGGGATGCGGGGGCGGGTTCCCTCACGCCCGGGAACACCTGGTCCGGCCTGGACGGTCCGATGCCCCACCGCATCACTCCGGTGCTGTGGGGGCGGTGCCGTCCGTCGCCGGATCGGGTGTCGCTGGGCGCGCCTTCCGATCGCCACGGCGGCAGCATCGTGGCGGGTGGTCTTCCTGGTCGTGGTGGTGAGGGGTTTCTGCCAGTGCTGGGCGCCCCACCGGCTGGTGTACGCCGGGTCGACGGCGATGACCGCGATGCCTGCCTGGTCGGCCATCGAGGACAGTCGGGCGCGGAGTTTCCCGGTGGGCATGCCGGAGATCAGCTGCCGGAAGCGTTTGCGGCGGCCGTGTTTCTCGCGGGTCTTCTCGGCGGCGAAGTCCAGGTCCTCCACCGCGATCGCCTTCACACCGCACGTGCGGGCCCAGTGCAGGAGGCGGGTGAGGGCGTGGCGGACCTGGGCGTCACGGTGCTCAGCGGCGCCGGTCAGGTCGTAGAAGAAGCGGCGCGGGCTGCCGGTCGGGTTGCCGTGGGCGTCCAGGCGCCAGGCGGCGAGGTGGTCGGCGTTCATGTCGACGCCGATCACGCCGTGGGCGAGCGCGGCCTCGACGGGGAGGGTGGGGGTGGGCGGGATCTGCCAGGCGGCGGTCAGGTACCAGCGGTTGCGGCCGGTGTCGTAGTGGATGCGGTAGGCGATCGCCCGGTCGGCCGCGACGCGGTCCGCCCATTCGGCGCCCCGGTGCGCGAACGCGACCCGGCAGGCCAGGACGTACCGGCCGTGCGGGGCGTTGGCCAGACGAGCAAGCGGGGCGGGCAGCTTGACGCTCACCTCGCCCTCGGGGCTGACGCGGATCGTCTCGTTGCCGTAGCGCTTGCCGGACTCCCCGTCCGCCTGGCAGAACCAGCGCTGCGCCTCCCACCGCCCGCGCCACGCAGACGTGGTGAGCTGAGCCGCCTCCAAGTGGTGGCGGGTGCGGGCCAGCCGTTTGCCGCCCCGCACGACGTGCACGAGTCCGGCCTCCCGGTCGGCCCGCGCGGCGGCCAGCCGGTCCTGCAGCACCCGCAGCCGCCGGGACTTGGCATGCCACTCCCGCCGCGACCGGTACCCCCCGGGCGCCTTCTTGGTTCCCTTCTGCCCGACCGGCAGGGACAGCCGGTCTTCGAGGGTGCGGATGCCGGCTTCCAGAGTCTGGATGTGCGCCGACTGGCCACGTCGGGCCAGCGCCCACTGCTCGTGCGAGGCCTTGGTGATACTGCCCGCCCACCGTGACGACGACAGCGGCGTCAGCTCCCGCTTGCGCACCGCCCACGCCTGACCGGAATGGTCCAGGCCGTCCCGGCAGCGCGCCTTGAGATCCTTCGAGGCCAGCGACCCCAGATGCGCTCCCACCAGCCGCAGCGCCTTCTCATCGCCGGGTGTCAACTGCTTGAGGCGGGTCCGCACGGCCACGCCACTGGGGCCGAACGCGACGAACGGCACGGCGATGCTCCTCAGTTCACCCACCCCGTCACCCCCGCCCGGCCCCACCCGAAGATCCCGTCGCCATGGGAAACGAGCCCCGCCCATGAAGGTCACGCATTCGATGAGAGAACGCCAGTACCCCGCTGAAACCGACACCACCGCCCAGGCACGTGACACACAGACCAGCAGCACTCACTCCCGCTCACCAAAACGCTCTTGAACCCACTCCAGCGGCAGCAGCTCCAAACCCCTACGCGGTCGAACAGCCGGGCGCTGCGGGCGCGTCCGTCGTCGGGGAGCTCGTGACGGCCCTCCCGGCGGTGTACGCACGGCTGCTCGCCGAGCTCGACCGGCTGGAGGAATACCGGCCGGGCGACCCGCGCAACCTCTACGAGCGCGTCGCGCGGGCGGTGCTCCGCGAGGACGGCTCGGCTCCCGTGCGCGCCTGGGTGTACGTCGCCGCGCCCGCCGTCGCCGCCCGACTGCGGGCCCAGCAGAACCCGGTCGAGGGCGGGGACTGGCTCGCGCCACGGTGACCCACTCGCGCGGCGGTGGCCGGTCACCCGTTCACACCCGCTGCGGAAGCTTTTCCTCACCTTGCCGCCAGTACGGCGATGACCTGCTGAAACGCAGGCAACGGCAGCCGTGCGCCATCGAATCTGACACCCATTCATCCCATTCCTGACGCGACATCAGCAAGCGCGCACGCGCCAGTGCGACTTACCTCGGAAGGGCACAGCACGTCGAAGACGCTCGAAGACGCTCGAAGACCTCGAAGGCCTCGACATCTCGACATCTCGAACAGCTCGTGAGGAGCACCGATGCGACGCACCACCCGGCTGCTGACCGGCACCGCGCTCGCCGTCACCGCCGCGGCCGGGTTCGCCGGACCCGCCCACGCGGCCGGTACGCGGGCCGGAAACCTGGAGGTGTACCCCTCCACCGCGGTGCCGGGCGGGCAGGTGTCGGTGAACACGGCGGCGTGCGGGAACGGCCGGGCGGCGGCGGGCGACGCCGGCGCGGTGGGCGCCGGTCGCTTCACCCTCGCGCCCAGCTCGCACGAGGCCGAGGCCACGGGTCAGTTCCAGGTGCCGCCGAGCGCGCAGCCGGGGACGTACGAGATCGTCGCGGAGTGCGGCGGGGACGGACGGCGGATCACCGGGGACCTGGTGGTCACGCTGGCCTCGGACCGGCAGCAGGTGGCTCCGCACGGAAGTGTGAAGACGGGGGTCGGCGGCGCACTGGGCCCCGACCCCGTACAGACCGCGGCCGGTGTGGCGGCTCTCGCCGTCGCCGCCGCGGGCGGTACCTGGCTCCTGCATCGCCGGGCGAGAGGCGACGGGTTCTGACGGACACCCTCCGCTGTCCGTCAGCCGGTACCGCATGTCCCCTCCCCCTCCGGGTCCGACGCCCCTCGCGGCCCGGAGGGGGGCACGGGGCGTCATCGAGAGGAGTTCCACGATGCGCCGCGAAGTCGGCAACACCGCGATAGCGGCCGTGACCGCAGTCGCCCTCTGCTCCGGCGCCTGGCTGCTGCACAGCGGCGCCGAGACGCATCCCCCGCCGCAGCCGTCCGCGGCCCAGGCCCGCTCGGGGAGCACGGACGTACGCTCCGTCCCGGCCCTGCCGCCGTCGCCGCCCGTCCGCATCCGCATCCCCGCGATCAGGGTGAACGCCCCCCTGATGGGCCTGGGCCTGACGGCCGGCGGCAGCCTGGACGTGCCGCCCCCCGGGAGGAAGAACCTCGCCGGCTGGTACGAGGCCGGCGCCACGCCCGGAGAGACCGGCACCGCGATCGTGGCCGGCCACGTCGACAACGCCGACGGCCCCGCCGTCTTCTACGACCTCGGCGCGGTGCGCAAGGGCAGCACCGTGGAGGTGGACCGGCGCGACGGCAGCGCAGCCCTGTTCACCGTCGACGCCGTCGAGGTGTACGAGGCCAGCCGCTTCCCCGACGACAAGGTGTACGGCGCGGCCGACCGGCCCGAGCTACGGGTGATCACCTGCGGGGGCGGCTACTCGAAGTCGACCGGCTACCAGGGGAACGTGGTCGTGTTCGCACACCTCACCGGGAACCGCTGAGCACAGGTCGGGCCGTCGCCCGGGCGCAGTCCAGCGCCTCGTCGGGCCATCGCCCGGGCGATCGACCGCGCGCAGGCCAGCGCCTCGGTGTGCGTGGTGTCGACCTCCAGGTCGTAGACCACACCCCGGTGCACGAGCTCCGCCTGCTGCTCGGCTCACCGGGAACCGCTGAGCACGGGGCGGGCCATCGCCCGGGCGATCGTCCGCGCGCAGTCCAGCGCCTCGGTGTGCGTGGTGTCGACCTCCAGGTCGTAGACCACACCCCGGTGCACGAGCTCCGCCTGCTGCTCGGCCATCCCCCGTACCCGGTCGCCGCGCGCGATCTCCCGGCCCGCCGCCACCGCGGCCTCGCACCGGACGCCGACCCAGAGCACGTCGAGTCCGGCGAGGGCCTCGCGCCACCCCTCCTGGGACCGCGCGCCGCCGAGGAAGACGTCGTCGATGATCACCCGGGCGCCGGCGTGGGCCATCGCGGCGATGCCCGTCACCCACGCCGCCTGCAGCGTCATGAACGCGTCGTCGACGCTCACCTCGCCGTCCGCTGCGAACTCGATCCCGGTGCCCGCCCCGGGCATCGCCTCGATCAGCGAGTCGACGCCGAAGGCCAGCCAGGGCTCCGGCAGGACCTCCTGCAGACACCGCACGATCCCCGACTTGCCGGAGCTGGAGCCGCCGTTCAGCACGATCACCTGAGTCGTCGCACGCGTCGTCACGCGGGTCACGGTAAGGGGCCGGCCCCGACTCCCCCACTCGTTTTCAGGCGACCCACTGGTCGTACGCCAGGTTCGCGACCAGTGCGAACACCACCGTCAGCAGGACGACCCGGACGAAGCCGCTGCCCTTCTTCAAAGCCGTGTGCGCGCCGAGCATCCCGCCCGCGAGGTTGAAGACGGCCAGCACGGCCGCCAACTGCCACAGCACGGCGCCCTGCCAGGCGAAGGTCGCGAGCGCGCCCGCGTTGGTACAGCAGTTGACGATCTTGGCGGTGGCCGAGGCGGTGACCAGGTCGAGGTGGAGGACGGCGGTGAGGGCGAGCACCAGGAAGGTGCCCGTGCCGGGGCCGATGAGACCGTCGTAGAAGCCGATGCCGAGGCCGGCGAGGGCGATGGCCGCCAGGATCCGGCGGCGGGAGGCCGGGCCGGTGGCGGGGGCCGTGCCGAAGGCGGGGCGCAGGATCACGAAGGCGGCCACGCCCAGCAGCACCACCATGATCACCGGTTTCAGCACCTCCGTGCTCATCCCCGCGGCGAAGAAGGCCCCGCCGGACGACCCGGCCAGCGCCGCCAGCCCGATCCGCACCGCGATCCGTACGTCCACGGGCGTGCGCCGCGCGTACGTCACCGCCGCGCCCGACGTGCCGACGATCGCGACCGCCTTGTTGGTGCCGAGCGCGGTCGCCGCCGGCGTCCCGGCCGGGAGGCCGAGCAGCAGCACGGGCAGGAGCAGCAGCCCTCCCCCGCCGACCACCGCGTCGATCCAGCCGGCCGCGAGAGCGGCGAGGCAGAGCAGCGCCAGCATGGTCAGGGATATGTCGGGCATGGTCAGGAACCCTATGCGACCGCGGCCGGGACCTGTGTGACGGCCGTGGGGAGCAACCCTCACACCCACCCCCCGCCCCCGCTGAGGGCAGCGTTCCTCGCGGGAAACAACCGTGATGCGGCCGGGTAACGTCGGCACCGCACGCTCCTGGACATGACCTCGAATTCGCGTGTGGTGGTGATCGGCGCCGGCCTCGCGGGCGTACGACTCGCCCGCCGGCTCGGCGAGCTGGGCACGCCCGCGCTGCTGATCGGCGAGGAGCAGCACCGGCCGTACAACCGGGTCCTGCTCGCCGAGGTGCTGGCCGGCCGGTACGCCCCCGAGGTGATCGCGCTGCCCGCGCCCGCCGGACTGGTCCGGGCCCGGGTCACCGGGATCGACCGCGACCGGCGGACGGTGGCCTGCGCGGACGGCTCGGAGATCGCATACGACACGCTGGTCCTGGCCACCGGCTCCAATCCGGTGCTGCCGCCCCTGCGCGGCCTGTTCAGGGACGCATACCTCGCCTCTGCCCGCCGGGCTGAGGAGCCGACCCGCTCTTCCGGCCGGGGGTCCGGGGGTTGTCCCCCGGGAAGGCACAGCACCCCTGACCACGTGCTGCCGGAGGGCGTCCACGCGTTCCGCACCATGGACGACTGCCTCGGTCTGTCGAAGGCGGTACGGCCGGGAGTGCGGGCGGTCGTCATCGGCGGCGGGCTCCTCGGAGTCTCCGCGGCCCGCGCCCTCGCGATGCGCGGCGCGCAGGTCGTCCTCGCGCAGCAGGCCGAGCGGCTCATGGAGCGCCAGCTCGACCCGGGCGCCTCGAAGCTGGTGCTGCGGCACCTGAAGGACCTCGGCGTCGAGGTCCACACCGAGTGCCGGGTGCGCGACGTGCGCTGCGTCGGCGGGGCCGTCCGCTCGGTCGAGATGGCCGACGGTTACACCCTCGGCGCCGATCTGGTGGTGCTGGCCTGCGGGGTCTCCCCGCGCGCCGGTCTCGCCAAGGACGCGGGGCTCGCCGTCCACAAGGGCATCCTCGTGGACGACGAACTGCGTACCTCCGACCCGCACATCCGCGCGATCGGCGACTGCGCGCAGCACGACGGCAACGTGTACGGACTGGCCGCCCCGGCGCTCGAACAGGCGGACGTCCTCGCCGAGTCGCTGACCGGCAGCGCCGCATCCCGCTACTCCGGCACCCGCGCCCTGACCCGGCTCACGCTCGCCGGGAACAGCGCCTTCGACCTCGCCGCGTTCGGCGAGACGGAGCCGCTCCCCGGCGACGACGTCGTGCAGCTCGCCGACGCCACCCGGGGCACCTACCGCAAGGTCGTCGTCCGCGACGACCGTCTGGTCGGCGGGGTCCTCGTCGGCGAACTCGGCACCGTCGGCGCGCTCGCCCGCGCCTGGGAGGGAGCAGAGCCGCTCCCCACCGATGGCGGCCCTTTGCTCCACCTGCTCACCAACGATGGAGGCTCCTGATGACCGCCACCCTGGGGGCCACCCCCACGATCGTGCTCGTCGGCCACGGCATGGTCGGCCAGCGCTTCCTCGAAGCGCTCGCCGAGCGCGGCCTGACCGCCACGCACCGTGTGGTCGTGCTCTGTGAGGAGCCGCGTCCCGCGTACGACCGCGTGGCGCTCACCTCGTACTTCTCGGGCAAGACGCCCGAGGACCTCTCCATGACCGACATGGCGTTCATCGAGACGCACGGCATCGAGCTGTACGTCGGCGACCCGGCGGAGACGATCGACCGCGAGGCGAAGCAGGTCACCGCCCGCTCCGGCCAGGTCTTCGAGTACGACACCCTCGTCCTCGCCACCGGCTCGTTCCCCTTCGTGCCGCCGGTTCCGAACAAGGACGCCGTGGGCTGCTTCGTCTACCGCACCATCGACGACCTGCTCGCGATCGAGGAGTACGCCAAGACGGCGACGACCGGCGCGGTGGTCGGCGGCGGGCTGCTCGGACTGGAGGCGGCCGGCGCGCTGAAGGGTCTCGGACTCACCTCCCACATCGTGGAGTTCGCGCCCCGCCTGATGCCCGTCCAGGTCGACGAGGGCGGCGGCGCGGCCCTGCTGCGCACCATCGAGGACATGGGCCTGTCCGTCCACACGGGCGTGGGCACGCAGGAGATCGTCGTCGGCGAGGACGGCGCGGTCACCGGCATGAAGCTCTCCGACGGCTCCGAACTCTCCACCGACCTGGTGGTGTTCAGCGCCGGCGTCCGCCCCCGCGACCAGCTCGCCCGCGACTGCGGTCTGACGGTCGGCGAGCGCGGCGGCATCACGGTCGACGAGCAGTGCCGCACGGTCTCCGACCCGCACGTCTTCGCGATCGGCGAGTGCGCGCTGGCCTCCGACGGCCGGGTGTACGGCCTGGTCGCCCCCGGTTACGAGCAGGCCGAGACGGCCGCGGCCACCATCGCCGAGGACGAGGCGGAGTTCACCGGCGCCGACCTGTCCACCAAGCTGAAGCTGCTCGGCGTGGACGTGGCGTCCTTCGGCGACGCGCACGGCGCGACCGACGACTGTCTCGACGTCGTCTACTCCGACTCCCGCTCGGGCCTGTACAAGAAGCTGGTCATCGGCCGCGACGGCACCCTGCTCGGCGGCATCCTGGTCGGCGACGCGGAGGCGTACGGCACGCTGAAGGCGTTCACCGGTTCCGTCCCGCCGGTCTCGCCCGAGTCACTGGTGCTGCCCGCCGGCGCCGGCGAGTCCGTCCAGCTCGGCCCGACCGCGCTGCCGGACGACGCGATCATCTGCTCCTGCAACAACGTCCGCAAGGGCACGATCCGCGCCGCGGTCACCGACCACCAGTGCACCACCGTGCCCGAGGTGAAGAAGTGCACCAAGGCCGGTACGACCTGCGGCAGTTGCGTCAAGGTCCTCGGCCAGCTCGTCACCGCCGAACTGGAGGCGTCCGGCGTCGAGGTCGACAAGGGCCTGTGCGGCTGCTTCGCGCAGACCCGCGAGGAGCTCTACGAGATCGTCCTCGCCCTGCGCCTCAACACCTACCAGGACCTCCTCGACCGCTACGGCCGCGAGGACGCCCGGGGCGGCGACGGCTGCGACATCTGCAAGCCCGCGGTCGCGTCGATCATCGCGTCCCTCGCCCCGACGATCGGCGCGAGCGGCTACGTCCTGGACGGCGAGCAGGCGGCCCTGCAGGAGACCAACGACCACTTCCTCGCCAACCTCCAGAAGAACGGCTCCTACTCGGTCGTCCCGCGCATCCCCGGCGGTGAGATCACCCCCGAGGGCCTCATCGTGATCGGTGAGATCGCCCGCGACTTCGGCCTCTACACGAAGATCACCGGCGGTCAGCGCATCGACATGTTCGGCGCGCGGGTCGAGCAGCTCCCGCTGATCTGGACCCGGTTGGTCGACGCCGGCTTCGAGTCCGGCCACGCCTACGGCAAGTCCCTGCGCACGGTGAAGTCCTGCGTCGGCCAGACCTGGTGCCGCTACGGCGTCCAGGACTCCGTCCGCATGGCGATCGACCTGGAACTGCGCTACCGGGGACTCCGCTCGCCCCACAAGCTCAAGTCGGCGGTGTCGGGGTGCGCCCGCGAGTGCGCCGAGGCCCAGTCCAAGGACTTCGGCATCATCGCCACCTCGGGCGGCTGGAACCTCTACGTCGGCGGCAACGGCGGCGCCACCCCGCGCCACGCCGACCTGCTCGCCCAGGATCTCAGCGACGCCGAGCTGATCCGCCTCATCGACCGGTTCCTGATGTTCTACATCCGCACCGCCGACCGCCTGGAGCGCACCTCGACCTGGCTGGAGCGGATCCCCGGCGGCCTGGACCACGTCCGCGACGTGGTCGTGGAGGACTCCCTCGGCATCTGCGAGGAGTTGGAGTCCCTGATGAAGGACCACGTCGCGCACTACGCCGACGAGTGGGCGACCACCATCAACGACCCCGAGAAGCTCGCCCGGTTCGTGTCCTTCGTCAACGCGCCGGACACCCCCGACCCGGTCGTCGGCTTCGTCCCCGAGCGCGACCAGATCAAGCCCGACCTGCCGCTGCTGACCATCGGCCACCGTCCCCTGGAAGGGAGCACCCAGCGATGACCCTGGCAATCGAGACCACCGACCTCAAGGTCCACCTGCGGCTGGAGGAGGGCGGCGAGGACTGGTTCACGGTCTGCGACCTCGGCCAGCTGCTCCCCGGCCGGGGCGTGGCCGCCCTGCTGCCCGACGGCCGCCAGGTCGCCCTGTTCCGCGACCGGGCGGGCGAGCTGTACGCCGTCGACAACCGCGACCCGTTCGGCGGCGCGGCCGTCCTCTCCCGCGGCCTGACCGGCGTCCACCAGGGCCGCCCGTTCGTCGCCTCCCCGCTGCTCAAGCAGCGGTTCGACCTGCGGAGCGGGGAGTGCCTGGACGACGAGACGGTGCGCATCACGACGTACGAGGTGCGGACGGCCTGACGGGCAATGGCTTCCGGGCGGACGGCCTGACGGGGGTCTCCGGGCGGACGGCCTGACGGGGGTTTCCGGGCGGACGGCCTGACGGGCGCGCCCGTCCTGTTGTCGCCTGCCGTCGTACCTGCCGGCGCACCTGCCGTCTGCTATCGGCGGCCGGGCGCGGCGGTCTCCAGGGGTCTGGCCGACCGGGGCGCGGGCACTCCGGGCAGGGCCGGTACCGCCGGCAGCCGGACCACCGCGTCGAGGCCGCCGCGCGGCGCAGGCCGCAAAGTCACCTCGCCGCCGCTCGCGTGGGCGAGGCGCTGCACCAGGGCGAGGCCCAGACCGGTACCGCCCTTGGGGGCGTCCGGGGCGCGCCAGAAGCGGTCGAAGGCGCGCCGACGCTGCTCCTCGGTCATGCCGGGGCCCTCGTCCATGACGTGCAGCTCGACCCACGCCGGACCGGCCGGACGGCTCGGATGCCGGTGCGGGAAACGGCGCTCGTGGGGCGTTCGGGGGGTCTGGTGGCGGGGGTCGATCGAGACCGTGGAGCCCGGCGGCGCCACCCGCAGGGCGTTGGAGAGCAGGTTGTCGAGGATCTGCTCCACCGCGCCGGGCAGCGCCAGCACCTCGCCCGCGTAGTCCCCGGCCAGCGCCAGCCAGACGCCGTGCTGCTCGTACAGCGGCGTCCAGGCGCGGTGGCGTTCCGCGCACACCCGGCCCAGGTCGACCGTCTCCCGTTCGGCGGCGCTCTCGTCGAGCCGGGCCATCGCGAGCAGCCCCTCGACCATCCGGGCCAGCCGGTCGGTCTCGGTCAGCGCGGCGGTGAGCGAGCCCCGCGCGTTCAGGGCGATGTCGTTCTCCAGGTTCTCCAGCCGCAGCCGCAGCGCCGCGAGGGGCGTCTTCAGCTGGTGCGAGGCCTCGCCGGCGAAGGCCCGCTGGGACGCCAGGAGGTGTTCCAGGCGGGCGGCGGTGCGGTTGAAGGTCGCGGCGAGGCTGCGGACCTCCGGCGGCCCCTTGGTGATCGCGACCGGCGTGGCGGCGCCGCCGACGGCCAACTCGTGGGTGGCGTGCTCCAGTTCACGGATGGGACGGCCGGTCCAGCGGGCGATGACGAACCCGAGGGCGGCGACCGCGGTGAGCGCGGCGAGGCCGCCGAGCGCCAGCAACAGCCACACGTGGTGGACGCGTTCGGACACCATCCGGGTCGGCAGGGTGATCCGGACGGCTCCCTGCTCCTCGACGCCGTGCCGGACCGGGGTGGCCACCGCCAGATACTGCACCCCGCCGATGGTGGAGGTGCGGACGTCGGCCGTCGCCGTCCCCTGGAGCGCGGCGGCGATGCCCGGCCAGGAGGCCAGACCGCGCTCCTCGCTCGCGGTGAGCGGATGCGAGCTGGCCAGCAGCGAGCCGCGCTCGTCGACGATCAGCACCTTGCCGCCGATGCGTTCGGCGCAGTGCGCGGCCCGCTCGGGCAGGTCCTGCGCCGCCCGGCCGGCCGAGATGGACAGCGAGGCGAACGCCGACACCGACTCGGCCTCGTCCTTCGCCGCGTTGATCACCCGCTCCCGCTCGCCCCGCGAGTACACGAAGCCCAGCGGGATCTCCAGACAGACCAGGACCAGCGCGGCGAGCGTGAGGTAGCTGAGCAGCAGCCGACGGGTCACCGGTAGGCCGCCGTGGGGTGGGGCTCGTCGAACTGGTGGGCCGAGGTGAAGTCGTGGGACGAGGTGAAGTCGTGAGCTTGGGTGAAGTCGTGGGCTTGGGTGAAGTCGTGGGCTTGGGTGAAGTCGTGGGTCCGATGGGGGTACGGGGGCGGGGGCTCGTATGCGGGGGGCATGGAAGCCTGCTGCGGCGCGGGGGCATGCTGCGGCGCGGGCGCCTGCGGAGTGCCCGGCGAGGTGGTCTGCACGGCCAGCCGGAAGCCCACCCCGCGCAGGGTCTGGATCCAGGCAGGGTGGCCCAACTTCCTTCGCAGGGTGGCCACATGGACGTCGAGCGTCTTCGTCGGCCCCTGGTAGTGCGGGTCCCACACCCGGTCGAGGATCTGCTGCCGCGAGTACACCGCCCCCGGATCCTCGCTGAGCAGCGCGAGCAGCTCGAACTCCTTGGGCGTCAGCGTCACCGCCTCCGGCCCGACCCAGACCTGCCGGGTCCGCCGGTCGACGACGAGGGGGCCGACGGCATCGCCAGTGGGTTGAGGCTGAGGTTGAGGCTGTGGCGAGAACTGGGGCTGCTGCACTTGCGGCTGGGGTTGCGGCTGTGGCTGTGGCTGTGGCTGGGCGTTGTAGCCGGGGGCCGTCTCAGTGAAGTCCCGCTCCTGCAGCCCCCGTTGGGTCCGTCGGGTCACCGCGCGCACCCGGGCCACCAGCTCACGCATGCTGAAGGGCTTCGCCAGGTAGTCGTCGGCGCCCAACTCCAGCCCCAGGACGCGGTCCGCCTCTTCGCCTCTCGCGCTGAGGATGATGATGGGGACGTCGGAAGCCTGACGGATGCCCCGGCAGACGTCGATGCCGTCGATGTCGGGCAACCCCAGGTCGAGCAGGACGACATCGCCGTACGGGCCCCTCAACCCCTCGTTGCCGGTGCCGACGTGATGCACCGTCAGGCCGAAGTTGCCAAGGCCCTCGACGAGCGGTTCGGCGATCGTCCGGTCGTCCTCGATGAGCAGGACTCGTACACCCATGCGTTCCCGTCTCTCCCGTGAACCGAATTCGCGTGTTCCGTGGATCCGTTGCTCCGCCACGCTACAAGAACGGTAAGAAAAACGCCGCACACCCCCCGGACAATGTGAGCAGCGGCTCAACTCCGGACGAAAACTGTCCCATTTTTGTCGCCGGTTTAGTGTTCCTCTAACCTTCGCCTGGCAAAGGCCCCTCTACGGTGATGAGGAACTGGTCGGACCCCCACGACGACCAGCTCTGACCTGGGAGGATCCATGAAGGCACTGCTGGACCGCGCCCGCTCGTTCAAACGACGGGTCGACTTCGAAAGCGGTGAATACCGGCGACTGGCCGAAGGCCAATATCCCGAGGCATTGTTCATCACCTGCTCGGACTCGCGGGTGATACCCGCCCTGATCACGGGCGCACGGCCCGGTGAGATATTCGAGCTGCGAAACGCAGGCAATATCGTTCCGCCGCACGGCCGGCAGGGCGCCTCGGGCGAGGCCGCCACCATCGAGTACGCACTGGAGGTGCTCGGCGTTCAGGACATCGTGGTGTGCGGCCACTCCCACTGCGGCGCGATGGGCGCCCTCAAGTCCGGCGACGACCTCTCCGCCCTGCCCGGCGTGGACGCCTGGCTGCAACTGGCCCGCCCGAGGCTGGCGCCCGTCCTGGACGGCGACGTCGAGGACCCGTCGATGCCGGACGTCGCCCAGCTGAACGTCGTCAACCAGCTGGCGGCGCTGCGGAGTTACCCCACCGCACGTCGGCATCTCGACGCGGGACGGCTGCGACTGCACGGCTGGTACTACGAGGTGGACACCGGCCAGGTGCACGAGCTGGACGCGGACGGCCTGTTTCGGGTGCACGCGGCATGAGCGGCGCCCACGCGACGAGGACCCGCGGCATGCGGGCCCGCGACCCCAGGGCTCCCGAGACCCCCACGGAGGACATGGCCGGTCACCCGGCGAAGCCCCAGCAGAGCCGGCAGGGACCGCGGGACGCCAAGGGTCCGAAGGCCGATCTCGCCACCGAGATCACCGCGTCCCTCGTCGTCTTCCTGGTCGCGCTGCCGCTGTGCATCGGCGTGGCCGTCGCCTCCGGCGTCTCCCCCGAGCTGGGCATCATCTCGGGCGTCATCGGCGGTCTGGTGGTGGGCGCGGCGCGCGGCAGCACGCTCCAGGTGAGCGGCCCGGCCGCCGGTCTCGCCGCGCTGGTCGCGGAGACCGTGCTGGAGCACGGCGTGGCCATGCTCGGCGTGATCGTGCTCTTCTCCGGGCTCCTCCAGATCGTCCTCGGCCTGGTGAGACTGGGCCGGTTCTTCCAGGCGATCTCGCTGGCCGTCGTCCAGGGCATGCTCGCGGGCATCGGTCTGCCGCTGATGTTCAGCCAGGCGTACCCGGCGATGGACGCGAAGGCCCCCGGCACCCCGCTGGAGAACATGGCCGGCATCCCCGGCCTGCTCGCGGACACGGTCGCCGACCCGCAGGCGCTGATCGCGGCGGGCCTGGGCGTCGTCACCGTCGTCCTGAGCTTTCTGTGGAAGAAGGCGCCGGGGCCGATCAAGAAGGTGCCTGCGGCCCTGGTCGCGGTGGGCATCGGCATCGCGGTGGCCGCGGCGCCGGGCGTGGACGTCAAGACGCTCCAGGTCGGCAACCTGCTGGCCTCGGTCGACGTCCCCGGACCGGAGCAGTTCGCGGGACTGGCGGACGCCGGGATCATCACCGCGATCCTCACCTTCACCGTGATCGCCTCGGCGGAGTCCCTGTTCACGGCCGCAGCGGTGGACCGTATGCACGACGGACCACGCACCCGCTACAACCCCGAGCTGATCGCCCAGGGCGCCGGAAACACGCTCGCGGGACTCGTCGGCGCACTGCCCATCACGGCGGTGGTGGCCCGTAGTTCGGCGAACGTCCAGGCGGGCGCCAAGACCCGGCTCTCCCGCACCCTGCACGGCCTGTGGCTGCTGGCCTTCGCCCTCCTGCTCCCCCAGGTGCTGGCCCTGATCCCGATCTCGGTCCTCGCGGGCGTGCTCGTGCACAGCGGCTGGAAGCTCTTCGCGCCCGACGAGTTCCCGAAGATGTGGCGGCAGGACCGCGGCGAGTTCGCGGTCATGACGCTCACCACGCTGGTCATCGTGGCGACGGCGCTCCTGGAGGGCGTCCTGATCGGCCTCGCGGCGGGCATCGTGCTGGCCGCGGTGCGCATGTCGCAGACGGTCATCCGGCAGCACATCGAGGACGACACCGCGAAGGTGGTGATGGCCGGCAACGCGACCTTCCTGCGGCTGCCCCAGGTCATCGAAGCACTGGAGTCCGCCGTCGAGGCCGGCAAACCCCGCATCCGGCTCGACCTCACCGGCGTCACCCACCTCGACCACGCCTGCCGCAGCCAGGTGGAGGAGTTCACCGCCCAGCAACGCGGCAAGGGCCTGCGGGTGGAACTGCTGATGCCGGGCCCGGCGAAACAAGCCCCTGCGGGGGCCGAGGGGCAGGTGGGGTCCGTGGGGCCGGTGCAATCAGTAGGGCCAGTGGGGTCCGTGGGAGCGATGGGAGCAACGGGAACAGCAGAAGCAACGGGAGCAACGGGAGCAACGGGAGCCATGGGGCCGGCGGGCGAGGGCATGGCCCCGGTGGCCGAACGCCCCGCGCCCCCGCAGCCCGACTCACTGCCGCGCCGCCGGCCCGTCCCGGCATCGGCCACCGCATCCGTCGCCGCGTCCGTCGCCACCTCCGCCCCCGGCCCCACCGCAGAGTGGTTCTACCTGGACACCACCGCCATGCCGGAGGACTTCGCGCAGAGGTACGTGGAGGAGTACGCGGACGCATACCTCCCGGATCACCCACAGGGCCACGAGCAGAACCACGGGCAGGGCTACGAGCAGAACCACGGCCAGGACTACCGCCAGGGCCGCGAGCAGAACCACGGCCGGGACTATCGCCAGGGCCGCGAGCAGAACCACGGCCAGGACTACCGCCAGGGCTACGAGCAGAACCACGGCCAGGACTACCGCCAGGGCTACGAGCAGAACCACGGCCAGGACTACCGCCAGGGCCGCGAGCAGGACTACGGCCGGGACTACGACCAGAGCCACGGAGGGGGGTACGCGCAGGGCTACTCCTCCTACTGACAGGGCCCGGGCGGACGGCGTAGGTACAGGTCACGTGCGACCGGCAGGCCGCACCACCCCCGTGCTCCCGCACCCCCGAACCCTCCGACGAAGCTGCAACCCCGGTGCGCGGTCCGGTGTCCCCCAGGACATCGGCCGCGCACCGCAGCGCGGTCGGCGGAGATCGGGGAACGATCATGAACCTTTCGCACGCCTCGCGCACCGCGGCCGTCCTCGCCGTGGCGGCGGTCACCACACTCACCGGAACCTCGGCACTGGCGTCGACACCGACACCGACACCGACACCGGCATCTGCGCCGGCACCGGCACCGGCGCCCGCGCAGGGCCGGGCGATCGACGCCGCCCAGGCCCACCGCAGCGCCCCCTACGCCTGGGCCACCCGCAGGGGCAGCACCATAGGCATCTACGGCATCGACATGCACGGCCAGAGCTTCACGGTCGGCGGCACGGTACGGATGGCCCTCTTCAGCGACGCGGGCCCGCGCGGGATCCCGGTCTGGACGAAGGACGCCACCGCCCGCCGGATCAACGGCCGCCCCGGCGGCTCCTTCAACGTGACGACGGGCCTGCTGGACTGCACCGCATACGGCTACGCGAAGGACTCGACGATGATGGTGTGGGACATCGCCACCGACACGTGGTCCAACAAAGTCCGCGTCTCCACGGGCTGCAACCGGTAACCGGCGCGGCCGAGTTCAGGCCGCTCGTTCGGCTCAGGCGCTCTGGCGGCTTAGGCACTCAGGCGGCTCAGGCTGCTCAAGCGGCTCAGGCCTTGAGCGCGGCGGCGTAGGACACCCCGGTCAACTCCTCGGAGGCGGCCCACAACCGCTCCCCCGCCCGGTCGTCGAGGGTCCAGGGCGCCCGCCGCGACGGTGCGGGCGCCCCGCGCCACATCGCGAGGGACGGTCCCGTGAACGAGTCCGGGCGGACATCGGGCGCGGTCGCCGCGTACAGGGTGGGCAGCGCGCCGGCCTCCGCCGACTGGGCGATCACCCGGTTGCCGAGCGCCATCAGCCGCTCGGCGGCCCGGCGCCCCTCGGCGCGCGGCCCGGCCGTCTGGAGGTTGGTCGCCGCGTACCCCGGGTGCGCTGCGGCCGCCACGACGCCGGACCCGGCCGCCGCGAGCCGACGCGCGAACTCGTGCGTGAACAGCAGGTTGGCCGTCTTGGAACGGCCGTAGGCAGTCCAACGGCGGTAGCGCCGCTCGGAGTTGAGATCGTTCGCATCGATGTTGCCCAGCAGGTGGGCCATGCTGGAGACGGTCACAACCCGCGCCCCGGACCGCACCCCGGACGACCGGCCCTGCGCGGCGAGCAGCGCGGGCAGCAGAAGCCCGGTGAGGGCGAAGTGCCCGAGATGGTTCACCCCGAACTGCGTCTCGAACCCGTCGGCGGTCGTGCCGTACGGCATCGCCATCACCCCCGCGTTGTTGACGAGCAGATCGAGCCGCTCGTACGGCAACGACTCGGCGAACTCCCGTACGGAGGCCAGGTCCCCGAGATCGAGCCGCCCCAACTCCACGCCCGCGCCTGGTAGTTCACCACGCAGCCGCGCGACGGCATCCCGCCCTCGCGCCTCACTCCGGCAGCCGAGCACGACCCGCGCACCCTTGCGGGCAAGCTCCCGCGCGGCGACGTACCCGAGCCCGCTGTTGGCCCCGGTGACGACAGCGGTACGACCGCTCTGATCAGGCATGTCACGCACACTCCAGCCGGCCATGACCGCACTCCTTCCATTGCACCCGCGCTCTCGCCGCAGCCTACGGCGACGACTCCAGACTGGATTGAAAGGAACTCGACAGCCAATCGGAGGAACACGGTCGGGCGGCGGCTCGTTACTCGCCAACGAAGTTCAAAGCAGAAGCAAAGCCGCACACCCACTGCGGCCACAGCTCACGGTGTTACGCCGTTCGCCGCCCGCACCCCACCCCGGAGGCACGTAACCATGACCCCCACCCCCTTCGCATCCCCGTCCCGCCGCACGTTCCTCGGCGGCACCGCCCTGGCCGCCCTCACCCTCACGGCCACGACGACCCCCGCCACAGCCGGCGCCACCACCCCCACCCCCTCCTGGCCCACCGAGTACCCCCTCCCCGACGGCTGGCTCCCCGAGGGCATCGCCATCGGCAGCAAGCCGTACGCCTACCAGGGCTCGCGCGCGAACGGCGGCATCTACCGCACCGACCTGCGCACCGGCGAGGGCAAGGTCCTGTACGCGGGCGGCGCCGGACAGGTCGCGGTCGGCCTGAAGCTCGACCACGACGGGCTGCTGTACGTGGCGGGCAGCACAGGAGTGGCACGCGTGGTCGACGCCCGCACCGGCACATTGGTGACGACCCATCAACTAACTGAAGCCGCAGGTCACTTCATCAACGACGTGACCCTGCTCGGCGACCGCGCCTGGTTCACCGACTCACGGGACGCGGTCCTGTACGGCGTCCCGCGCGGCCGCGCCGGCGGCGAGGTCCGCGCGCTCCCCCTCACCGGCGACTGGGTCCAGCTCCCCGACGTCAACAACGCCAACGGGATAGTCGGCACGCCGGACGGCCGCGGCCTGATCGTCGTCAAGAGCACACCGGGCGAGCTGTACAACGTGAACCTCAGGACGGGCCACGCCACCAGGATCACGCTGGTCGGCGCGCCGGACGTCGTCAACGGCGACGGCCTCTACCGCATCGGCCGCACCCTGTACGTCGTCCAGAACCGCCTGAACCTCATCAGCGTCTGGTCCCTGGACCGCACCGCCACCACCGCCACCCTGACCCGCACGATCACCGACCCCCGCTTCGACGTCCCCACCACTGCCGCCCGCTACGGCAACCGCCTCTACCTGGTCAACGCGCGCTTCACCAGCCCACAGCTCCCGGAGACGACGTTCACGGCGGTGGCGGTGACGATCCGACGCGACGAGGCAGCCAGTAGGTAGCCAGGCAGGCAGGCAGCCAGGCAAGCAAGCAGGCAGGCAGGCAGGCAGGCAGGGATGTCATCATGAACGCATGACGACCATCACCGCCTGCCGAAAGGCAGATGGCGCGTAGCCGCCCCGGCGCGCTGCGCGCCAACCAATCTCCCGACCCCCGCACCCGCGAGACTCCTCAGCCGGTACGCATCCACGGCCTCTCCGCCCACACCAGCCTCGCGATCCACCGCGTCGAGGACGAGAGCGGAACCTACTTCCTCTCCCCCGGCGCGACAGCGAGCGCACTGCGCCGCTACCGCAAGTTCGTGACGACCCCCGGCCGCGGCACTCTCTACCCCCGCGCCTCCGCATGCCCCGCCTGCCCAGGCTGCGGCCTCGACGACGTCCGCCACGCCCGAGACGTCCTGGCCGAGACGTTGCGCCTGCTCCCACCCAGAGCCCGAGCCGAACTGGGCCGCGCGGTAGCGGAGTTGGACCGCCGGTATCTGCTACGCACTCTGCCCGCACCCCGGTCGGGACCGGGCCCCTGGTGGCACCGTCGCCTGGCGGAGGGAGCGGAGGGCTGGTGACCGTCCGACCCAGGCGATGCACACAGAAAAGTCACAGATCAGCTACGTCACTTACACAGCCCTTAAATCGGCCATACCGTTCGTCCCCTCGCATCACAGATCGGGGGACCGCTATGAGCAATCCGTACACCGCCACGAACACCGCGCCCACCCAGAACCCCACGCCCCGCTGGGCCCGGAAGAGATACGTGCTGCCGGCCCTCGCTCTGGCCCTGTTCATCGGCGCGGGCATCGGCGCCGGCGACGGCGACAAGAAGACGGAGGCAAAGCCGACCTCGGCCGCACCCCAACCGACGGTGACCGTGACGACCACAGCCACGGAGACCGCCACACCGGAACCGGCGGCCACAGTGACGGCCACGGCCACAGTGAAGGTGACGGCGACGAAGACGGTGACGGTAACGGCGAAGGCCGCGGCGAACGACACGGCCGCCGACGACTCGGGCGGCTCGGACGACTCCGGAAGCGTCTACTACGAGAACTGCACAGCCGCCCGCGCGGCCGGCGCCGCTCCCGTACACGTCGGCGACCCCGGATACAGCCGCCACCTGGACCGCGACGGCGACGGAGTCGGCTGCGAATGAGAACCCGGGCGCTCAGTGGCAGGCGGGCAGGTGCTGGGCTTGGACGTAGCCCCAGCGTCCGGAGTTGGGGGCATAGCCGAGGATCCAGGACTTCGGGTGGTGGGTTCCGCAGCGTTGGGTGGTGATGTAGAAGGGATCGCCCGCCCGGACGTTGCCGATGGCGAAGGCCTTGGGGGCGTTGCGCAGTGTTCCGACGTGATGGGTGCCGATGCGCAGCATGGTCCGCTTGTCCTTCCCCGCGTGTGGGGCGCTGATCACCACGTCCTTGCTCGTCCCGCTGCCTCCGACGGCGCGTAGATCGGGCAGCGGCTGCCCGTGCTTGTTGTAGGCGCGTGGGTCGGCCAGACAGGACTTGGCAATGACCCCCCAGCTCGGCTCGCCGACCTTCGCGTAGTCGAGCACGAGCGCGTAGTCCTTGTAGGTGTACCGAACGCCGACGTTGTACGCCTTGCCGCGGGGCGAACGCCGTTGCTTGGTCCAGCCCCAGTCCGGAACCCCCGGCCTGGGGTAGTTGGCGTGGACCACGCAGCTCGCCCGGGTGAGAGTGGTCGCGTGCGTGTAGTGGTCACCGTTGGCGTCTTCGGCATCGGCGGTCGCGGCTAGGACGGACAGGGATGTTGCCAACGCGGTGGCGATGACGGCGAATTGCTTCCACGTTTGCATGTGGGCTCCTGACGGCGAAGTTGACCGTGACTGCCCACAGGGGGCGTTGCGTGCGAGGGAATCGCATCCGTTGCAGGTCCGCCGGGGACCCACAGGCCAATCAGCCAGACGAGTGACATGACCGTGGGGCGGCACCCCGTACCCCGGGATGCCGCCCCACATCACGTTCGACCGACGACCGTCAGTCCCGCCGGATCAGCTCTGGGTCAATGCGCCGCCCGATCAGCGGCAGGGATCCGAAGGCGGCGACCACGACGACCCCAAGAGCGCAGGCCAACAGCAGCGGCACACCACCCCCGTCCCAGAAGACCTCGCCACCGCCGCTGACGAGATAGCTGGACTCCGCCGCCTTCCCTGCGACGACCGCCAGCCCCAGACCCACGGCCAGTGGCAACACCACCTGCGCCACCTGCACAGCCCTCAACGTACGAGGCCGCGCACCGAGGAGAGAAAGAGCGGTCACCTGCGGTCGGCGCTCGACCGCACGGTCGGTGGCAGCTACAAGGTAGGCGGCTACGCCGATGATGAGGCCGAGGACCATGCCCATGGCGAGGATCGTCTTGACGACGGTGATCTGTTGAAGGGCTGTCACCACGACACCGGGCGTATCCACCTCGGCGGTGGGATCGACTCCGCCGATACCGTCCAGGACTGAACGGACGGAATCGGGCGCCGAGCTGCTGGCCAGCATGAGGGTGGCCCCCTCAGCTCGGAAGCCGTCAGGCAGGAAGGATGGAGGGATTACGACATCTCCACTACTCAGTGGAGAAATTCCTGTTTCATCATGGAAGATCACTTCTTCCTTCGGTACCCGTACAGTCATCACGCGCAGCTCCCCGCTCGCGTTCCTGAGATGGAACGGGAAACTTGCACCAGGCCGGCTGTCTTCGTTGTAGGTCTCCCTAGGGTTCACCACCCGGAAGGGCCGCCCGTCCGTACAGCGTCCGATGTACGGCACAGTCCCGCGAAGTTGACCGCATGTGGCGATCATGGCGTAGATCACTGGTGGGAATTCGGCTTCCGGAGATGACCAAGAACTGGCATACACCCCGTGTCCACGGACACCTTCTACCGCCTCGAAGGCCCGCTGCCGCGCCTGGGTGACACCGTCCAAAGAGAGTCCATATGACTGGACAGGCGAGGTGTGCTTGGAGACCTGATCCAGTTCGATGAGTACCCCCTGCGCGAGCGACGCCGCGTAGACGAGCAGTACGAGACCGGTCGCGACGCGCAAGGCCCCGCCTGGTTCCACCTCGTTACGTCTCATAGCCAGGCCGAGCGACAGGGAACTGGTGCGTGCCACCGTCCGGGACAGGCTCCGCGAGAGGATCGGGAGCGACAGCACGAGTCCGACGCCCACCAGCACGACGGAAAGCGGCATCAGGATCGACGAGACAGAGGTGTCCCGGGGCACGTGCCCCGTCGCGCCGGCCACGCAATACCCGGTGATGATGCCCAGTCCTGGAAGCAGCGGCAGCAGCCCCCACTTCGCGGGCGGTTTCTCCACCGCGCCACGCCTCACGGCCAACGGGTTCGCAGCAGCCTTTCTGGCTCCGACCGCGCCCGCGAACCAGGCGAGCGCCGGACAACCGATCAGGCAGATGAGGGTGGCAGACAAGGACAGCGATCCGTCGGACGGATACCACCGGAAGCCGGGAAGACCCACACGGGAAATGAGTTGATTGGCCATCGCATAGACGCCCAGGCCGAAGACCGCTCCGAGCAGTGCCGCTGCGACCGTCTCAGCCGCGTTGACACGCTGGACACCCTTCTTGCTCAGCCCGACCAACCGCAGTGCGGCGAGCCGTCGGGCCCGCGCTGCGGCCGACAATCGCGCGCATACCGACAGGTACACGGCCAGTGGAAGCAGCACGACACCCGCAAGCGTGAACCGCACGATATCCAGCGTCGAGGGCTCCACGGTTTCATCGTTTGTATATGGCATCCCGTAGAACTTCACGGGATGCCCGCCCTTCAGCTGGTCCCGAGCGACACCGATGTACGCGTACAGCTCATCGGGATGGGCCAGCCCTTGCGCGCCGATGAGTCCCCGTTCCCGCCCCGGCACGAGTTGGGCGAGTCCCGGCTCCTTCCTGAGCTCTTCGTGCAGTCGCGGCGACACGAACGTCTCGCCCGGAGCCGGCAGTTCACTCAGACCCGGTGGAGGGGCAATGGCGTAGGCACCTGGCGCGTGGAAGACGCGGGTCATGGGGCGGGAGCCGTACGGGTCCGTCAGGCTGACCTCAAGAGGTGCCCTGTTGGCGCCGACACAGAATTGGCGACCGCCGCGGCAATCCCCCTCACGTGCTGCCTTACGTCCGTCCTGCGCTGCCAGGATCCCTGGGATCGCAAGCACCATGGCCAAGCAACAGACACCGACGGCACTACCTCCGGCCATGAGGAGGAAACGCACACGGTTGGCCCGCCCACTACCCAGCAACAGCCGTAGGCCCAGCAAAAGTTCCTTCATGTCACCTCCCGCGCCGAGAGGACACCGTCGCGCATCGCGTATTGGCTGTCGGCCCGGGAGGCCACCTGGGCATCGTGGGTGACGAGCACCACGGCCGTTCCCTGGGAACGCGCCAGGGACAGGAACTCCTCCAGTACAGCGGTGGCGTTCGCGCTGTCCAGCGATCCCGTCGGCTCATCAGCGAACACCACTGCCGGCCGATGCACCAACGCCCGTGCGACCGCGACGCGTTGGCTCTGGCCTCCCGAAACCTGCGAGGGCCGTCGCTGCCGCAGGTCGGCGAGGCCCAGCCGACCGAGAACCTCCCCGGCGGCGGTCAGCGCCTCTGTTTTGCGCTGCCCTGCCAGACGCAGCGGCAGGGCGGTGTTCTCCTCCACGGTCAGCTCCGGGAGCAGTTCGCCGTATTGGAAAACGAATCCGAAACGCTCACGGCGCAGCTTGCTGAGTTCCTCATCGTCAAGTTCGCCGAGGGCGCGTCCCTCGAAGCGGACTTCGCCGCTTGCCACGGACAGGACTCCAGCGAGGCAGTACAGCAACGAGGACTTGCCGGAGCCGCTCTGCCCCGTGATCGCCACGACTTCGCCACGGCGCAGGCTGATTTCGGCGTTCCTGACAGCGGGCGTCTCACCGTAGAAGAGATCGACGCCCTTGGCGGACAAGACTTCTGACGTGTTGATGATGGCTCCCCTATGACGACAGGGAGCCCAAATGCGGGGCATCTGGGCTCTATGTACAGAAGGCTCTTAGTGAGCGGCCAAGTACTTCGCCGTGGGGGAGCAATTGTCAGGATGCAGACTGCCGCGGTCACGGCAGGCCCTAATCTCTGCCTTGGTGGTATAGCGCTGGGCGCCGTCCCAGTTCGAGTGGTGCAGGAAGACCGTCTTCCCTTGCTGGCCGTTGTAGCGCACCCAAGCGTGCCCCTCGACGCGAACCTGCATGTAGACGTTGTGACCGTCCTGCACGTCGGTGTCCTTCAGTTTGCCCTTCCACTCGAACGCCCCGTGGTTCTGATCTGCTGGATTGAAGCGGTATTCACCCTCAAGGAAGCGAACGCCCCCGGACTTCAACAACGGGATGGCTGGCCAGCCCCCCGCACCAACCGCCGTCCCCGCCCCCATGAGAAACGCCCCCGCTGCCAGCACTCCGGCCAATACCTTCCGCATTGCGCACCTCTCTGCGCCCGGCGGCCCCTTCGACCACCACTGACAACAGAAAGTAGTCGGTTGATCACGTGCTGAAACCTTCAGTCGTCCACCCACCATCACATCAGGTGATCGAAATCCAGACACCCGCGCTCAGATACAGAGCTGATCGAGCCATCGGAAGACCGACAACACAAGAGGACGGCACCCCCGCACAGGGTGCCGTCCTCCTTGGTGCGCCGGAGCCGCCGCCGATCGGTGAGGGTCGGGGACCGACGGCGGCTCCGGGGTTCGGTGGGCGCTCGGGGACTTAACCCGTCAGGGCAGCCTCCGGCTCAGCGGTGGTCGCTTCCTGCCGACTGGGTGGCCGCCCGGCCCGCCTCCAACCGGGCCACCGGGATGCGGAACGGGGAGCAGGAGACGTAGTCCAGGCCCACCTCGTGGAAGAAGTGGACGGACTCCGGGTCGCCGCCGTGTTCGCCGCAGACGCCGAGTTTCAGGTCGGGGCGGGTCGCCCGGCCCGCCTCGGCCGCGGCCTTGACCAGTGAGCCGACGCCGTCCTTGTCGATCGTCTCGAAGGGGCTGACGCCGAAGATGCCCTTCTCGAGGTAGGCCGTGAAGAAGGAGGCCTCGACGTCGTCGCGGCTGAAGCCCCACACCGTCTGGGTGAGGTCGTTCGTGCCGAAGGAGAAGAACTCGGCCGCCTCCGCGATCTGGGCGGCGGTGAGGGCGGCCCGCGGGAGTTCGATCATCGTGCCGATCGCCAGCTTGAGTTCGACGCCCGTCGCCGCCTCGACCTCCGCGACGACCTGGTCGGCCTCCTCGCGGACGATCTCCAGCTCCTGGACGGTGCCGACCAGCGGGATCATGATCTCGGCGCGCGGGTCGCCCTTGGCGTTCTTGCGTTCCGCCGCCGCCTCCGCAATGGCCCGGACCTGCATCGTGAACAGGCCGGGGATGACGAGACCGAGGCGTACGCCCCGCAGGCCCAGCATCGGGTTCTGCTCGTGCAGACGGTGGACCGCCTGGAGCAGGCGCAGGTCGTTCTCGTGGGACTCCTGGCGGGACTCGGCCAGCGCCACGCGCACCGACAGCTCGGTGATGTCGGGCAGGAACTCGTGCAGCGGCGGGTCCAGGAGACGGATCGTCACCGGGAGGCCGTCCATCGCCTCGAAGAGCTCGACGAAGTCCTTCTTCTGCAGCGGCAGGAGCTGCTTCAGCGACTCCTCGCGCTCCTCCTCCGTGTCCGCCAGGATGAGGCGTTCCACCAGCTCACGCCGGTCGCCGAGGAACATGTGCTCGGTGCGGCACAGGCCGATGCCCTGGGCGCCGAAGCGCCGGGCGCGCAGCGCGTCCTCGGCGTTGTCGGCGTTCGCGCGCACCCGCAGCCGTCGCTTGCGGTCGGCGAAGGCCATGATGCGGTGGACGGCCTCGACGAGCTCGTCGGCGTCGTCGGCGCCGGCGTGCATCCGGCCTTCGAAGTACTCCACCACGGGGGACGGGACGACCGGGACCTCGCCCAGGTAGACCTTGCCGCTCGACCCGTCGATGGAGATGACGTCGCCTTCCTCCACCACGTGGCCGCCCGGCACCGTCATCCGGCGGCGCTTGGTGTCGACCTCGAGCTCCTCCGCGCCGCAGACGCAGGTCTTGCCCATGCCGCGGGCCACCACTGCGGCATGCGAGGTCTTGCCTCCGCGGCTGGTCAGGATGCCCTCGGCCGCGATCATGCCGTCGAGGTCGTCGGGGTTGGTCTCGCGGCGGACGAGGATGACCTTCTCGCCCGAGCGCGACCACTTCACGGCGGTGTACGAGTCGAACACGGCCTTGCCGACGGCCGCGCCCGGCGAGGCCGCGATGCCCCGGCCGACCTTCTCCACCTTCGCGTCCTCGTCGAAGCGGGGGAACATCAGCTGGGCGAGCTGGGCGCCGTTGACGCGCTGGAGGGCTTCCGTCTCGTCGATGAGGCCCTGGTCGACGAGCTGGGTCGCGATGCGGAAGGCCGCGCCCGCCGTGCGCTTGCCGACGCGCGTCTGGAGCATCCACAGCTGACCGCGCTCGATGGTGAACTCGATGTCGCAGAGGTCCTTGTAGTGGTTCTCCAGCGTCTCCATGATCTGCATCAGCTGGTCGTACGACTTCTTGTCGATGTGCTCCAGTTCCGCGAGCGGGACGGTGTTGCGGATGCCCGCGACGACGTCCTCGCCCTGGGCGTTCTGGAGGTAGTCGCCGTAGACGCCCTGGTGGCCGGAGGCCGGGTCGCGGGTGAAGGCGACGCCCGTGCCGGAGTCGGGGCCGAGGTTGCCGAAGACCATCGAGCAGACGTTGACGGCGGTGCCGAGGTCGCCGGGGATGCGCTCCTGGCGGCGGTAGAGCTTGGCGCGGTCGGTGTTCCAGGAGTCGAAGACCGCGTGGATGGCGAGGTCCATCTGCTCGCGCGGGTCCTGCGGGAAGTCGCGGCCGGCCTCGGACTTGACGATCTTCTTGAAGCGGGTGACCAGCTTCTTCAGGTCCGCCGCCTCCAGCTCGGTGTCGACGGTGACCTTCTTCGCGGTCTTCGCGGCCTCCAGCGCGTCCTCGAAGAGCTCGCCGTCGACGCCGAGGACGGTCTTGCCGAACATCTGGATGAGGCGGCGGTAGGAGTCCCACGCGAAGCGGTCGTCGCCGGCCTGCTTGGCCAGGCCCTGGACGGACTTGTCGGAGAGGCCGATGTTCAGGACGGTGTCCATCATGCCGGGCATCGAGAACTTCGCGCCCGAGCGGACGGAGACGAGGAGCGGGTTGTCGGCCTGGCCGAGCTTCTTGCCCATCCGCTCTTCCAGGGCGTCGAGGTGCGCACTCACCTCGTCACGCAGTGCCGCGGGCTCCTCGCCGCTCGCGAGGTAGACCTTGCAGGCCTCGGTGGTGATGGTGAAGCCCGGAGGGACGGGAAGGCCCAGGTTGGTCATCTCGGCGAGGTTGGCGCCCTTGCCGCCGAGGAGGTCCTTGAGGTCCTTGTTGCCCTCGGTGAAGTCATAGACGAACTTCACGCCCTCAACGCTCGCGGCCTGCTCGGTTACCGGGAGATCTTTGTTTTCCGACACGGGTCTCGACTCCTCGAGGACGCGGTGGCTGCCCTGACGGCCAGGAACATACCCAGATCAAAGGCGTCTGGGTACGTCTACTCGCGCGTCATGTGCTCGTAACCAGTCGTCCGCCAGCGGATCGAAAGTCAAGGCTTGGCAAGCCCAGGGCAGCGGATGTTTTCACTTCTTGAACGCAAGCACCTCCGATGGGCTCCATTTTACGCTCACATGAGCGCCGCTCGGCACGATTGTCGCTCGATTGATTTCGATCGATGAACGATCAAGGGGTGGCACTCAGTGCCACCCCTTGGAGAAGTGCAGCGACCCATGATCCGCTCATCTGAGCACTTCCCCCCTCAGGGGTGGCGAGAATCACGCTTCAGCAGGCGGGCGGATTTCACCATGCGGACGCGTCTCCGGACGGAAACCCGCCCGTCATGCCGCCCGACACGGCACCCGTCGCGCCGCCCGACATGGCACCCGTCGTGCCGCCGGTCATGCCGCCCGCCATACGAGCGTGCCTCACACCCCCAGTGCCAGCAACCGCTCCTCCACCCGCTCCGGTGCGTACAGGTGCTCCACGACCAGCGCACCCGCTCCCACCAGCCCCGCCCGCTCCCCCAGCCGCGAGGTCACGACGTCCAGATGGGCCGTGGAGCGGGGCAGCGCCCGCTGGTAGAGCAGCTCGCGCACGCCCGTGAGGAAGGCGGTTCCGGCCAGATCCCCGGCGATCATCAGGACCCCGGGGTTGAGCAGCGTCACGACCGTCGCCAGCACGTCACCGACGCGGCGCCCCGCCTCACGGGCCAGCGCCGCCGCCTCGGGGTGCCCGGCGGCGAGCAGGTCGCGCACATCCGAGCCCGAGGACGCCGGTATGCCCGACTCCGCGAGCCGTCGCGCCACGGCGCCACCGCTGGCGACGGCGGCGAGACAGCCGTAGGAGCCACAGCGGCACAGTGCCTCCGCTCCCACCCGGATGTGCCCGATGTCGCCGGCGCCGCCGTCCACGCCACGGAAGATCGAGCCGTCGACCACGACCCCGGCGCCGATGCCCGTGGACACCTTGACCAGCACGAACGCCGAGCAGTCCACGTATCCGGTGCGCTGTTCGCCGTACGCCATGAGGTTGGCGTCGTTGTCGACGAGCACCGGGACCGCCGGCGCCCCGGTGCGCTCCGTGAACGCTCGCGCGAGGCGGCCCCGTATGTCGTAGCCGTCCCAGCCGGGCATGATCGGCGGCTGGACGACCCGGCCGGTCTCGCTGTCGACGGGGCCGGGGACGGCGAGTCCGATGCCGCAGACCTCGTCCGGCCGGTGGCCCGCCTTCTCCAGCAGCTCGGCGAACCAGCCGCCGAGTTCGCCGAGGACGGCGTCCGGGCCGTCCTCGATGACCAGGGTGCCGCCGCGCTCGGCCAGGATCTCGCCGGTCAGGGTCAACACGGCCGCCCGAGCGTGCCGGGTGTCCAGGTCCGCGGCCAGGACGACCGCGTGGGCGTCGTCGAACTCCAGGGTGATCGAGGGGCGGCCGCCGAGCGGGGAGTCGACCGGGCCGCCGGCGCCCTCGCGCAGCCAGCCCGCGCGGAAGAGACGCTCCAAGCGCTGGCCGACGGTCGCGCGGGAGAGGCCGGTGGCCTGCTGGAGGGCGCCTCGTGTCGTCGCCCGCCCGCTGCGCACCAGTTCGAGCAGATCCCCGGCGCTGGCCTGACTGCCCGCCCTGCCGGTCCGTCCCGAACGCCCGGTCATGCGCACCCCCTTGTGTTTCCCAAGCTTGCATTACATATTGAGTTTTGCGTGTTAAATAGACGTAACCCTACGGTAGCCGCTGCCGAACCAGTCGGCCTTGTCGTCTTCGGGGAGCCCCGAGTGGATCGCACCGCCCAGCTCATCGCCCGCCCGGCGGAGTACGCCGTTGCATACGATCCGGCGGCTCCGCCGGGCGCGCGGCGCCTCAGGGCACTGCGAGCCGGGGCGGCAGCCGTGCTGGAGGGCAACTGGACCGGCACGTCGACCGTGCCGTCGCGCCGGCTGTACCCGCACCAGTGGTCCTGGGACTCGGCGTTCATCGCGATCGGGCTCAGGCACGTCTCGCCGCGCCGGGCGCAGACGGAGCTGGAGACGCTGCTGGCCGCCCAGTGGGACGACGGACGTGTCCCGCACATCGTCTTCAACCCCTCCGTACCGCTCGACGCGTACTTCCCGAGCCCCGACTTCTGGCGCTCCTCGACCGCGGGACGCGCTGCGGGCGCCCCGCGCACCGTACAGACCTCCGGCATCGTGCAGCCACCGGTGCACGCGCTCGCGGCCTGGCTGGTGCACCGCGCCGACCCGGGGCTCTCCCGGGCGCGCGGCTTCCTCGCCCGGGTCTATCCCCGGCTCGCCGCCTGGCACCGGTACCTGCTGCACCGGCGGGACCTCGGCGGGGGCGGGCTGGTGTCGGTCGTCCACCCCTGGGAGCAGGGCATGGACAACGCGCCGAGCTGGGACGCGCCGCTCGCCCGGGTCACCCCGGCCCCGGCACGCTCCTTCCGGCGCGCCGACCTCGACCACGGCGCGGCCCAGGACCGTCCGACGGACCTGGACTACGGGCGGTACGTGCGGCTGGCCACGGAGTACCGAGACGGCGGCTATGCCGACGGGGGCGGGGAGTTCGCCGTCGAGGACCCTGCCTTCAACGCGCTGCTCATCGCCTCCGAACACGCCCTCGCACGGATCGCACAGGAGCTGGGCGCGGCGGCCGGCGCCCGCCACGCGCGCGCGGAACGCCTGACGACGGCCCTGGTCGAGCGGCTGTGGGACCCGGCGGCGGGCATGTTCTTCTGCCGGGACGTGCAAGGGGTGCGGGACGCCGGACAGGGCGGTCCGGGCGGTCCCCTCGGTGGTCCGGGCGGCGGTCCCGCCGGTGGTCCGGGCGGCGGTCCCGCCGGCGGTCCCGTCGGTGGTCCGGGCGGTGGTCCGGGCGGGGGTCCCGTCGGCGGTCCCGCCGGTGGTCCGGGCGGGGGTCCCGCCGGTGGTCCGGGCGGGGGTCCCGCCGGTGGTCCGGGCGGGGGTCCCGGCGGTGGTCCGGGCGGCGGTCCCGTCGGTGGTCCGGGCGGGGAGCTGATTCGTGAGCGTGGGGTCTCCGGGCTCGTGCCCCTCCTCCTGCCCGGCCTGCCGCGCGAGGTGGTGACGGCCGTCGTGGGCGCCCTGCGCGGCCCGCACTTCGGGCTCGGCACGACCACCCGCCTCGTCCCCAGCTACGACCTGCTCGGCGAGGCCTTCGACCCGCACCGCTACTGGCGCGGCCCGGCCTGGTTCAACACGAGCTGGCTGCTGGAGCGCGGTCTGCGGCTGCACGGCCACCAGGCCGACGCCGACGCCTTGCGCCGGGCGGTGCTGGACATCGCGGCCGGCTCGGACTTCGCGGAGTACGTCGATCCGTACACCGGCGAGGCCTGCGGCGCGACCGGCTTCAGCTGGACCGCCGCGCTCACGCTCGACCTGCTGCACCGAAGCGAAGCGATTGCCTTCAAGGGAGGGGACCGGGGATGACGGACCGGCATCATCTGCTCGTGTACGGCGGGACGTTCGCCGCCGTGGGCGACCGCGGGGACATCAGCGGCGTACGGGGCTCCGGCACGGCCTCCGGGTCCCCGGAGGGGTTATTCGTCCGGGACGCCCGGCACCTCAGCCGCTGGCAGCTGACGGTCGACGGCGCCGTGCCGGAGGCGCTCGCGCCGGTCGCGGACGGCGACGTCACGCGGTGCGTGCTCGTGCCGCGCGGCGGACGCAACGAGCCGCCGTCCTGCACGCTGTTCCGTGAACAGGCCGTCGGCGACAGCTCGTTCGTGGAGTCGCTGCGGGTCGTCAGCAACCGGCCGGTGCCGACGACGGTCCGGCTCGCGGTCACCGCCGACGCCGACTTCACCGACCAGTTCGAACTCCGCTCCGACCACCGCACGTACGCGAAGACCGGGGTCGTGCGCCGCCGCCAAGTCCTCGACGACGGAGTGGAGTTCACATACCGGCGCGGTGAGTGGAAGTCCTGCACGACGGTGACGGCCGAGCCCGCGCCGGACGGCGTCGAGGAGACCGGCACCGGGGCCCGCCGTCTGGTGTGGACGCTGGAGCTGGAGCCGCACGGCTCGGCCGAGCTGACCCTGCGGGTGATGGCCCGGCCGCACGGCGAGAAGCGGGCCCTGCGGGTGCCCCGCTCCCCGGCCGCGGTGGCGGAACAACTCCGGGTGCAGGAAAGCGAGTTCATGGAGGGCGTGGCCTTCCCGACCGGCTGGCCCGAGCTGGCCGCCGCCTGCGTCCGCGGGCTCGCGGACCTGGCCGCGCTCCAGGTGCAGGCGACCGGACCGGACGGCGAGGAGCTGCGCGTTCCCGCGGCGGGCGCCCCCTGGTTCCTGACCCTGCTGGGCCGCGACGCCCTGCTCACCTCGCTGTTCACCCTCCCCTACCGGCCGCGCCCGGCCGCCGCCACGCTGCTGGCGCTCGCCGCCGGGCAGGCCACCGAGACCGGCCGGGACTCGGTGTCCCAGCCCGGGAAGATCGTGCACGAGGTGCGGCACGGCGAACTGGCCCACTTCGGACAGGTCCCGTTCGGCCGCTACTACGGTTCGGTGGACGCGACCCCGCTGTTCCTCGTCCTGCTCGGCGCGTACGTCGAGCAGACCGGCGACGCGGCGACGGCCCGCCGCCTGGAGCCCAACGCCCGCGCGGCGGTGGGCTGGATGCTGGACCACGGCGGGCTCACCTCCCGCGGCTACCTGGTCTACCGCGCCGACAACGGCGGCCTGGCCAACCAGAACTGGAAGGACTCCCCCGGCGCCATCTGCTCCGCGGACGGCGCCCGCGCGAGCGGGGCGGTGATGGCGGCGGGGGCTCAGGGGTACGCGTACGATGCGCTGCGCCGTACGGCGTGGGTGGCGCGCACGGTGTGGCAGGACGAGACGTACGCGGCGCTGCTGGAGCAGGCCGCCGCCGATCTGCGGGACCGTTTCCAGCGGGACTTCTGGATGTCGGACCGCTCGTTCCCGGCGCTCGCGCTGGACGGCGAGGGCCGTCAGGTCGACGCGCTCGCCTCGGACGCCGGGCATCTGCTCTGGTCGGGCCTGCTCGACAAGGAGTACGGGGAGGCCGTGGGCCGACGGCTGGTGGAACCCGACTTCTTCTCCGGCTGGGGCGTGCGCACCCTCGCCGCCGGCCAGGCGGCGTACCACCCCCTGTCCTACCACCGCGGTTCGGTCTGGCCGCACGACAACGCGCTGATCACGCTGGGGCTCGCCCGCTACGGCCTGCACGACGAGGCCCGTACGGTCGCCCACGCGCTGGTCGACGCGGCGACCGCGACCGGTCACCGCCTGCCCGAGGTCCTCGCGGGCTACGGCCGCGACACACACGCGCAGCCGGTACCGTACCCCCACGCGTGCGTACGGGAATCCCGCTCGGCGGCGGCCCCGTTGGCGCTGCTCACGGCAGTCGGGGGCGCGTGACGTTCCCTCCCCGGGGGTGCTTGGCGTGACGTTTGCGCGGTGTTTGCCGAGCACTGGCCGAGGGGGCTGAACGCGGGCGAAGGGCAGGCCGTACGAAACTGTGGCGGATCCGACCCCCATCGGATCCGCCGAACCGCCGGGCTTCGTACGGAAGGACCCTCGGGTGCCTGTCTCCACTCACTCATCCCAACACCCCGCTCCAAACCCCCCCGAGGACGACCCCGCGACGACCCCAGACCCGCAAACCCTGACGGGAACCGCCGACCCGGCGAAGCCGACCCCGGAGCCGAAAGCCCCAAAGACGAAGGCTGCCGAGACGAACGCGCCAGAAACGGCGACCCCAGAACCTACGTCCCCGGTGACAGCGGAGTCCATGACAGCGCCCCCGGAGACAGCGGAGCCGGGGACAGCATCCCCGGGCGGTGCGGCCCCGGAGCCCGCCGCGGCCGAGTCGGGCGCGGCGGAGCCGAAGCCCCCGGCGGAATCGGCCGCGGCGGAGCCGAAGACCCCGGCGGAGTCGGCCGCAGCGGAGCCGAAGGCACCGGCGGAGTCGGCCGCAGCGGAGCCGAAGGCACCGGCGGAATCGCACTCGGCCGAGTCGAAGGCCCCGCCAGAATCGGGCCCGGCGGAGCCGAAGGCACCGGCGGAATCGGGCGCGGCGGAGCCGAAGGCACCGGCGGAATCGCACTCGGCCGAGTCGAAGGCCCCGCCAGAATCAGGCGCGGCCGAGTCGAAGGCACCGGCAGAGCCGAAGGCTCTCGCGGAATCGGACGCGGCCGAGTCGGGGACAGCGTCCCCGGGCGGGGCGGCCCCAGAGCCCGCCGCGGCCGAGTCGGGCCCGGCCGAGCCGAAGACCCCGGCGGAATCGCACTCGGTCGATTCGGAGGCCCCGCCAGAATCGGGCCCGGCGGAGCCGGAGGCCCCGGCAACGTCGGAGGCCACGCCAGAATCAGGCGCGGCGGAGCCGGAGGCACCGGTGGGATCGGGCGCGGCGGAGTCGGAGGCGGCGGCGGGATCGGGCGCGGCCGAGCCGGAGGCACCGGCGGAATCGGCCGCGGCGGAGCCGGAGGCCCCGGCAACGTCGGAGGCCACGCCAGAATCAGGCGCGGCGGAGCCGGAGGCACCGGTGGGATCGGGTGCGGCGGAGTCGGAGGCGGCGGGGTCGGTTTCTGCGGGCGGTGAGAGTTCGCGTGGGCGGGCGCGGGGGGTCAGGGCTCGGGTTGGGTACTGGTGGGGGTGGCGGGGGCGGCATCCTCGGGTTGCTCGGGTGGTGTGGTGGGCCGGGACCGTGCTCGCTCTGGTGCTGGTGCTCGGGGCGTTGGTGATGCCGAATCGTCTCTTCGCGGTTCAGGTGAACCGGTTCCTGCGGCTGCCCGGTGAGGCGATCATCGGTGCGGCCGTGCTGCTGGCGCTGCCGCGCCGGCCGCGGGTGGCGCTGGCGGCGCTGGCCGGCGCCGCGCTCGGGGCGCTGACCGTGCTGAACCTGCTCGACATGGGGTTCGTGGAGTACCTGGGCCGCGACTTCAACCTCGTCCTGGACTGGGGTCTGCTGGACGACGCCCAGTCGTACGTCGCGGACTCGATGGGCGGGACGGTCGCGCTCGCGGCGGCGATAGGCGTCGTCCTGCTCGTCGTACTGGTCATGGTGATCATGGCGCTGGCGGCGGTCCGGTTGAGCGGCATCCTGGTGAGCAACACCCGGCAGGCGACCCGGGGCACGCTGATCGCGGGCACCGCCTGGATCACGTGCTCCGTGCTCAGTCTGCAGTACGCCGGGATGCCGGTCGCCTCCGACCGGGTCGCGCACACGGTCGCCTCGGAGGCCCGGCGGGTGCGTGACACCCTGCGGGACGAGGCCGCGTTCGGGAAGGAGGCCCGCGCCGACGCGTTCGGCGCGACCCCGGCCGACCAGCTCGTGCCGGACCTGCGCGGCAAGGACATGATCTTCACGTTCATCGAGAGCTACGGCCGCAGCGCCATCGAGGACCCGGTCATGGCGCCGGGCGTCGACAAGACCCTCGACGTGAGCACGCAGGCCCTGACGAAGGCCGGCTTCCACGCGAAGAGCGGCTGGCTGACCTCGGCGACGTACGGCGGCAGCAGCTGGCTCGGTCACTCCACCACGCTGTCCGGGCTGTGGGTCGACAACCAGCAGCGCTACCGCACGGTGATGGCGAGCGATCACCTGTCCCTGACCAAGGCGTTCAAGAAGACCGGCGCCTGGGACACCGTCGGGATCATGCCGGGTGTGCAGAAGGGCTGGCCGGAGCAGAAGTTCTACGGCCTGGACAAGGTCTACAACGCCTTCCAGATGGGCTACCAGGGGCCGAAGTTCAGCTGGTCGACCATGCCGGACCAGTACGCCCTGGAGGCGTTCCAGCGGCTGGAGCACAGCCGCACGGACCGCGACAAGCCGCTGATGTCGGAGATCATCCTGACCTCCAGCCACCAGCCCTGGGCGCCGATCCCGAAGATGGTCGGCTGGGACGACCTCGGCGACGGCTCGGTCTTCGACGGCATCGAGAAGGCCGGCAAGAAGGCGTCCGAGGTCATCGCCAACAGCGCGAAGTCCAAGGAGGAGTACGGCAAGTCCATCGAGTACTCGGTGACCGCCCTCACCCAGTGGCTGGAGCGCTACGGCACCGACGACACCGTCCTGGTCTTCCTCGGCGACCACCAGCCCATAGCCCGGGTCAGCGGCAACAACGCCAGCCGGGACGTGCCGATCTCGATCGTCGCCAAGGACCCGAAGGTCCTCGACAAGATCGCCGCCTGGAACTGGACGGACGGCCTGAAGCCGGCCCACAACGCGCCGGTGTGGAAGATGAGCTCGTTCCGCGACAAGTTCCTGACGGCGTACGGGTCCACCCCGCACCCTTCCGGGAACTGACCCCGGTCGCCGGAATTGACCCCGGCCGCCGGAACCGACCTCAGCCGCCGGAGGTGTCCAGCTCCGCGTCCTCGCTGATCCCCGCGCAGTCGTAGGGGTCCTTCAGCCAGCCGTCCGGCAGGACGACCCGGTTGTTGCCGGAGGTGCGGCCGCGGGGGCCGTCGGCGCCGGTGGGCCAGGGCTGGTCGAGGTCCAACTCGTCCAGCCCTGCGCTCAGTTCCGCCAGCGAGGAGGTGATGGCGAGGCGCCCCCGCATCTCGGAGCCGACGGCGAAGCCCTTCAGGTACCAGGCGACGTGCTTGCGGAAGTCGATGACCCCGCGCGCCTCGTCGCCGATCCACTCGCCGAGCAGGGTGGCGTGCCGGACCATCACGTCGGCGACCTCGCGCAGGGTCGGCGCACGGAAGTCGTCCCGTCCCTCGAAGGCCGCCACCAGGTCGGCGAACAGCCAGGGCCGGCCCAGGCACCCGCGGCCCACGACCACCCCGTCGCAGCCGGTCTCGCGCACCATCCGCAGCGCGTCCTGCGCCGACCAGATGTCGCCGTTGCCGAGGACGGGGATCTCCGGGACGTGCTCCTTCAAACGGGCGATGGCCTCCCAGTCGGCGGTGCCGCCGTAGTGCTGGGCGGCCGTACGACCGTGGAGTGCGATCGCCGTGACGCCCTCCTCGACGGCGATGCGGCCGGCGTCGAGGTAGGTGATGTGGTCGTCGTCGATGCCCTTGCGCATCTTCATCGTGACCGGGAGGTCGCCGGCGCCGCTCACCGCCTCGCGCAGGATGGCGCGGAGCAGGTTCCGCTTGTACGGGAGGGCCGAGCCGCCGCCCTTCCTGGTCACCTTCGGGACCGGGCAGCCGAAGTTCAGGTCGATGTGGTCGGCGAGGTCCTCTTCCACGATCATGCGGACGGCCTTGCCCACGGTGGCCGGGTCGACGCCGTACAGCTGGATCGAGCGCGGCTTCTCGGTCGCGTCGAAGTGGATCAGCTGCATGGTCTTCTCGTTGCGCTCGACCAGCGCCCGGGTCGTGATCATCTCGCTGACGAAGAGACCCTTGCCACCGCTGAACTCTCTGCACAGCGTGCGGAAGGGCGCGTTGGTGATCCCGGCCATGGGGGCCAGGACGACGGGCGGCTGGACGGCGTGCGGGCCGATCTGCAAGGGGGACACGGGCGTGGGCATTGCTCCATTCTCACGCACCGGACGGAGTGCCGCGAAAATCATTAGTTAGGCGTACTATTCACGCATGCCCGAGCTCAGCCCCCGACGACGCCTCCTCGTCCTCGCGATCTGCTGCATGAGTCTGCTGATCGTGAGCCTCGACGTCACCGTCCTGAACGTGGCGCTGCCCTCGATGCAGAGCGACCTGCACGCCACCACCGCCGGCCTGCAGTGGACGATCGACGCGTACACGCTGGTGCTGGCCGCGCTGCTGATGCTGGCGGGCTCGACCGCCGACCGGATCGGCCGCAAGAAGGTCTTCATGGCCGGCCTGGTCGTGTTCTCGCTGGGCTCGCTGCTGTGCTCCGTCGCGCCGAGCCTGGAGCTGCTGATCGCGGCCCGCATGGTGCAGGCGGTCGGCGGCTCGATGCTGAACCCGGTCGCCATGTCGATCATCACCAACACCTTCACCGACCCGCGCGAGCGCGCCCGGGCGATCGGGGTGTGGGGCGCGGTGGTGGGCATATCGATGGCCGCGGGCCCGCTGCTGGGCGGACTGCTGGTGGAGTCGGTGGGCTGGCGCTCCATCTTCTGGCTCAACCTGCCGGTCGGCCTGCTGGCCCTGCTGGCGACCCTGCGCTACGTCCCCGAGTCCCGTGCGCCGAAGGCCCGCCGTCCCGACCCGGTAGGCCAGCTGCTGGTCATCGCCCTCTTCGGCTCCCTGACCTACGCGATCATCGAGGCGCCGGAGTCGGGCGCCGCGACGAGCGGCCCCTTCGCCGCCGTCGCGCTGGCCGCGCTCCTCGGCCTCCTGTGGTACGAGCCCCGACGCGACGAACCCCTCCTCGACCTGCGGTTCTTCCGCTCGGCTCCGTTCAGCGGGGCGACGGTCGTGGCGATCAGCGCGTTCGCCGCGCTGGGCGGGTTCCTCTTCCTCTCCACCCTGTACCTGCAGAACGTGCGCGGTCTGGACGCCCTGCACGCCGGTCTCTGGATGCTCCCCATGGCCGTGCCGACGTTCCTGTGCGCCCCGCTGTCCGGGCGGCTCGTCGGCAGCCGGGGCCCACGTCTGCCCCTGCTCATCGCGGGCGTCGCGATGTCGACGAGCGGTCTGCTGTTCGCCGCCTTCGACGCGGAGACGTCCGATGTGACGCTGTTCCTCGGGTACGTGCTGTTCGGCGTGGGCTTCGGTTTCGTGAACGCGCCGATCACGAACACGGCGGTGTCGGGCATGCCGCGCAGTCAGGCGGGGGTCGCGGCGGCCGTCGCCTCCACCAGCCGCCAGCTAGGCCAGACCCTGGGCGTCGCGGTCGTCGGCGCCGTCCTGGCGGCGGGCGTGAGCACCTCGTCGTACCGCGACACGTTCGCCTCCGCCGCCGTCCCCGGCTGGTGGATCCTCACCGGCTGCGGCCTGGCCGTCCTCGTCCTGGGGGCCGTCACCACGGGCCCGTGGGCCAGGCGCACGGCGGAACGCGCCGCCCAGCGCCTGCAGGCCCCGGAGATCCGGGAGACGACGAGCGTCAACGCATGAGCGCGCCCTGATCCGACGCAGTGCTCACATCGCTGTCGGAGAAGTCGAAGAGGGCGAGGGCGGCCACCCCGATGCCGAGCAGCGCCACCGTGCCTCCCCCGCCTGCGGAGACGGCCGCGAGCGGGGAGGCGCCGAGCACGGCCGCGGTGAGGCCGCAGACGAAGCCCAGCACGAGCGAGATCAGGACGCAGAACGCGAAAGCGATGAGCCTCTTCTGGTTGGCGCTCACCGATGCTCCTTCTTCTGGAGCAGGTGGCCGGTGAGCGCGGACGGGCCTCGACCGGCCACCCGCGCAGGCGGATGACATGTGCTCCCCCGTTCCCCCGCGTCAACCGACGCAGCTCTCAGAGGAGTTGGCCAAGTCGCCTTGCGCTCAACTCATTTGTAGCCCAACTCAGTTATGAGCCAACTCTTTTGCGAAGGTAGCACAGCGCCGGGCGCCGCGACATGCCCCGAAGTCATCGGGACAGCGGTCCGCCGACAGCGCCCCGGGCGAGTGCGTACAGCTTCTCCAGGCGTTCTCGGGTCTCCTCGTCCGTCGGGACGTACGTCACCATGCGCGCCCCGTGATCCGGGTTCAGCCAGAGGTCGGTGTGGGTGACGGTGAGGAGGCCGACGTGGGGGTTGCGGAACTGCTTGGTCTTGCCGCGGGACCCCACGACCTCGTAGCGCTCCCAGTTCTCGCGGAACTCCGGGGACTCCGCCTGCAGACGCTTGACCAGCATCTTCCAGGCCGGTTCGGAGAGGTGGCCGGCCATGGAGGCACGGAGTTTCGCGGCCATCAGGCGCATCGACTCGTCGAGGCGGACGACCGACTCGCGCCACTGCGGATGGGTGTGGATGAGGATCATGCAGTTGCGGTCCTCGGGCGGCACGGCGTCGAGGTCGCACAGCAGGTGGGCGTAGGTGCGGTTGTAGGCCAGGATGTCGTAGCGGCTGTTCTGGACGCAGGCGGGCATGGGGTCGAGCTGGTCGAGCAGCGTGCGTACGGCGTCGGAGATGCCGGTGCAGGAGGAGGCCGGGGTGGGGTCCGTGGAGCCGGCGAGCTGGAAGAGGTGGGCCCGCTCGCTCGGGTCGAGCCGCAGGGTGCGTGCAAGGGCGTCCAGGACCTGCACCGAGACATGGATGTCCCGGGACTGTTCGAGCCACGTGTACCAGGTGACGCCGACCGCCGAGAGGTGCGCGACCTCCTCGCGCCGCAGTCCTGGCGTGCGGCGGCGTGCTCCGCGCGGGAGGCCGACCTGCTCGGGCTTGATGCGCTCGCGGCGACTGCGCAGGAAGGCGGCGAGCTCGTGCCGCCGGACCTCCGAGCCGGCGGTCTCGCGGGCCGGCGTCCCGGTGGGCGTCTCGTAGGCCATCGTCGTCATGCCTCCAGCGTGCCGCCGCCCGGACCCTGTTGCCAGGTACTCCTTGTACCAGGATAAGAACACTCTGGTACCCGGCTGAAGGGCGGCGCAAGCTCGACGGCGTGACCGAGACAACGACTACCACCACGACCACCGCCACGACCACCGCCACGACCACCCGCCCACCGGGCGACCGTACTTCGGCGCCGGCCCACGCTCTCGGCTCCCTCGGGCTGTTCACCGTGCTGCTCGCCGCGGCACTCCCCCTCATCGACTTCTTCATCGTCAACGTCGCCCTGCCCACCATGGGCCAGGACCTCGCCGCGAGCGAGTCCGTCCTCGAACTCGTCGTCGCCGGATACGGGCTCGCGTACGCCGTGCTGCTCGTCCTCGGCGGTCGGCTCGGCGACCTGTTCGGCCGGCGCCGGCTCTTCCTCGGCGGCATGGCGGCCTTCGGCCTGACCTCGCTGGCCTGCGGACTCGCGCCCGACGCGTGGTCGCTGGTCGCGGCGCGGGTCGCGCAGGGCGCGTCGGCCGCCGCCATGGTCCCGCAGGTGCTCGCCACCATCCAGTCCACCACCGAGGGATCCCGCCGCGCCAAGGCCATGAGCCTCTACGGGGCCACCGCCGGGCTGTCGATGGTGGCGGGCCAGATCCTCGGCGGGGTGCTGGTCTCGGCGGACATCGCGGGCACCGGCTGGCGTTCGGTGTTCCTCGTGAACGTCCCGGTCGTCGTCGTGGGACTGGTCCTCGCCGTCCGCACGGTCCCCGAGACCCGCTCCCAGCATCCCGAACCGGTGGACGGGCCGGGCACGGCCCTGCTCGCCGTCGCCCTGCTGACGCTGCTCGCCCCGCTCACCGAGGGCCGCGCGGCGGGCTGGCCCCTCTGGACGTGGCTGTCCCTGGCGGCGTTCCCGCTGGTCGCAGCGGCCTTCTACGTCGTCGAGCGCCGCGCCGACCGCAACGGCCGTACCCCTCTGATCCCCCCGAGCCTGCTCGCACTCAGCACACTGCGGCGCGGTCTGACGCTCATGGTGCCGTTCTCGATCGGCTTCAGCGGGTTCATGTTCGTCGTGGCGGTGGCCCTGCAGAGCGGGGCGCGTCTGGGCCCGGTCCAGGCCGGTCTCGCCCTGGCCCCCATGGCCGTGGCGTTCTTCGTGGCCTCGCTCGCCGGCCCCCGGCTGGTGACCCGGTTCGGGGCGCGGGTGGTGACGGCCGGGTCGATGCTCCAGGGTGTCGGAATCCTTCTGATCGTGCTGACCGTGCGCGCCGACTGGCCGGACATCGGCTTCGTCGAGCTGCTGCCGGGCGCGGCGGTCGCCGGTGCGGGGCAGGCGCTCCAACTGCCCGTCGTCATGCGGATCGTGATGTCCGAGGTGCCGCCGGCCCGTGCGGGCGTCGGCAGCGGCGTGATGGTGACCACCCAGCAGACGTCGCTGGCGCTGGGCGTGGCCACCCTCGGCACCCTGTTCCTCTCCCTGGTCCCGGGGATGGGCATGCGGGACGCCCTGGTGACCACGCTGGCCGTGCAGTTGGCCGGGGTGGTCGTGACGGGGCTGCTGAGCCTGCGGCTGCCGCGCAAGGTGGGCTGAGTCCGGCGGCGTTCAGGGAACGGCTTGGACAACGCGTGGGGCCGGACCCCCTGTTGATGTTGGTCTTGCTGCACACTCCTTCCTGCACACTGCTTGCTGCGCGGGCAGACCCGATGCCCAGGACGCTCGGACGCTGGAGGCGTCATGCTGGAGATCAACACGAGCAAGGTGAGCCGCTGGGACCAGCACGGACGGGAGCACGTCGTCAGGGTGCAGCGGGCCGGAGTGCAGCGCACGATCAGATGTGACACGTGCGGCTGGCGCAAGGGGGCGCAGTTCCTGCCCTGGCTGAAGGCGGAGGAGCACCTCGCCGAGGCCCACCAGGCGACGGTGGACCCCTCGGAGGGCCGCGAGTCCGGATGACTTCCGGGCCTCGATGACTTCCGGGCCTCGATGGCTTTCGGGCCTCGATGACTTTCGGGCCTCGATGACTTTCGGCCGTCCGGGGAGTCGTATTCCTGAAGCGAAGGACTCCGCGAGGACGCGCACCGGAAGGCCGGCCATGAGCACTCTGCACAGGACCCTGCGACAGTACGTCGACGACGGCACCGTCCCGGGAGCGGTGGGCCTGGTGGCCCGCGGCGACGAGGTGGAGGTGGTGACCGTCGGTGCGCAGGACGCCGACGGCACGGCCCCGATGACCCGGGAGTCCCTCTTCCGCATCGCCTCGATCACCAAGCCGGTCACGGCGGCGGCGCTGCTGACGCTGGTGGACGACGGGACGGTCGGCCTCGACGCGCCGGTGGCCGAGTGGCTGCCGGAGCTCGCGGAGCCCATGGCAGTCCGGACGCCGTCAACTCCCGTCGACGACCTGGTCCCGGCGGCCCGTCCGATCACGGTCGAGGACCTGCTGAGCTCGCGCCCGGGCTGGGGCTTCCCGTCGGACTTCGCCCTCCCCGCCGTGCAGGCCCTCTTCGCCGTGCAGAAGGACGGCCGCTTCCCGCAGGCCTATCCCGACCCGGACGCCTGGCTGACGGACCTGGCCCGCGTCCCCCTCCTCCACCAGCCGGGCGAGGCCTGGCTGTACGGCACGGCGTCCGACCTGCAGGGCATCCTGATCGCCCGGGCGTCGGGCCGCAGCCTGCCCGAGTTCCTCGCGGAGCGGCTGTTCGAGCCCCTGGGCATGACCGACACGGCGTTCGAGGTCCCGAAGGGGAAGCGGGACCGTTTCACCACCGCGTACCGTCCCGACGGCGTGGGCGCGCTGGTGGTGTCCGACACCCCGGACGGCGAGTGGAGCAGCGTGCCGAGGTTCCCGTCGGGCGGCGGGGGCCTGGCATCGACCGCCGACGACTGGCTGGCCTTCGCCCGCCTCCTGCTGAACGCGGGCGAGGCCCGCGGCCGTCGCATCCTCTCCCCCACCTCGGTGAGCCGTATGACGACCAATCACCTGACGGCGGCCCAGCGCGACCTCGGCGCGCTCTTCATGGAAGGCCAGGGCTGGGGCTACGGCGGCCAGGTCGACGTCTCCCCCATCGACCCGTGGAACGTCCCGGGCCGCTACGGCTGGGTCGGCGGCACCGGGACGACGGCCCACATCGTCCCGCAGACGGGCACGGTCACGATCCTGCTGACCCAGGTGGCGATGGAGAACCCGACCCCGACCCCGCTGATGCGGGACTTCTGGCGGTGCACGGCCAAGTAGGGGCCAGGGAGCAGGGGTCAGTGGCAGTGGCCGTGCCGGCCGAGGGTCTCCACGGGGATCGCGCCGGGACGGGTCCACTGCGGTACCGGGCGGCTGGTCGGACCCCAGGTCGGGTTCCCGTCCGCGTCCGAGCGCCAGGACCAGCACGAGCTGCCGCCCGTGGGCCAGTCCTCCGGGTTGTCCTCCCATGCCTCGCCGCGGCCGTAGGGCGTCATGTCGAGCAGGCCCAGGGACCCGTTGACGCGCTCGTTGCCGCGGCCCGTCGTGGAGTAGGTGAGGAACACGCGGTCGCCGTCGCGCAGGAAACAGGTGAGGTATCCCATGCTGCCGCCGGCCGGACCGTCCACGCCCCGCACCGAGTACCAGGGCTGGGTGTAGCCCATGAACTCGACGAAGGAGGCCACCTCGTCCCACGGGCCCGTGGTCAGGACCGCGAACGACACGCCTCGGGCGTTGAGGTAGGCGGCGTCCTGCAGATGCCAGGCGGTGGTGGTGCAGCCCTCGCACTGCCCCTGGTGCGGCGTGCCGTCGTACCACATGTGCTTGTAGACCACGAGCTCGTCGCGGCCCTGGAACAGGTCGAGGAACGGGACCGGGCCGTCGGGTCCGACGACCTCGACCGTCCCGTCGAACTCCACCATCGGCAGCCGGCGGCGGGCCGCGGCGATCGCGTCGCCCTCGTGAGTGTGGGCCTTCTCCCGGACGAGCAGCTCGTCACGTGCGGCCTGCCAGGCAGCCAGGTCGACGACGGGCGGGCGGCCGGGCGGTGCGGTGGTCGGGTCGGTGGTCAAGGCTTCCTCCGGGGTGTCTCGTACCGGGTGAGCGTCGTACGACGTCGTACGACGCTCACCAGAACAGACTCACGACTCCGCCGAAACTCATCGGGTGGCGCAGCACGGAGTATCCCAAGAGGAGATGTGCGATACGTCCCCTTACGCTCCGAATATGCCCCCTACGCGTGCACGTACCGGCGTCATGGTGACGCTTCTCGGCCTGGTGGCGGTGCTCGGGATCGTGTGGCTCATCAGATCCGCCACCACGAACAGCGAGAACACCTCCGGCGTGGACACCCACACCAACTCGGCCGGCACGCCCGACGGCGGCGAGACCGGCGGCGGTGACGGTGACACCCCGGACGGGAACGGCGACGGAACGGCCACTGACGGCGGGGGGACGCCGAACGGGGGTAAGACGCCGGGGGGCGGGGGCCATCGGTCTGTCCACCTGAACGGCGTGAACCTCCAGGGCGGCGGAGACCGCGAGGGCTGCGTGACCGTCATCAACAAGACAGCCACCCCTGCGGTCATCGAGAGCGTCTCCTTCGTCTTCGTCGACCGGCCGCCGACGAAGACGACAGTCAGCTCCGACAACGGCGCGCACTGCTTCCCGGACGAAGCCCCGCCCGACCGCGACACCCCCTGCGACGGCCTCCGGCTGATCGAGGGCAAGCAGTGCCTGACGGGCGCGGTCCTCGCACCGGACGCCGGCCCTGGCGAGTACACCGTCGAGGCAGTGGTCCATACACGGTTCCAGTGCGACAACGACAAGATCGATCCGTGTGATGCCCTGAAGGGCAAGGTCAGCCCACCGCCCAGCCCACAGAACCCGGCGCTGATCCGTAGCGAGGGGGTCACCGAAGACGAGTCGCCCCTCCGGGCAACGATCGTGGTCGAAGGCAAGAGCTCCTCCCCGCCCGAAGACTCGTTCTCACCCGAGACCCCCTCCGTCCCCGAGATCTCCCCCTCCTCCGAGTCCGACAGCCCGCCGCTGCCCGACAGCTCCCCCTCCTCGGAGGGCGGAGAGGACGAGGAATGACGGCGACGGACCCGCCCGAACCCGGGTCCGCCGTCCCGGCCCGGGTCCGGCAGCTCGCGGAGGCGCTGGGCCCGGCGACGCTGGCGACGGCGCTGCTCTTCTACTTCGGCTATATCGCCACCCGCGCGCGGTACGCCTACTTCGGCGTCCCCGTGGACATGACCGGCCGGTCCAACCAGGACCTGATGCTGGACGGCCTGGAGGTGGTCTTCGTCCCGGCGACCATGATCTTCCTCGGCATCATGACGCTCGTCGGGATCCACGCCCTCACCCTGTGGCTGCTGAACCGCAACGCCGACGCGGAGGACGACAGCTCCGCCGCCGCCTTTCTCGCGTACGGCTTCCTGTTGGTCGGCGTCCTGCTGATCGGCAGGGCGCTGATCGGCATCTTCCTCCAGGGCCCCGAGGTCAGTGTGATCATCGGCGCCACCCCGCTGTCGCTGGCCTTCGGGCCGGCGGCGGTGGCGTACGGCGTCTGGATCCACGGCCGGCAGCGCGGGCGTCCGGTGCTGTCGCTGCGCCTGGCCAGGAACGGGGCGATGTGCGCGATCGCGCTGGGCGTGGCAGGGCTGTTCTGGGCGTCCACGCAGTTGGCGTGGGCGTACGGCACGGGCCGGGGCAAACAGGACGCGGACGCTCTCGCCGACCGTCCCGAGGTCGTCGTCGACACCAAGGAGCCGCTGGACCGGCTGCCCACCGGGGTGGGATCGAGCAAGCTGGGCGCGGCCGGGGAGAGCGGCCGGACGTTCCACTACCGCTACCGGGGGTTCCGGCTGCTCATGGCATCCGGCGGGCGGCTGTTCCTGGTGACGCCGCAGTGGCAGGCCGGCCGGGACCAGACGGTCGTCCTGCCCTACGGGGACGACATCCGGGTTCAGCTCCTCCCACAGTCCTGATCGTCAGGCCCTCGGCCCTTGAGCCCGCAGTCCGTGCAGCAGCAGGTCCACCAGGGCGCGGAAGTCGTCCTGCGCCCCGGGCCGTTCCCACTCCTGGAAGTAGGCGGGGTCATGGAAGCGGGCGGTGGCCTGGAAGACGGCGCGGGCGGTGGTCGCCGGGTCGGGGGCCGTGAACGCGCCCGCGGTCACGCCCGCCTCGACGATCCGGGCCAGCTGGCCGGTGAGGTCGTCGAGGTGTTCGCCCACCACCGAGCCGCTCTCGCCGGTCAGCACCATGTACGTGGCGAACAGCTCGGGGTCGCCGCCCGCCTTGCGGCGCTTGGCCTCGTAGAGCGCCGCGAGCCAGTCGCGCAGCCGGGTCTCCGGGTCGCGGGTCTCGTCGGCGGTGATGCCGGAGAGGGTCTCGGACGTGCGGTCCAGCCACCGCTTCGTGACCGCCTCGCGCAGCGCCGCCTTGGTGCGGAAGTGGCGGTAGACGCTGCCGTGGCTGACGCCGAGCGCACGGGCCACGTCGACCACGGTGGCCTTGGCCGGGCCGTGGCGTCGCAGCACGTCCTCGGTGGCCTCGAGGATGCGCTCGGCGGTCAGGGTCTCGGTGGTCGGTGGCATGGTCAGACCGTACCCGCAGAGCGGGTCAGCGCTCGCTGTCGAGGTGCGCCATCGCGGCGGCCGCGTAGCGCTCGCCGGCGGCCGCGTCGGCCGGGACGGCCTCCTCGATCGCGGCTCGGTCGGCGGCCTCCAGGACGACGTCCAGCGCGCCCAGCGACTCCGCGAGCCGCTCCCTGGTCCGCGCGCCGATCAGCGGCACGATGTCCTCGCCCTGGGCCAGCACCCAGGCGATCGCGATCTGCGCGACGGAGACGCCCTTCTGCTCGGCGATCTTCCGCAGGGCCTCCACCAGGTTCAGGTTGTGCTGGAGGTTGTCCCCCTGGAAACGGGGGGAGTGGGCCCGGAAGTCGTCGGCGGCGAGCTTGCGGTCGGCGGTGAAGTGCCCGGAGATCAGCCCGCGCGACAGCACGCCGTACGCGGTGATCGAGATCCCCAGTTCACGGGTCACCGGCAGGATCGACTTCTCGATGCCGCGGGAGATCAGCCCGTACTCGATCTGGAGGTCGGCGATCGGCGCGGTGGCGGCGGCCCGGCGGATCGTCTCCGCGCCGACCTCGCTGAGGCCGATGTGCCGGACGTATCCCTTCTCGACCAGTTCGGCAATCGCGCCGACCGTCTCCTCGATCGGCACGTCGGGGTCGAGCCGCGCGAGGCGGTAGACGTCGATGTGGTCGACTCCCAGGCGCTGGAGGGAGTAGGAGGCGAAGTTCCGCACGGCGGCGGGTCGACCGTCGTAGCCGGCCCAGGAGCCGTCCGGCCCGCGCAGGGCGCCGAACTTCACACTGGTCAGGGCCTGTTCGCGGCGGGCGGCGGGCGCGGTGCGCAGCGCTTCGCCGATCAGCAGCTCGTTGTGGCCCATGCCGTAGAAGTCGCCGGTGTCCAGCAGGGTCACGCCGGCCTCGAGGGCGGCGTGGATGGTCGCGATCCCCTCGGCCCGGTCCCCGCCGCTGTACAGCGCGGACATACCCATGCAGCCGAGGCCGAGGGCGGAGACGTGGGGGCCGGTGGTACCGAGGGTGCGGGTGGGGAGCATCATGCCCACCAGCATGGCATGACAGCTGACAGATTTCAATATCTGTCAGTCCATACTTGTCGACGCGACAGGCTTCACCCGCGCCCGGACAATGTGATTTGTCGGCGAACAGTCACCTCCGACCGGTTGGGCTGAGATGGTGCGGTCCGAACTCGACTGGGACGTGGTCCGCAACACCGGCCGGGTGGTCGCCGAGGTCAACGCCGACATCCTGCTCATGGTCGAGGTCGAGGACCGGCTCACCCTGGAACGCTTCAACAGGCAGGTCCTGGCAGGGTCGTTGGGGAAACAGCCGTACCCGTACAGCATGCTGATCGACGGCAACGACCCGCGCGGCATCGACGTCGGCATCCTCAGCCGCCACCCGATCACATCGATCCGCTCGCACATCTTCGACCTGCGGCCCAATGGCGAGCCCGTGTTCAGCCGGGACTGCGTCGAGTTCGAGATCGCCGTCAACGGGACCCCGTTGTGGATCCTCGGCAACCACTTCAAGAGCAAGCGGGGCGGCGGTTCGGCCGGCGCGGCACTGCGGCTGGCCCAGGGCGAGCGGGTCGCCCAGATCTACGGGGATGCCCTGCAGCGCTCGCCACGCGTGTTGGTCGCCGGCGACCTGAACGACTCCCCGGACAGCCCGGCGGTCAAGAAGCTCGCCGCCACCGGCGTGAAGGACGCGATGAGCCACCCCTCCTACACGGGCGACCTCGGCACGTTCGGGACCGGCCACTCGCTCGACCAGAAGATCGACTACCTGCTGTGCTCGCCGGAGCTGTTCGGCAAGGTGCAGCACGTGGACGTGGAGCGGCGCGGGGTGTGGGCGCCGAAGTCGTTCAAGTCCTTCGACACGGTGACGTCAAAGGCGGACGAGGCGTCGGACCATGCGGCGCTCTACATGGACGTCGACTTGTAGCAACAAGCGCGAGGCCGGCCCCGACGGGTTTCCCCGCCGGAGCCGGCCTCGTACGCATGACGCGTGCCGCAGGCGACCAGGACGTGTCCTAGCAGCCGATCAGACGGCCCGCGAGGTAGCCCTCGATCTGGTCGAGGGAGACTCGCTCCTGCTTCATGGAGTCACGCTCACGGACGGTCACCGCGTTGTCGTCCAGGGTGTCGAAGTCGACCGTCACGCAGTAGGGCGTGCCGATCTCGTCCTGGCGGCGGTAGCGGCGGCCGATGGCGCCGGCGTCGTCGAACTCGATGTTCCAGTTCTGGCGGAGGGCGGCCGCCAGACCCTTGGCCTTCGGGGACAGCTCCGGGTTGCGGGACAGCGGCAGGACCGCGACCTTGACCGGGGCGAGACGGTGGTCGAGGCGCAGCACCGTGCGCTTCTCCAGCTTGCCCTTGGCGTTGGGGGCCTCGTCCTCGACGTAGGCGTCGAGCAGGAACGCCAGCAGCGAGCGGCCGACGCCGGCCGCGGGCTCGATGACGTACGGCGTCCAGCGCTCGCCGGCCTCCTGGTCGAAGAAGGAGAGGTCCTGGCCGGAGGCCTTGGAGTGAGCGTTCAGGTCGTAGTCGGTGCGGTTCGCGACGCCCTCGAGCTCGCCCCACTCGTTGCCGCCGAACTGGAAGCGGTACTCGATGTCGGCGGTGCGCTTGGAGTAGTGGGAGAGCTTCTCCTTCGGGTGCTCGTACCACCGCATGTTCTCTTCACGCAGGCCCAGGCCGGTGTACCAGTTCCAGCGCTGCTCCATCCAGTACTCCTGCCACTTCTCGTCCTCGCCCGGCTTGACGAAGAACTCCATCTCCATCTGCTCGAACTCGCGGGTGCGGAAGATGAAGTTGCCGGGCGTGATCTCGTTGCGGAAGGACTTGCCCATCTGGGCGATGCCGAACGGCGGCTTGCGGCGCGAAGTGGTCTGCACCTGGGCGAAGTTGGTGAAGATGCCCTGGGCGGTCTCGGGGCGCAGGTAGGCGATGGAGCCGGTGTCCTGCGTGGGGCCGAGGTGGGTGGAGAGCAGACCGGAGAACTGCTTGGGCTCGGTGAACTGGCCCTTGTTGCCGCAGTTGGGGCAGTTGATGTCCGCCATGCCGTTCTCCGGCATGCGGCCGTGCTTGGCCTCGTACGCCTCTTCGAGGTGGTCCGCGCGGAACCGCTTGTGGCAGGAGGTGCACTCGGTCAGCGGGTCGGAGAAGGTGGCGACGTGACCGGAGGCGACCCAGACCTCGGGGGCCAGGATGACGGACGAGTCGATACCGACCACGTCCTCGCGCGACGTGACCATGTAGCGCCACCACTGGCGCTTCAGGTTCTCCTTGAGCTCGACACCCAGCGGTCCGTAGTCCCAGGCGGCACGCTGTCCGCCGTAGATCTCACTGCAGGGGAATACAAAGCCACGGCGCTTGCTCAGGCTGACGATGGTGTCGATCTTGTCGGCGGCCACGGTGCTCTCTTCATAACGACGACGGGCGACGAAGCGAGATGCTTCCAGCGAAGACTTCAGGGTACCGGCGGGGCCTCCCCCTCGACCAAATCGGTGGCCGTTCGCGGGGGCCATACCGCAGCCCTTCGGGGCTTACCGGGCCCTTACGCCGCCCTCACCCGGATCCTTGTTGACAACGGTTTCCATATTTGTTGAAAATGACTGTCATGAACGTACGACGACTCATATCCGGTACCGCGGTCGCCGCGGCCACCGCCCTCGGCCTCGGCGCCCTGTCCGCCTGCTCCTCCGACAGCGCGGCCGCGGCCAACACGGACAAGTTCGACGTCGTCGCGTCGTTCTACCCGATGGCCTTCCTCGCCGAGCAGATAGGCGGGGACCACGTGCACGTCACCAGCCTCACCGAGCCCGGCCAGGAGCCGCACGACCTGGAGATCAGCGCCAAGCAGACGGCCGCGCTCCAGGAGTCCGACGCGGTGCTCTACCTGAAGAACCTCCAGCCCTCCGTCGACTCCGCGGTGTCCCAGTCCGAGATCAAGACCAAGATCGACGCCGCCTCCCTCACCACGATGGAGAAGCACGGCAACGAGGTCGGCGGCCACGCGGCCGAGCACGACGACCACGAGAACGAGGAGCTGGCCGGCCTCGACCCCCACATCTGGCTCGACCCGGTCCGCTACTCCCAGGTCGCCCAGGGCGTCGGCAAGGCCTTCGAGAAGGCCGACCCGGACCACGCCGCCGACTACAAGACCAACACCGCGGCCCTCGTGAAAAGGCTCGACGCCCTGAACACGCAGTTCAAGACCGGGCTCGCGCACACGAAGACCAAGGTCTTCGTCACCACCCACGCCGCCTTCGGCTACCTCGCCGAGCGCTACGGCCTGACCGAGGAGGCCATCACCGGCCTCGACCCCGACTCGGAGCCCAGCGCCGCCCGCGTGAAGGAGCTTGAGAAGATGGCCGAGGCCGACGGCGTCACGACCGTGTTCTACGAGACGCTCGTCAGCGACAAGACCGCGAAGACCATCGCCTCCGACGCCGGACTGAAGACGGACGTCCTCGACCCGATCGAGGGCATCGTCAAGGGCAAGTCCAGGGGCACGGACTACTTCTCGGTCCAGGAGGCCAACCTCAAGGCGCTGCAGACGGCCCTGGGAAGCACATGACCAGTACGGAGGACGACGACATGGCCGAGCCCGTCATCACGATGCGCACAGTACGCGCGGACCTGGGCTCGCGCCCCGTTCTGCGGGGCGTCGACCTCACCGTGCGGCGCGGTGAGGTCGTCGCCCTGCTCGGCGCGAACGGCTCCGGCAAGTCGACGGCGGTGCGCAGCGTCATCGGCCAGGTGGCGATCGGCGACGGCGAGATCGAGCTGTTCGGCACCCCGCACCGCCGGTTCCGGGACTGGGCGCGGATCGGCTACGTCCCGCAGCGCACGACGGCCGCGGGCGGCGTCCCGGCCACCGTGACGGAGGTCGTCTCCTCGGGCCGCCTCTCCCGCACCCGCTTCGGCGTCTTCCGCAAGGCCGACCGGGAGGCCGTACGGCACGCCCTGGAGCTCGTCGGCATGGCCGACCGCGCCAAGGACAACGTCGACGCCCTCTCCGGCGGCCAGCACCAGCGCGTGCTCATCGCCCGCGCCCTCGCCGCCGAGCCCGAGCTGCTGATCATGGACGAGCCGATGGCGGGCGTCGACCTGGCCAGCCAGGAGATCCTGGCGCAGACGCTGCAGGCGCAGGTCACGGCGGGTACGACCGTCCTGCTCGTCCTGCACGAACTGGGCCCCCTGGAGCCCCTGATCGACCGGGCCGTCGTACTCCGCGACGGCTGCGTCCTGCACGACGGGCCGCCCCCACAGGCCCTCGGCCAGCACGCGCTTCCCGGCCACGACCACGTACACCCGCACGCACCCGCGGGCGCCGAACCGATCCGCACGGGACTGCTGAGCTGATGGACTTCCTGAACTACGCCTTCATGCAGCGGGCGCTGCTCGCCGCGATCCTCGTGGGCATCACCGCCCCCGCCGTCGGCATCTACCTCGTCCAGCGCCGCCAGGCCCTCATGGGCGACGGCATCGGCCACGTCGCCATGACGGGCGTCGGCCTCGGCTTCCTGCTGTCGTGGTCCCCGGTGTGGATGGCCACGGCGGTCTCCGTCCTCGGCGCGGTGGTCATGGAACTGATCCGCTGGTACGGCAGGACCCGCGGCGACATCGCCCTCGCCATGCTCTTCTACGGCGGCATGGCCGGCGGCGTGATGTTCATCAACCTCGCGCCGACGGGCTCCAACGCGAACCTGACGTCGTACCTCTTCGGCTCGCTCTCGACGGTGTCGGAATCGGACGTCACCGCGATCTGCCTGCTCGCCGCCTTCGTGGTCCTGGTCACCCTCGGCCTGCGCCGCCAGCTCTTCGCCGTCAGCCAGGACGAGGAGTTCGCCCGGGTGACGGGCCTGCCCGTGCGCGCGCTGAACCTGCTGACGGCGATCACGGCGGCGGTGACGGTGACGGTCGCGATGCGGGTGGTGGGCCTGCTGCTGGTGTCGGCCCTGATGGTCGTCCCGGTGGCCGCCGCCCAGCAGCTCAGCCGCAGCTTCGCCGCCACCTTCGCGATCGCCGTCGCGATCGGCGTGACGGTGACCATCAGCGGCACCGTGACCTCGTACTACCAGGACGTCCCGCCCGGCGCGACGATCGTGCTGCTCACCATCGCCGCGTTCGTCGCGCTGAGCGTGCTGGCCGCTCCGCTGGCCCGCCGCCGCGCCCGCGCACTGGCGGCGGCGCAGCCCGCCGGGGACCCCGCCGAGTGCGCAATTCCGGCCACCAGGAAGGCCGGGGACGGGATCGGCGTCTGACCGCGCACAGGCCGGACTGGCACAATGGCCGGGCAAGCGGCAGACGTGAGGAGGCAACGGTGACTACTGCTGGACCGCCCGTGAAGGGCCGTTCCACCCGGCAGCGTGCCGCCGTGGCAGCGGCGCTGGACGAGGTCGACGAGTTCCGCAGCGCCCAGGACCTGCACGACATGCTCAAGCACAAGGGCGACTCGGTCGGCCTGACCACCGTCTACCGCACCCTGCAGTCCCTCGCCGACGCCGGCGAGGTCGACGTCCTGCGCACCTCCGACGGCGAGTCCGTGTACCGCCGCTGCTCCACCGGCGAACACCACCACCACCTGGTCTGCCGCGTCTGCGGCAAGGCCGTGGAGGTGGAGGGCCCGGCGGTGGAGAAGTGGGCCGAGGCGATCGCCGCGGAACACGGCTACGTCAACGTGGCCCACACGGTGGAGATCTTCGGCACCTGTTCCGACTGCGCGGCCTCCGGCGGTTGAGCGGGGTGCGGTGACCCCGGGGTGACGGTCCCCGGGGGCTGCCGCCCCCAGGCCCCCGGTGGCTACGAGGTGGCCGGGTTCCCCGCGATGTCCCGCTCCATGGCGAGGAGGTCCTCGTTCGGGACGGCGCCGCCGAAGCGGCGGTCGCGGGAGGCGAACTCCACGCACGCCCGCCACAGGTCGCGGCGGTCGAAGTCCGGCCACAGCACGTCCTGGAAGACCATCTCCGCGTACGCGCTCTGCCAGAGCAGGTAGTTGGAGGTGCGCTGCTCGCCGCTCGGCCGCAGGAACAGGTCGACGTCCGGCATGTCCGGGTAGTACAGGTACTTCGCGAGGGTCTTCTCGGTGATCTTGGACGGGTCCAGCCTGCCCGCCTTGACGTCCTCGGCGAGCGCCTGCGCGGCGTCCGCGATCTCCGCGCGCCCGCCGTAGTTCATGCAGAAGTAGAGCGTGAGCCGGTCGTTGTCCTTCGTCTGCTCCTGGGCGACCTGGAGCTCCTTGGCGACCGACTTCCACAGCTTGGGCATCCGGCCCACCCAGCGGACGCGGATGCCGAGCTCGTCGAGCTGGTCGCGGCTCTTGCGGATGAAGTCGCGGTTGAAGTTCATCAGGAAGCGCACCTCGTCGGGCGAGCGCTTCCAGTTCTCGGTGGAGAAGGCGTACAGCGAGATGTTCCGCACGCCCATCTCGACCCCGCCCTGCAGCACGTCGAGGACCTGCTCGGCGCCGACCTTGTGGCCCTCGGTGCGCGGCAGGCCGCGCTGCTTGGCCCAGCGGCCGTTGCCGTCCATGACGATCGCCACATGCTCGGGCACCAGCTCACCGGGGAGCTTCGGCGGGCGCGCGCCGGACGGGTGCGGCTCCGGCGTGCTGTACTCCCGACGCTGCCGTCCCAGGAACCCGCGTACGACCATGTGTCTCTCGTCTCCTTCGTGCCTGTTGCTCTACGTGCTATTTCTCTACGTACCGGAGGGAGCGCAGGCCGCGCTCCAGGTGCCAGTGCAGGTAGGCGGACACCAGCCCGCTGCCCTCCCGGACGTGTCGCGGCTCGCACGCGTCCGCCGTCTCCCAGTCTCCCGTGAGCAGCGCGCCCAGCAGGACCAGGGTCTGCGGCGAGGGCACGACGCTGCCGGCCACCCGGCAGTCGGCGCAGACGGAGCCGCCGGCGGCGACGGAGAAGAACCGGTTGGGGCCGGGCATTCCGCACTTGGCGCAGTCGCCGAAACTGGGGGCGTAGCCGTTGACGGCGAGCGAGCGCAGCAGGAACGCGTCGAGGACCAGGTGCGGCGCGTGCTCGCCCCGGGCCAGCGTCCTCAGGGCGCCCACCAGCAGCAGGTACTGCTGCACGGCCGGCTCGCCCTCGTGGTCGGTGAACCGCTCGGCGGTCTCCAGCATGGCCGTGCCGGCGGTGTAGCGGGCGTAGTCGGTCACGATGCCGCCGCCGTACGGCGCGATGATCTCGCTCTGCGTGCACAGCGGCAGCCCGCGTCCGACGAGCTCGCTGCTGCCCCGCGCGAAGAACTGCACGTCGACGTGGGAGAAGGGCTCCAGCCGGGCCCCGAACTTGGACTTCGTCCGCCGCACCCCCCGCGCCACGGCCCGCACCCGCCCGTGCCCGCGGGTGAGCAGCGTGATGATCCGGTCGGCCTCGCCGAGCTTCTGCGTCCGCAGGACGATGCCGTCGTCCCGAAAGAGACTCATCGCACACCACCGAAACGCTCGCCCCGAAGCACACCCCGGCCCACCACACCCGGCACCCGGGTGCCCGGCACACTGCCGTCGTCGCGGAACAGGCTCATACGGCCCATTCTCGCTTACGCGGAGGGGGTGGCAGGACCGGGCCGACGGGATCCGTCGCGCCTCAGGCGAGCCAGGCGCCGTGCTCGTTGGCATCCCACAACTGGTTGAACCGGCGGACCAGCGACTGGACCTCGGCGGCCCGCGAGTTCACCGCCGTCGACGTGCTCATGTTCAGCCCGTCCGTGCGGACCTCGTACGACAACGCGTGGTCGAAGACGATGCAGTCGAATACCGAGCCCCGGCGCAGGTGGAGCGGCAGATCCTCCAGGGCCACCACCTTGACCTGGATGCCCAGCTCCCGCTGCTCCTCGCAGATCGGCAGGAGGGCGGCGAACTCCTCGGGCTGCTTCACGATGAACAGCCGTCGGACCGAGACGCCCCGTTCGAGGATCGCGTCGCGCTGGGCGTCCAGATAGCGTCCCGCCGGCTCGGTGCTCCAGAATCCGATGTCGACGACCGTGGTGCTGATGGCGTCGATGCTCGTGCTCGCGCATCTGGTGAGGGTCACGAGCCAGTCGTGGTTCTCGCCCGCGGACTCGGCACTGAGGTCGGCCAGGTCCTCTATCTGCCTGGCAAGGCGGTCGATCTCGGCGTGCATGAACGCGTGCAGGATCTCGGGTCCCATGGAGACGACCCTGGTGGCGCTCTCGGCGAGCCGCGGCACCCCGTCCCCGCGCAGCTTCTCCACCTCGTTGAAGAGCTTGCTCGCCGTCCCCAAGTCGGCGAACCGTCGGTCCACGGACTCCTGCACGGCGTGCAGCTCGTTCAGGAAGAAGATCAGGATCTGCACGATCAGCGTGATGCCGCCGCAGAGCACGGCCAGCACGAGTTGCCACGGGCCGTCCTCGCCGTACGGGTCGATGACGAGGGTCAGCAGGTAGACCATGCCGCCCACCACGACGGCTGGCAGCGCCTTCATCGTGTCTGCGGCTGGGTCGCAGGGTCCGGGCTCGGCTCGGTGGCGGCCTCCCACAGGTCGTTGAAGCGTCTGACCTGCCCGTCGACCCGACGGGCGTCCGCGTCGAGCCTGGTCTGGAGGTTGCTTCCCTGCCGGTCCGGTTCGAACTCCAGGTACAGCGCGCTGTCGAAGATCACGATGTCCCGTGCCGCGGTGTGCCGCTGCGGGGAGAGGACCATGAAGCGCACCTTGATGCCGAGGTCACGCTGTCCCTGGCAGAGCGCCATGAACCTGTCCATGAAATCGCGTTCGCCCTCCTCGGCAGCGTTGATCATGAAGAGACGCCGGATGTTCACGCCGGGTCCCAGCAGCGCCTGTTTCTGTGCGTCCAGGTAGTGCCCCGCCGGGTCGGTGTCCCAGAAGGGCCGGTCGACGGAGCTGCTGGTGGCGTCGATGGTGCGCCGGGCGCATTCGGTGAGCCTGATGAGCCACTCGTTGTTGTCCCGCTGCCAGTGGGCGGTCATACCGGTCAGGTCGGTGACCACCGAGGCAAGGCTCTCTATCTCGGCACGCGCGAAGGCCCGCACTATCTCCGGGCCCTGGCGTCCCACCTGGGTCGCGCTCTGGATCAGACGCCTCGCGTCACTGGTGCTCATGCCCGCCTGATCGAGCTCCTTCAACAGCCCGGCGGCCTCGCTGAGCTGCGTGAAGTGGTCGTGCAGCTCCCGCGTCCGGGCGCGCTGGCCGGTCTCCACCGAGTCCAGGCGTTTCTCGAAGTCGACCATGTACTGCACGATCAGCGCCGAGCCCCCGATGACGATGGACATCGCGAGCTTCCACAGTTCCTCCTGGGACTGGTCGATCAGGTTGGTGATGACATAGGCGACCGTGCCCACCACCACGGTGATCAGCGTCTTGAGCACGACGGGCGCTATCTGCACCCCGCTCCTCGTGCCCGGCTCTCCGTCCATACCCGCCCCTCCCCGCCAGGTGTTCGTAGATGGTGCCCGGTCAGCGCGAGGTCGGCACCTCGTTCGGCGACACGATTGCGTGGAGCGCCAGTTGATCGCGGATGCGCTGCGCCAGGGTGTGCCACTGCCTGCTGTAGCCCGGGTTCTTCTCCAGGTCCTCCCAGGCGGCGTGCAGGGTGCGGTCGACGCGGGCCCGCGGCATCCACAGGTGCAGCAGGTGGTCGACGAGCGGGCGCAGCACCTTCAGGACGGCCCGGTCGTCAGAACCGATCCGCAGTCCGTCGAGCTTGTCCGCGACGGTCGTCAGCAGCCAGTCGTGCAGGGCGAGGTCCTCGCACAGGCCGGCCGCGGCGGCGGGCGCGGTGCCGCGCGGCAGCCGCAGTTCAACCAGCCGCAGGCCGTGGTCGGCCTTGGTGAGGAGGAGGGACGCCCCCTCGCCGTCGGCGGCCGCTGCCGCCGTCCAGCGCAGGCTGGTGCCGGCGGTGGTGAGGGGGGCGTCGTGGTCGAGGATCCGATGCTGCCGGGAGATCCTCGCCAGCAGGCTCTCGGCGATCGATCCGAGGTCCAGCTCGCCCGGCCGGTCCGCCGTCAGGAAGCCTTCCGTGACCGACTTCCCGGGCAGTCGGCCGACCGGGACCAGGAAGCCGGGGCGGACCAGGTAGTAGCCCCAGGGCTGTCGCCGGTCGGGGCCGCAGGCGGGTGCGCAGAAGTACGCCGTGGACTGCAGGACCCGGCCCTCGGTGAGCGCCGCGCGGGCCGACACCGTGCCCACCGCGCGGCTGCGGGCCCCGGTGGCGGTGGGCAGCCGGCAGTCGACGCCGGTGAGGACGTCCGGGGAGACGGCGTGCCGGTTGGGGTGCCGGGAGACCCGTACGCGTTCGTCGGCGCGCAGCCGCAGCAGGTGTACGGCCGCCCGCTCGTCCACGGCGTCCCGGGTGGGCAGCAGGCAGGTGCGCACCTCCCCGCAGACGAGGACGGGACCCGAGGCAGTGCCCAGACCGCTCATGTCACAGCCCCGGCGGGAACACGTAGGAGGTGCGGTCCACCGGCCCGGCCGGCATGGCGAACCCCTCCGCCGTGGACCGGTCGGCGACCTGTCGGAGGGCCTCCGCCTCGACGTGGACCTGGTCGAGGATCACGCGTACGGCGTGCTCGACGGGCAGAAAGCGGGTGGGGAGCACGCTGCAGGTGAGGTACGCCGTGAAGGGCGCGGCCTGCGCGTTGAGGCGGAGCACGGGAGGCAGCGCGTCCCACTCGGCCGGGAATGCCTCGTCGTCCCAGGGGGTGGGCGTGAGCACGGCGCGGCCGTTGTCGCGCAGCAGTCCGAGGCGGACCAGCTGCCAGACGGAGGCGAGGAAGGCGCAGGACCAGGTGCGGTCGTCCTCGGGTCCGTTCCACAGTTCGACGTCCATGAAGACGGAGTGGCCGCGCGCGCCGGTCTCGCTGGGCGGCTGCCAGACCGTGCCGGTGGAGTCCAGGGCGGCGGAGGTGCGCTGGGCGGGGGCGCGTCGGCCGTTGGCGAGCCAGCCGGTACGGCTGACGGGCGGGCGGAAGCCGTTGCTGCCGGGCGGCGGCGACTCCACCAGGCGGTGCAGGACGGACTCGGCGGGTTCGGCCCGGTCCCGGTGCGCGGGGTCGGCTGCGGCACAGCCCGACTCGCGGGCCAGGTAGTCGATGGTCAGCCCGGCCTCGGCGGCGGCCTGAAGGAGCGGCGGGATCAACTCGGCGGGGGTGGCGAGCCGGGAGAAGTAGTCGTCGATCAGGAAGCAGGTGCTGATCCGGGGCCGCCGGCCCGCCGGGAGCGGTCCGAGGGCGGCCCGGGCGGCGTCCGCCCAGGGCCGTACGGCGGCGAAGTGGCGGCGCAGCCGGGAGGGCCCTTCTGCGAAGTCCTCCATGTACAGGTGGCCCAGTTCCAGGGAGAGGTGGGAGAACGGCAGGGATTCCGTGCGCGGTTCGGCGCTGGTCTCGCGGAAGACGGCCGTGGGCCGGTTCACAGCTCTCCCCAGTACCTGTCGTCGGTCAGCCTCTGGGCGAGGTCTCCCATGGCCTGCCAGGTCGCGTCGTTGGCGATCCTGCGGTCGTGCACGTCCTCGTCGGTGATGAGGCGCTCCTGCCACTGCAGGACGGGTTCCAGCGGAATGGAGGTCAGCGCCCGGGTCCTGCCGATGCCACGGCCGGCGGCGAGTTCCTCGAGTTCCTTGTCGCAGGTGCGCATCCACGCGTACTGCGCGGGCGTCACCTGCGACCACAAGGGCGACTCCAGATCCGGTACGGCCGCCCGGACGAAGCGGATCGAGCCGTTCAGCGCGTCGCGCCGGTGCCCCATCGCGACCCCGGCCTGCAGCATGCCCTGCTTTCCGTACACGAGTTCCGCCGCGGCCATCACGTGCTGGCGGGTCCAGCGGTGATGGACGAGCCACCGCGTGGTGAGCCCGCCGAGCCCGCCGCGGGGTGAGGTGGCGACGAGTGCCAGGTCCATCGCATAACTGCGTCCGGCGCTCAGGTCGACGACGATGACGTCGAATTCGCGTTTCAGGCCCAGGACGAGATCGACGCAGCGGTGGAGGTTCTCCTCGTCGGTGACGAATTCCCCGCCGGTGCGGTCGCCGGGCAGCAGGACCAGCCGGCCGGATCCGCCGGGCCGGTCCCGCAGGTCGGGGTGTTCGGTGCGGGCCCAGACGTCGACTCGCAGGGGTGTGCCGGTGTTGCCCTGCAGATACGAGTGCAGACCGCGCCCCTCGGCCTCGGAGAGGACGTCGGGCAGGTCGAACACGGCGGCCGCGGTGGGCGATCCGAAGTCGAAGTCCAGGTAGCAGACGTCGTCCCCGTCGAGGGCGCGGTGGTAGGCGAGGTTGGCGCTGGTCACGGAGCGGCCGGTGCCTCCCTTGTCGGAGGCGGCGAAGACGAGCACGGCTCATCCCTTCCAGGAGCCGGAGTCGCCCCGGGCGCGGGCGAGTTCGTGGAGCCGGGTGAGAACGTGGAGGGCCAGGGCGTGGGCGGTGCCGGGTTGTCTGTCGACCAGTTGCCGGGCGCGGCGCAGGTCGGCCTCGATGCCTCTGATCAGTTCGCCCTGGCTGCTCTTCGGGGCGGGGGCGCTCTGCTCCATCTGCTCCTTGCCGAAGAGGTGGGCGGCCTCGCTGATCGCCGCCTGGGCCAGCGTCGACATTTCGGCGCTGCGGATCGGGTGCTGGGAGTAGAGGGCGTGCGCGGCGACCATGCACTCGGTGACGCGCTCGGTGACGCTCCAGGACAACGGCTGCCGCAGGAGGGGCGATTCGGGGTAGACGGCGTGCACGTCGTCCCACAGGCCGACGCCCTCGCCGTCGGTGATCCGTCGCGCCCAGAGGTGGTCGAGGGTGTCTTCGGCGAGCCGCAGCAGGCGGTCGTGCGAGGCGATGTTCCTCGACAGCGAGCACAGTTGGACGGTCCGCTTGAGCAGGTGCGCGGAGAAGTCCGTCATCGTCCACTTCATGGCCGGGCCGAGCTGCTCGCTGCCCAGCAGCGGCAGGCTGACTCCGGGGTTGTGCAGGCCGATCGCCGGGTCGTCACGGGTGGTGCCGCTGGTGATCCGGCCGCGTTCCGCAAGGCGTTCCATGACGGCGACGGTGCGCGTGAGGTCGTCGTCGGTGGCGCGGCGACGCATCAGGTCGTAGACGAGGATGGAGGCGACGGAGAGGGAGAAGTACTCCGACTCCAGCTGCTGGAGGGTGGTGCGCCAGGGGATGTCCTCCAGCGGCCAGGTCGCCTCGTCGAAGCGGGCGATGGCGGACCAGTACTGCTGGGTGATCTCCCAGCGCAGTCGCAGCGCCTCGGCCAGCCTCTGCTGTTCGGCGGTGAGCAGGCCGAGGACGAGGGTGCGCTCGGAGAAGAGGTCCACGATGCCGTCGAGGGCGACGACGGTGAAGTACAGGTAGGGCACGGGGCGCGCGACGCCCTCGGGCTGTTTGCCGATGTCCTCGGCGGTCTTGGGCTCCACGTCGACCTCGGGTGCGCCCTGCACCAGGCTCCAGGCCCAGCCGCACTCGAAGAGACGGCCTTCGTTGCGGAGTTCGTCGGTGACGTCGGCGTCGAGGCCGAGGGTGACGCTCTCGGCGATGAGGGAGCGCAGCGAGTCGCAGCGGTCCTGGAAGCGCACGAGGACCTGCCGGTCGGAGAGCCGGCCCCGGCCGAGGAGCCGGGCGAGCGCCTGCCCCTGCCCGGAGGAGACGTCGACGACGTTGACGGTGAAGGAGCGCAGCAGACTCACCATGGCGGCGGTGAGCCGGGCGCTGGTGGCGTCCCTGAGCTGGTCGATCTTGGCGAGAGTGGAGGCCCGCGCGGTGTTGCTCCGGTACACCTTCAGGAAGCCGAGGGCAGCCAGGCACAGGGTGATCGACAGGGAGTAGGAGTCGACGACGCCGACGTTCCGCTGTTCCTCGGAGAGTTCCCGCTCGGGGTCCTCCGGGGCGAAGCAGTAGCCGCCGGCGAAGGCGGGGCCGTCCTGTCCGCGGTGCCGCTCCATGAAGTCGCCGAGGATCTCCACGAGTTTGGCGGGGATCTGTGTGGAGTCACCCGCGTTCTTCAGGGCCCGTTCCACGTCGAGCTGGATGGTGTCGGGGGCGTCCAGGCGGAACGCCTCCACTTCGGTGGCCGGGTACAGGAGGCAGAGCAGCCGCTCCGCGTCGGCCACGCTGCTGAGCCCGCCCCACTCACCCCAGGACCAGGTCCCCGAGTCGAAGGAGTGACGGGCCAGGGCCTGCCAGATCTCCAACAGGTGCTGACGCGGTTTGATCTGCATTCTGTGCCCCCTCACAGATCGCTTCACCCCGCCGAAGGGCCCTTCAGGAGTTACCCGTCCCACGGAAACCGCAAGCAAGAATCATGGACGTGTAGCCCGGCCGCACCTCCCCCGGCTCTCCGATCCGGTAGATGCGCAGGCCTTCGGCATAGCCCTTGATGCTGTCACGGATGTCGGATTCGCTCACGTCGCACGCGGGAAAGAGGGTTTCTCCCGCCCAGTAGCCCTCGGAGTGTTCCATGAACGCGGCCGCGAAAGGCGCACCCGGTGTCAGGGATCGCAGGAAGCACTCCACTCCCTTGCGGAACTTCTCGTAGGAGGTGGAAAGGGATTCGGCGACGAAGAACATGGTGCCGAGCTGCCACTGTTCCGGTCGGTCGACGAGGGCGAAGATATCGCCCTGCTCGACCCGGGCGACCTCGCCGAAGCGCTCCCACGGACCGCCGGGCATCGTGGCGTAGGCGTCGTCCAGGCACAGTTCCCGCCAGAAGGCGTCCCAGCCGTGGTCGTGCCTGTCGAACTGCTGCTTCAGGTAGTGCAGGTTCGGCGTCGACCGGTCCAGCAGGGTGATCTCGTCGCACCAGGGCAGCATCATGAAGCTCGGATAGAGATTGGCTCCGGCGCCCACGTCGATGCCCCGGACCCGCGGGCCTGGAGATCCACGGAAATGATCACTGAAGTGGGCGCGGACGATCGACATGATCTCCGCGTCGACAGCGAGCACGGTGCGGTAGTTCTTCCGGACGTACGCCACGGGGTCGAAAGCGTCCCACCGTGCCTCTGCGTTCAACTGCGCCGGATTTTCCGATGATCCGAAAGGCATGCCCCACGGTATCAACACCCCCAGGGACTTGAACGGCCCGTATCACCCGGCAATTCTGGTCCGATGCAAGCACTTCACCCTCTGGCCGTTTCGGTGAACAAGGCCGTCGAGACGGATCTGGCCGAGCTCGTCCGTGTGGATCACGAGGCCTTTCCCGAAGATCCGTATCCCGAGTCCGTCCTGCGCCAGTTCATGGACACCTACACAGACCATCTGCTGCTGGCGAAAAGTGACGGCGTCCTGTGCGGATACGTGCTGGCCACGCCGCCGTGCGAAGGACTGAGCTGGATCTTCAGCCTGGGCGTGGCGCCCGGCAAGAGGCAGCAAGGGCTGGGCCGGCAGCTGATGAAGGACGTGCTGGAGAACCTGCGGAAGGAGGGCGCGCACACGGTCAACCTCTGGGTCGACCCGCGCAACACCGCCGCCATCGGCCTCTACGAGTCCCTGCGCTTCGTGCCCGTCGGCGAGCCCCACGAGGACTACTTCGGCCCCGGCAAACACCGCCGCCTCATGAGACTGACCCTGTAAGGCAACCGATTCCGCCCATCCGGTGGTCTGGGGGGCGAGGAGGGTGCTTGATGCAGGCGGAACTAGAGGAGCGGTTCCAGGAGTTCGTCAGAGCGCGGTGGTCCCGGCTCGTACGGACCGCGTATCTGCTCACGGGGGACGTCCACCACGCGGAGGACCTGACGCAGACCGCGCTGGCCAAGGCGTACCGGTCGTGGCGGCGGATCTCGCGTGCCGACAACCCGGAGGCGTACGTCCGGCGGATGCTGGTCAGTTGCAACAGTGACCGGTTCCGCAAGCGGCGGGTCGCCGAGGCGCTGACCGCGGCGCCGCCGGAGCGGGCGGGGCGGGACGAGGGCGCGGGGCGGGTGGAGGAGCGGGGCTCCCTGCTGGCCGGGCTGGCCGAACTGCCCCCGAAGCAACGGGCGGTGGTGGTGCTGCGGTACTGGGAGGACCTGTCCGAGGCGGAGGTGGCCGAGGTGCTCGGCTGCTCGCCCGGCACGGTCAAGAGCCAGGCCTCGAAGGGGCTGGCGAAGTTGCGTACATATCCGGGGCTGGCTCCCGCCGGTCGCGCGGTGTCCGGCGGCCAGAGTCGGGCTCAGGGGCAGGGAGGCAGCCGTGGGTGAGGCAGAGAATCCGGAAAACCCAGAAAACCAGGAGGACTTCGGGTTCGAGGAGCGGATGCGTGAGCTGCTCGCGGAGGACGCGTACACCGTTCGGCCCTCCCCTGCGCCGTACCCGGCGATCCGGCGCCGCGGACTGGCCGAGCGGCGGCGGCGCGCGGCGGTGACCGGCGCGGCGCTGGCGACGCTGGCCGCGGTGCCCGTGGGGGCGTACGCCGTGGCCGGGGGGAACGGGGGGCGGGACGCCGACACGACGGCGGCGAGGCCGTCGGTCAGCGCCTCGCACAGCCCGGCCGGCGCCCCGGCCTCCACACCTGCCGGGCCCGCACGGCCGGCCACCGACGGGCAGTTGTTCGACGGGATCACGTTCGCGCAGGCTGCGGGCGGGCTGCAGAAGTGCATCGACTGGGACCGGAAGAACATGCAGTCGGCGCTCGGCGACGATGGTCTGGGCAAGGCTTCGGACTACCGGATCATCCTGGCGATCAAGAGCACCGGTGACTCCAACGCGCCCGGCGACGGCATGTACGTCGTCGCGGCCAAGGAGCGGCCGGCCGGCTACCGGGTGATCTGCAACGTCAGGGGCGGCGAGGGCGCGGGCATCAACTCCGGTTCGAACGACGGCGGTCCGCCGGACGCGGGCCCGGTCGTGGCCGACATCAACGGCGGCAAGCTGTACCAGCAGTCGTTCCTCGACAAGGGCAACTGGAAGCTGCCGTTCCGCTGGGGGTTCATCGGCACGGTCGAGCCGTCGGTCGCCAAGGTGACCGTCTCCTACGGCGACGGCAGCCCCGTCACCGCCGCCCTGGACCACGGCTGGTTCGTCGCCGCCGGCATGCTGAACCAGCAGGTCACCGTCGCCCCGCACATCAAGGGCTACGACGCGGCCGGCAAGCTCGTCTACGACTCCGACGACGACAAGTCCTACGAGCGGACGCTGCCGTAGGGGACGTTCATGGGACGGTCACGTCCGTCCCGGTGTCACCAGGCCCGACTCGTAGGCCACGATGACCAGTTGCGCCCGGTCGCGCGCGCCCAGCTTGCCGATGATGCGGCTGACGTGGGTCTTCGCGGTGAGCGGGCTGAGGCCCAGCGCCTCGGCGATCTCCGTGTTGGTCAGGCCGCGCGCGACCAGGGCGAGCACCTCGCGCTCCCGTTCGGAGAGCTCCTCCGGGCCGCCTGCCGTGGGCGGCCCGGAGGGGCTGCGCAGGAACCGGGCGATCAGGCGTGCCGTCGGGCCGGGCGACAGCAGCGCCTCACCCGCGGCGACCGTGCGGATCGCGTCCAGGAGGTCGGCGGGCCGGGTGTCCTTCACCAGGAAGCCGGAGGCGCCCGCGCGCAGCGCCTCGACGATGTTCTCGTCGGTGTCGTACGTCGTCAGGACCAGCACGCGGACCCCGGCGAGCTCCTCGTCGGCGGCGATCAGCCGGGTGGCCTCGATGCCGTCGAGGTCGGGCATGCGGATGTCCATCACGACCAGGTCGGGACGCTCCCCGCGGGCCACCGCCACCGCCTCCCGCCCGGTGCCGGCCTGGCCGACCACCGCCATGTCCGGCGCGGACTCGACGAGCATCGCGAACGCGGCCCGGACCAGCGTCTGGTCGTCCGCGAGCAGCACCCGGATCGGGCTCATCGGCCGGCCTCCGTCGGCAGTACGGCACGCACCTCGAACCCCTCCCCCTCGTCGTTCCTCGGTCCGGCCTCCAGTGTGCCGCCCACGCTGCGCGCCCGTTCCCGCATTCCGACGAGTCCGAACCCGGGCGCCTCGGCGCCGACGCCCGCACCGTCGTCGGTCACCGTCACCCGCAGGGCGCCCTGTTCCTCGTACACCCGCACCCCGACCGCGAGGTCGGCCCGTCCGCCGTGCCGGACCGCGTTCGTCAGCGCTTCCTGGACGATCCGGTAGGCGGCCGCGCCCACCGCGGGCGGCACCTCCCCCGCCCCCACCGACAGGTCGACGCTCGCCCCCGCCAGCCGGGCCGCCTCCGCGAGGTCGGACAGGCCGTGCAGGCCGGGCAGCGGGCCGCGGGCGTCGGGGGCGCCGTTCTCGCGCAGCACCTCCAGCGTCGTACGGAGTTCGCCGCGCGCGCTGCGGCAGGTCTCGGCGATGTCGTCGAGGGCCTTGGCGACGGCCGTGCGGTCGAGGCGGTCGGGGTCGGCGGCCAGGACGTGGGCGGCGACGGAGGTCTGCACGCCGACGAGGGTGATGGTGTGCGCGAGCAGATCGTGCAGGTCACGGGCGATGCGCAGGCGTTCCTCGGCGACGCGGCGGCGGGCCTCCTCGTCACGGGTGCGTTCGGCGCGTTCGGCGCGTTCGACGATGGCGGCGACGTACTGGCGGTAGTAGCGGGCGCTCATGCCGCAGAAGAGGACGGCGATGACCCAGCCGGAGATCCGCAGCACCTCCAGCACCCCGTCGGGGTTGGTGAGCGCGTTGACGATCAGCGTCACGCCGAGGACGCAGACGCCGGTGAGCAGCGTGCGGCGGGCGGTTCCGGTGCCCGCGATCGTGTAAAGCGCCACCATGGTCCCGGCGACGGGCGCCGCGTGGTCGTTGTCGAGGGCGTGGTACGGGACGATGCAGGCCACCACGGCGAGCAGGACCGGCATCGGACGGCTGCGCCGCCACACCAGGGGCACGTGCGCGGCGAGCAGCAGCGTCCAGCCGAGCGCGTCGGGGCGCGGCCCGTCGCCGCCGAGGAGGCCGAGGGCCGTGGCGAGGGCGGCGATCGCGGCGGCCAGCAGCGCGTCGGTGCGGGTGCGGTGCGGGGCCGTGCGGGGGTCGCGGTTGATCACCGTCATGATGCGTTCGGCCCGTCGGGAACGCCCTGGTGTCGTGGTTGCCTGCACGGCCTCATCCTGCGGCACGCGGACGCCCCTCCGACAGGGAGGGGCGCCCGGGTACTCACGTGAACTGCCGCTCGTGGTCGGCGACTTCGGGTTCCGGTGCCCGCGACAGACGGCCCGGCCACCACACCCGCCGCCCCAGCGCCACGCTCGCGCTGGTCACCAGGTAGGTCCGCACGAGGAAGGTGTCCAGGAGCACGCCCACCGCGATCACGAAGCCCAGCTCGACGAGTTGGACGAGCCCCATGTTCGTCAGCACGGCGAACGTCGCGGCGAGGACGAGGCCCGCGGAGGCGATGACCCCGCCGGTCGTGCGCAGCGCGGTCAGCGCGGCGGTGACGGGTTCGGCGCCGCGCACCGACTCCTCCCGCATCCGGTGCATCAGGAAGATGCCGTAGTCGACGCCGAGGGCGACCAGGAAGACGAAGGACAGCAGCCCCAGCCCCGGATCCGTGCCCTCGAAGCCGAACACCGGCCCGAACACCAGTCCGCCGATGCCGAGCGCCGCGCCCCACACCGCGACCACGGCGGCGACCAGCATCAGCGGCGCGACGAGCGACCGCAGCAGCACGATCAAGATCAGCAGGACGGCGACGAGGACGATCGGCACGACGATCAGCCGGTCGCGGGCGTTGGTGTCCACCAGGTCGATCTGCTGGGCGCTGGGCCCGCCGACGTAGGAGCCGGTCAACCGGTCCCTGAGGGCCTCGATGGTGGCCGTCTCGGCCGCCGACTGCGGCGGCGCGGAAGCCGTCACCGCGATCTCCGTCCAGCCGTCCCCGGTGCGGCCGGCGCGGGCGTCGGCGACGCCGTCCGTGTCGCGGATCGCGGCGAGCACGGCGTCGGTCCGGCCGGCCGGGGTCATGACCTCGATGGGCTGGGCGGACCGCTCCGGGAACGCCCCGGCGAGGGTCTCCATGGCGGCGACCGACTCGGGCCGGTCGACGAAGGCGTCCTGATCCTTGACCGCGCCGGGCAGGTTCAGCGCGCCGAGCGCCAGCGTGCCGAGCAGGACGGCGCCGGCCGCCAGGACGGTCCGGGGGCGCCGGCCGGCCGAGGAGCCCATCGCGGCGAACAGCGACCGGCGGGTCCTGGGCGTGCTGCCGAAGGCGGGCACCAGCGGCCAGAACACCCGGCGGCCCAGCACGACGAGGAGCGCGGGCAGCAGGGTCAGCATCGCGACGAGCGCGCACAGCACCCCGGCGGCGCCCAGCGGTCCCATCCCCCGGCTGGAGTTGAGGTCGGCGGCGAGCAGGCACAGCAGTCCGGCGGCGACGGTCCCGGAGGAGGCGAGCACGGCGGGCCCGCAGCCGCGCAGCGCGGCCAGCATCGCGTCGTACGGCCGCTCCACGCGCCGCAGCTCCTCCCGGTAGCGGGAGACGAGCAGCAGGGCGTAGTCCGTGCCCGCGCCGAAGACGAGGATGGTCATGATGCCCGAGCTCTGTCCGGACACCGAGGTGCCGAAGGCCTGGTGGAGGCCGTAGGCGACGCCCATGGACAGGAAGTCGGCGATCCCGGCCACGACGAGCGGCACCAGCCACAGCACCGGGCTGCGGTAGATGAGGATCAGCAGGACGGCGACCACGGCGACGGTGGTGTAGAGCAGCGGCCCGCCGAGCGACTCGTACACCTTGCCCGCGTCGGTGGACAGCGCCCCCGCCCCGCCGACCTCGACGGTCAACCCGTCGTCGCTGTGGGCGACTTGGCGTACGTCGTCGACGAACGCGTTGCGCTTGTCCTCGTCGGTGCCGGGCTCGTTGGTGACGACCAGGTACATGAGGGTGGCGCCGTCGGCGGACGGGACGCCCTGCGGCGCAGCGGTCAGCGCGTGGTCGCCCGCGATCCGCGCGACCTGCTCCCCGGCCGTCGCCCGGTCGGCGGCGGTGAGCCCGCCGGCCCGGTGGTAGACCAGCACCAGTTCGGTGCTCTCGCCGCCGGGCAGCTGATCCTGCAGCTTGGCGACCCTGGTCGAGTCGGCGCTCGCCGGCAGGTAGTCGGTGATCCGGTCGTGCTGCACATCGGCGAGCTTGGCGGCGAACGGCGAGGCGAACGCCAGCACAGCCACCCACAGCGCGAGCATCACCCAGGGGATGCTCTTCCTTTTCCCGGCCCCCATAAGACGGGCCCTCCCTTCGACACGGTCGTCCGGTTGCGTTCTCCAGACTTCCGGTACGCAGGGGGCGGTTCGTCGCACGCGAGGGCGAGTTCGGGGGTACTTCCGGGGGCGGCCGGGCGGCCGCGTTACTCCCTGGGGAGTATCAGGGTCGGGTCGGCTCGGCGTCAGGACGGGGTGCGGGCCGCCGCCAGCAGCCGGGTCACGTCGTCCGCGCAGATCGTCAGAGCCGCGCCCACCGTCGCGAGGACCTCGCGCTCGGCGGGGGTGTACGGGCCGTCCGCGAGGGCGATGCGGGCGCCCTGCAGCAGGATCGATTCACGGCCGGCCGACGCGAGGTGCGGGGCGAGGGGGTCGAGGGCCTCGTGGAGCTCTATGGCGAGGCCCGCGCCGTACGGTTCGCCGTAGCTGTGGCCGGTGTCGGCGGCGAGGGCGTCGACGAGGGCGGCGAGCTGTTCCTCGGTGCAGTCGCTGAAGCCGGCCGCGCGCACGGCGCCCGCCGCCGTCTCCAGGGACGTCCGGGCGCAGGCGCCGCCCGCGGACAGGACCGCGAGGGCGACGGTGTGGACGGCGTCGCGGAGCATCGCGGAGAAGCGGATGGTGGTGGGGTGGTCGAGGACGTCGGCGCCGAAGTGACGCCGGCAGGCGGCGCACTCGACGACCGGGCCGGTCTCGCCGCGCGGCACGACGGGCACGCCGAGGACGGTGAAACGGCGCCGGCCGGTCAGCCGCTGGTAGTTGCGGTCGCCGCCGCAGCCCGGGCAGAAGAACTCTCCGTCGCCCACGGTCGTCCACGCGGTGCGGGTGCCCAGGATGCGGGCAAGCCTGGTGACACGGCCGTCTCGTCCCCGTCCTGGCAGCACGTCGCACCTCCGTAGGCGGCGCGGCACCATCGCCGCGTCTGCGTGATGTTAGCCACATCAGGGAGGACTAGTCAGCACCCAGGACGAGACCTTTCCGTGACCTCCACGCCCCGGTGGCCGAAAACGACAGGGCCCTGGTCGCCGTATACGACGACCAGAGCCCCTAGGGCCTGTCCGGCGGATCATGCCGCAGACGCGGGGAATGGCACGCCTGCCTGCGGCGTTGTCGTCGGTTGCCGATGCTCCGCGTCGACGCCCTCCTCCGCCGTGCAGTCAGACGCACCATTCCCCGCTCACCTGCGTTGATCAGGTGCCGCTGCTTTCCTGCGACTTGATCCGCCGGACAGGCCCTGAACCGCCGGTCAGGCTGGTCAGCGGGTCGCGCGGTTGACGGCCGAGACGACCGCCTTCAGCGAGGCACGCGTCGTGTTCGCGTCGATGCCGATGCCCCACAGGACCTTGTCGTCGATCGCGCACTCGATGTACGAGGCGGCCTGCGCGGACGCGCCCTCGCTCATCGTGTGCTCCTGGTAGTCCAGCAGGCGTACGTCGATGCCGATGCCCTGGAGCGCGTGGAAGAAGGCCGAGATCGGACCGTTGCCGGTGCCGACCAGCGTCATCTCGGCGCCGTCGACCTCGGCCTCGACGGTCAGCGTGTCCACGCCGTCCTTGTCGGTCGTCGACTGCCCCGCCTTGAGCTGCATCCGCCCCCAGGCGTTGTCGGGGTTGGGCAGGTACTCGTCGCGGAAGACGGCCCAGATGTCGGAGCCGGTGACCTCGCCGCCCTCGGCGTCGGTCTTGGCCTGGATCAGCTTGGAGAACTCGATCTGCATCCGGCGGGGCAGGTCCAGCTTGTGGTCGTTCTTCAGGACGTACGCGATACCGCCCTTGCCGGACTGCGAGTTGACGCGGATGACGGCCTCGTAGGAGCGGCCGACGTCCTTCGGGTCGATCGGCAGGTACGGGACCGCCCACTCGATGTCGTCGACGGTGACGCCCTTCGCGGCCGCGTCGGCCTCCATCGCGTCGAAGCCCTTCTTGATGGCGTCCTGGTGGGAGCCGGAGAAGGACGTGTAGACCAGGTCGCCCACGTACGGGTGGCGCGGGTGGACCTCCATCTGGTTGCAGTACTCCCACGTACGACGGATCTCGTCGATGTCGGAGAAGTCGATCTGCGGGTCGACGCCCTGCGAGAACAGATTCATGCCCAGGGTGACCAGGTCGACGTTGCCGGTGCGCTCGCCCTGCCCGAACAGGCAGCCCTCGATGCGGTCGGCGCCGGCCATCAGCGCCAGCTCGGCCGCCGCCACGGCCGTGCCGCGGTCGTTGTGGGGGTGGACGGACAGCACGACGTGCTCGCGGCGGGAGAGGTTGCGGCCCATCCACTCGAAGCGGTCGGCGTGCGTCGACGGGGTCGAACGCTCCACCGTGGCCGGCAGGTTCAGGATGATCTCGCGGCCCGGACCGGGCTGGTAGACGTCCATCACCGCCTCGCAGACCTCCAGCGCGAAGTCCAGCTCGGTGTCGGTGAAGATCTCGGGGCTGTACTGGTAGCCGAACTCGGTCTCCGGGCCCAGCAGCTTCTCCGCGTACTCCATCACCAGGCGGGTGCCGTCGACGGCGATCTGCTTGATGTCGTCCCGGGAGCCGCGGAAGACGACCCGGCGGAAGACGGGGGCGGTGGCGTTGTACAGGTGGACGGTGGCGCGCTTGGCGCCCTGCAGGGACTCCACGGTCCGCTCGATCAGGTCCTCGCGGGCCTGGGTCAGCACGGAGATCGTGACGTCGTCCGGGATCGCGCCCTCTTCCTCGATGATCGAGCGCACGAAGTCGAAGTCGGTCTGACCGGAGGCGGGGAAGCCGACCTCGATCTCCTTGTAGCCCATCTTGACCAGCTGGTCGAACATCCGGCGCTTGCGCTCGGGCGACATGGGGTCGATCAGGGCCTGGTTGCCGTCCCGCAGGTCCGTGGAGAGCCAGCGGGGGGCGGTGGTGATCCGGTTGTTCGGCCACGTGCGGTCGGCGATGTCGACCTGGTCGTACTGTCCGTACTTGTGGACCGGCATCTGGCTGGGCTGCTGGCGGTTCGCCATGGGGCGTTGGCTCCTCGGGGTGACCGGAGAATCTCCGGACGGAAGGACGGCCGACGCGCAACACCAAGCACCGCGGGGAGGGGGTCGGCCTCGACTACAGGCCCTCGCCGCGGCAGCTAAGGAGAAGCAGCCCGAAACGCATAGTGCTCCGCAGCCTAGCCGAGGCGCTGGTGTCACGCGGGTCCGTATCAGTATGCGGGACCACCGGAAACAAACACAGGAAAAGGGACGAAACGTGCTCCATACCACTTGAAGCCACGGAACGGCCATGTTTGTCACCGTTTTTCACCGATCATGGTTGCCTGTGGTGACAGCGGGATAACGCAGTGCAAGGGTGCCGGGCATGACGACTCACGGGGGCTTCGAGCCCGTCTTCTGCACCGTCGTACCGCCGCACATCCTCGACCGTCTGGCCCGGAGCGACGATCCGGCCCTCGCCGGTCCCGCCCGGCGCACCATCCTGCGCGACAGCGAGCTGCGCGCCCTGCGCCAGGTGAACACCGAGTACGGCCTCATGGCCGCCCCGACGGCGAAGGCGCCGTCGGACCAGCCGCTGCGCACCGTCTACGACTGCGAGCACGGCACCGACCTGCCCGGCGCCAAGGTCCGCGCAGAGGGCTCCGAGCCCGGCCAGGACGCCAGCGTCAACCGCGCCTACTCCGGCCTCGGCGCCACCTTCGAGCTCTACCTCAAGGCCTACCGGCGCCACTCCATCGACGGCGACGGGCTGCCCCTCGACGCCACCGTGCACTACGACCAGGGCTACAACAACGCCTTCTGGAACGGCGAACAGATGGTGTTCGGCGACGGTGACGGCGAGATCTTCGTCGACTTCACCTCCTCCATCGACGTCATCGGGCACGAGCTCACCCACGGCGTCACGCAGTACACGGCGAACCTGACCTACAACGGCCAGCCGGGCGCCCTCAACGAGTCGATGTCCGACGTCTTCGGCTCGCTCATCAAGCAGTACTCCCTCGGCCAGACCGCCGCCGAGGCCGACTGGCTGATCGGCGCGGACCTGCTCGCCCCGGGCGTCACCGGCACCGCCCTGCGCTCCATGAAGGCGCCGGGCACCGCGTACGACGACGACGTCCTCGGCAAGGACCCGCAGCCCGCGACGATGGACGGCTACGTCCGCACCGGCCGCGACAACGGCGGTGTCCACATCAACTCGGGCATCCCGAACCACGCGTTCTACCTGGCCGCCACCGCCCTCGGCGGCCATGCCTGGGAGAAGGCGGGCCAGATCTGGTACGACGTCCTGACCGGCGGCGAGCTCACGGAGAGGGCCTTCTTCACCGACTTCGCGGGGCTGACGGTGAAGGCCGCCCGCGAGCGCTTCGGCGACGGCGGGGAGGAGTTCCAGGCCGTGGAGAAGGCATGGGAGCAGGTGGGGGTGCGGATTCTGTGACCGCGGGATAGACAGGGACCCATGCGTATTCAGGTGCGGCGCACGGGCGGGTTCGCGGGCATCGAGCGGCAGGCCGAGGTGAACACCTCGGGGCGGCCCGACGCCGGCGACTGGCACGCCCTGGCCGAGCAGGCGGTCGCCGCCGGTCAGGGCCGGCCGCCCATGGGCGTCCCCGACGGGTTCCGTTACGAGATCACGGTGGACGGAAAGACGGTGTACGCGGCCGATCCCCGGCTCACCCGGGAGCAGCGGGAGCTGATCTCGCGGGTGCTGAAGGAAGGGGCCTGACCGGTCGCCCGCGCCGGGCGTGAACTGCCACTTCACGCCCGGGCGTTGACTTCCTTACCCGCGGGTAAGGATGATCCCGCCCATGGCGAACGATCCGCGTGCCGCGGCCCATCCGATTCCCCCGATCCCCCCGTTCCCGGCCGACTTCCTGTGGGGGGTGTCCACCTCCGCCCATCAGATCGAGGGCGCGGTCGGCGAGCGCGAGCCGTCCGTGTGGGACGCCTTCACGGCCGAGCCGGGCCGGGTGAAGGACGGCTCGACAGCGGCCGTGGCCTGCGACCACTACCACCGCTACGGCGAGGACGTGGCCCTCCTGGCGGGCCTCGGGGTGGACGCCTACCGCTTCTCGATCTCGTGGCCGAGGGTGAACTCCCCCGGCGGCCTGGACTTCTACGACCGCCTCGTCGACGCACTGCTGACGGCGGGCGTGCGCCCCGTCCCCACCCTCTTCCACTGGGACCTCCCGGCGAACCTGGACTGGCTGGAGCGGGACACGGCGTCCCGGTTCGCGGAGTACGTCTCGGTGGTCGTGGACCGCCTCGGCGACCGCGTCAAGAAGTGGATCACCCTCAACGAGCCTGCCGAACACACCCTGTTGGGTCACGCGCTCGGCACCCACGCCCCCGGCAGGCAGCTGCTCTTCGACGCGCTGCCGGTGGCCCACCACCAGCTCCTGGCCCACGGCCTCGCCGTCCAGGCCCTGCGCGCGGCCGGCGCCGCCGACATCGGCGTCGCCAACTCCCACGGCCCGACCTGGCCGGCCTCCCAGGAACCCGCCGACCTGGAGGCCGCGGCCTTCTACGACGTCCTGCTGAACCGCCTGTTCGCGGAGCCGCTCCTGCTGGGCGAATACCCCGACGGGCTGGGCGAGTTGATGCCGGGAGACGTGGCGTCCGACCTGAAAACGATCTCCGAGCCGCTCGACTGGTACGGGATCAACTACTATGCCCCGACGAGGGTGGGCGCCCCGCAGGGCACCGAGATCGAGTTCGGCGGGATCACCATGCCGGCCGAACTCCCCTTCTCCGTGCGGGAGATCGAGGGAGCCCCGGTGACCGACTTCGGCTGGCCGGTGGTCCCCGAGGGCCTCACCGAACTCCTGACGACCTTCAAGGACCGCTACGGCGACCGCCTCCCGCCGGTGGTCATCACCGAGAACGGCTGCTCCTACGAGGGCCTCGACGACCAGGCCCGCATCGCCTACCTCGACGGCCACCTCCGCGCCCTGCACAAGGCGCTGGAGGCGGGCGTCGACGTGCGCGGCTACTTCGTGTGGTCGCTGCTGGACAACTTCGAGTGGGCGGAGGGGTACGCGCGCCGCTTCGGCCTGGTCCACGTCGACTTCGCGACCCGGGCCAGGACCCGGAAGGCGTCGTACGCCTGGCTGCGGGACGTGCTGCGGGCGCAGAGATCGCAGGCCCGGGGATGACGACGGCCGACCGGGCCCCGGTCGCCGCGCTGGCCTAGCCCGGCATGGGGGTCCCCCCGGTTTGAGCGAATTCGAAAACTGGGGGAGGGTCCGCCGGGGCTGGACGTCGGCCCTGTCGCTGGCCAACGGGGCGATCTGGGTGGGCTGGTACGGCCCCCTGCAGATCCTGCTGGCCTCCCAGGCCGAGGACTTCGCGCCCGGCTCCGGCATGTCGAAGGAGACGATGCCGGCCTGGGTGACGGGCGCCGGCGCGGTGGTCTCGCTGGCCGCGAACCCACTGTTCGGCGCGCTGTCGGACCGTACGACGTCCCGCCGGGGCCGGCGCACGATGGGGGTCCCCCCGCTCGAACGAAGTTGGGAGTGGGGGAGGATCGTGGCCGGGGCGGCGGGCGGCGCGCTGTCCCTGCTGCTGCTCGCGGGCGCGGGCGGCGTCTGGACGCTGGCGGCGGACTGGTGCCTGGTCGTCCGGAGGGGCTAGAGGGCTCCGGCCACGCGGGCCGCGTACACGCTCGGGTACAGCGGGCGGTAGCCCAGCTCACGGCGGATGCGGTCGGTGGACGTCAGCTGGAAGAAGGGGTCGGGGTCGGTGCGCTCGTAGAGCTCGGCCGGGACGTCGACGCCGTTCAGCTCGTGCAGTTCGACCGCGGTGACGGGGGCGTCGTCGGCGATGTTGTAGATCCGGCCGGCGATGCCCGGCGCGTGCAGGATGCGCAGCAGACCCTGGGCGACGTCCGCGTGGTGACCCATGTGCAGCCGCTGGGTCGCCGCCCAGTTCTTGGCCCACATCAGCGACTGGGCGAGGTGCGGGTCGCCCTCGCCGTAGACGAAGGGAAGCCGGGCGACGCGCACGTCCAGGCCGTCCATGGCGAGCAGCTCCCGCTCGGCCTGCGCCTTCGACTCCGGGTAAGCGCCCCACATGGTGCCGCCGGGCCGGGACTCGTCCTCCTCGGTCAGCAGGCGGCCCCGCCCGCGGCCGTACACCAGCCCCGTGCTGACCTGCACGAAGCGCTGCACACCGTTCGCCAGCGCGGCGCGGCCCAGTTCGACGGCCGCGTCCCGGTTGACGGCCCACGCCTCCTCGTCCGGCACCCCGCGGAAGGACGCCGCGACGTTCACGACCGCGTCCACCCCGGCCACCGCCTTGCCCAGCGCCTCCGAGTCCCGAAGATCCCCGGTCACGACCTCGGCGCCCAGCTCCGCGAACCGCTGCGCGCGGGCGGCGTCACGCACCAGGACCCGCACCTTCTCCCCCGGCCGGGCCTGCGCCAGCAGCCTCGGCACGAACCGTCGGCCGACCTGTCCCGTCGTGCCCGTCACCAGTGTCGACATCGTCATCCGCTCCTCTTGGTCCAGTGGCCGTGTGCTCTGGTGCCACCAGCCTCGGCGGGGGCGGGGAGGACCGGGAGAGACCTCTCGATCAGGGGACCGGCAGTCCCTGGATAAGGCGGGCGGCCTGCCGCAGTCTGGAAGGGTGAACCGACCCGAACTCGCCGACTTCCTGCGCCGCGGCCGCGCCCGCCTGACCCCGTCGGCCGTGGGCCTGACCGCGGGCGCCCGCCGCCGTACGCCCGGCCTGCGGCGCGAGGAGGTGGCACAGCTGGCCGGGATGTCGGTCGACTACTACACGCGGCTGGAGCAGCGCCGTGGCCCGCGCCCGTCCCGCCAGATGCTGGCGGCGCTGGCCCGCGCCCTGCGGCTCACCGACGACGAACGCGACCATCTGTTCCACCTGGCCGGCGAGGAGCCCCCGCGCCGCGAGACGGCGTCGAAGCACGTCTCGCCCGGGCTGCTGCTGATCCTGGACCGGCTGTACGACGCGCCCGCGCAGGTGGTGACCGACTGCGGCGAGGTCCTGGCCCAGAACGCGATGGGCAGGGCGCTGACCCTCGACGTGATGTCCCGCCCCCGACGCGAGCGCAACCTGCTCCGCCGCTACTTCCTGGACCCCGACGCCCGCGGTCTGTTCCCGGAGGAGGACCGGCCGGACCACGCCCGCGCCCAGGTGGCCAACCTGCGCGCGGTGACCGCGGCCCGCCCCGACGACCCGGAACCGGCCGCGCTGGTCGCCGAACTCCGCGCGGGCAGCGAGGAGTTCGCGCGGCTGTGGGACGCACACGAGGTGGCCCTGCGCCACAAGGCGACGAAACGCTTCCTGCATCCGCTGGTGGGCCTGCTGGAACTGGACTGCGAGGTCCTGCTCAGCCACGAGCACCACCAGCTCCTGGTCATCCACACGGCCCGCCCGGGCACCGACACCCACGAGCGACTCCAGCTACTACGGGTGCTGGGACTCCAGGACATGTCCCCACAAACGGTCTAGACACCCCCGCAACCGGTTCAGAAACCCAGCTTGCGCAGCTGCTTCGGGTCGCGCTGCCAGTCCTTGGCTACCTTCACGTGGAGATCGAGGCTGTATCAATATGCGGCTACCGCCGCGCGGCGGGGGTGCCAAGCAGCGCCTCGACCTGCCTGCGGGACTCGACGCCCCATCGCAAACCCTAGAAACCCAGCTTGCGCAGCTGCTTCGGGTCGCGCTGCCAGTCCTTGGCTACCTTCACATAGAGGTCCAGGCTGTATCAATATGCGGCTACCGCCGCGCGGCGGGGGTGCCAAGCAGCGCCTCGACCTGCCTGCGGGACTCGACGCCCCATCGCAAACCCTAGAAACCCAGCTTGCGCAGCTGCTTCGGGTCGCGCTGCCAGTCCTTGGCTACCTTCACGTGGAGATCGAGGAAGACCGGGGTGCCGAGGAGGGCCTCGATCTGTTTGCGGGACTTGATGCCGACGTCCTTGAGGCGCTTGCCCTTGGGGCCGATGATGATGCCCTTCTGGCTGGGGCGCTCGATGTAGATGTTCGCGTGGATGTCGAGCAGCGGCTTCTCCGCCGGACGGTCCGCGCGCGGGAGCATCTCCTCGACGACCACCGCGATGGAGTGCGGCAGCTCGTCCCGGACGCCCTCCAGGGCCGCCTCGCGGATCAGCTCGGCCACCATCACCTGCTCGGGCTCGTCCGTCAGGTCGCCCTCGGGGTACAGCGGCGGGCTCTCCGGCAGCATCGGGATCAGCAGGTCGGCCAGCAGCTCGACCTGCTGGTCGCCGACCGCCGAGACCGGCACGATCTCCGCCCACTCGATGCCCAGCTCCTTGCCGAGCTGGTCGATCGCGATGAGCTGCTCGGCGAGCGCCTTGGATTCCACGAGGTCGGTCTTCGTCACGACGGCGACCTTCGGCGTCCGCTTGATCCCGGCCAGCTCCTTGGCGATGAAGCGGTCGCCGGGGCCCAGCTTCTCGTTCGCCGGAAGGCAGAAGCCGATCACGTCGACCTCGGCCCAGGTGGTGCGGACGACGTCGTTGAGCCGCTCGCCGAGCAGCGTGCGCGGCTTGTGCAGGCCCGGCGTGTCGACCAGGATCAGCTGGGCGTCGGGGCGGTGCACGATGCCCCTGACCGTGTGCCTCGTCGTCTGGGGCTGGTTGGCGGTGATCGCCACCTTCTTCCCGACGAGAGCGTTCGTGAGGGTGGACTTGCCCGCGTTGGGGCGGCCCACGAAGCAGGCGAAGCCGGCACGGTGTACGGACTCGGCCGACTGCTCGGATGACTGGTTACGAACGCTCATGGCCCCCATTCTCCCTGATCCACGAAGCCCCGCCGTACACACGAGCGGCAACGCCCCGCACCGTGAGCTCCCGGAAACCTCCACGCAACGAAACGTCACGGAAACACATCCGTGCATTACCGGAAACGCGGGGCGGTGAACCTCTGACGAGCCCCCGCATCGTTGGAGACCCCGTGACTCTGGCCGCCGCCCAAGCGAACACCGGCGACACCGCCTGGCTGCTCGCCGCCACCGCCCTCGTCCTGCTGATGACCCCGGGCCTGGCCCTCTTCTACGGCGGCATGGTCCGCACGAAGAGCGTCCTCAACATGCTCATGATGAGCTTCGTGTCGATCGCGCTGGTCACGGTGGTGTGGCTGGCCGCCGGCTACTCGCTCGCCTTCGGCGACGACATCGGCGGCGGGCTGATCGGCGGCCTGAAGCACGCGGGGATGGCCGGTCTCGGCCCGGACAGCGTCCAGGGGACCGTCCCGACCCTGCTGTTCGCCACCTTCCAGCTCACCTTCGCGATCATCACGGCCGCACTGATCAGCGGCGCGGTCGCCGACCGGGCGAAGTTCGGCGCGTGGCTGGTCTTCGTCCCGGTCTGGGCGCTCCTCGTATACGTTCCCATCGCCCACTGGGTCTGGGGTCCGGGCGGCTGGATCCTGGACCGGCTCGGCGCCCTGGACTTCGCCGGCGGTCTCCCCGTCGAGATCGCCTCCGGCGCCTCCGGTCTGGCGTTGTGCCTGGTCCTGGGCCCGCGGCTGGGCTTCAAGAAGGACGCGATGCGACCGCACAACCTGCCCATGGTGATGCTGGGCGCGGGCCTGCTCTGGTTCGGCTGGTTCGGCTTCAACGCCGGCTCCGCCCTCGGCGCGAACGGCCTGGCGGCCGCCGTCTTCCTCAACACCCTCGCCGCCGGCTGCACCGGCCTGCTGGGCTGGCTCTTCGTCGAACAGAAGCGCGACGGCCACCCGACGACGCTGGGCGCGGCCTCGGGCGCGGTCGCGGGGCTGGTGGCGATCACCCCGTCGTGCGGGTCGGTCTCGCTGCTCGGCGCACTGGTCGTGGGCCTCGCCGCCGGCGTCGTCTGCTCCTACGCCGTGGGCTGGAAGTTCAAGCTGAACTACGACGACTCCCTCGACGTGGTCGGCGTCCACCTGGTCGGCGGCGTCATCGGCACGCTCCTCATCGGCGTCTTCGCCGTGGACACCATGACCGGCGGCGCCGAGGGCCTCCTGTACGGCGGCGGGCTCGCCCAGCTCGGCAAGCAGCTGGTCGCGGTGGTCGTCGTGGCCGCGTACGCCTTCACCGTGACGTACGGCCTCGGCAAGCTGCTCGACAAGACGATCGGCTTCCGTGCGGACGAGGACCAGGAGCACACCGGCCTGGACCTTACGGTGCACGCCGAGACCGCATACGATCACGGCGTCCTGGGCCACGGCGCCCCGGTCGGCTCGCACTCCGTCCTCTCCGCCCAGAAGGTCAATCCACCGGCATGAAGCTCATCACCGCGATCGTCAAGCCCTACCGCCTCGACGAGGTCAAGACGGCCCTGCAGGAGATCGGCGTGCACGGCCTGACCGTGACCGAGGCCAGCGGGTACGGCCGGCAGCGCGGCCACACCGAGGTGTACCGGGGCGCCGAGTACCAGGTCGACCTCGTGCCGAAGGTGCGGATCGAGGTCGTCGTCGAGGATGCGGAATCGGATGCCGTGATGGACGCGATCGTGCGGGCCGCACGGACCGGGAAGATCGGGGACGGGAAGGTGTGGGCGCTCCCCGTCGAAACGGTCGTTCGGGTGCGGACGGGTGAGCGGGGGCCGGACGCGCTTTAGCGTCCGGCGGGTTGGCCGATTTTTGTCTGCGGGTCCGCTGTGGCCGGCCGCGCCCGGCGGCGGAGCCGCACCATGTCACGGCCCCGCGCCCCTGAGGAGTTGCGCCGCAGCCTGATCAGCAGCCATACCCCTGCTGCCGTCACCGCCACCGCTACTGCCGTCGCCAGCCAGGGCACCGCCAGGAACGACGCTGTCGCCGACTCGCTCGTGTTGTCGGCGGTCGCCCTGAGTTCGACGTCCGTCCAGTCGAGCTGGGGGGCGTTGCTCCAGCGTTCGGTGAGGCGGACCCGTTGGCCGGGGAGCAGCTGGGACGGGAGTCTCTTCAGGTCTCGGGTGAGGAGGGTGCGGCCGAACAGACCGCTCGCCGTCAGCTCCACCTTGGGTTCCAGGGTGACGTTTCCTGTGTTGTGCAAGGTGTAGGAAATCGTCGCCGTGCTGTCGCCGAGGCCGGGGATCAGGGGCTGGTGGTGGCTGATGTGGACGTTCTCGACGGCGAGTGCGGGCAGGGTGGGTCCGCCGACCTGGAGGTAGACCCGGGCGCCCACGGCCCGCTGGACGCCGAGCGCGACCCCGCCGTCGCCCTTGTCGACCCGTTCGTCGAGCGCGACGATCGCGCCGGGATGGTCGCCGGGCTCGGCGCCCTCGGGGACCTTGACGCTGAACGGCACGGTGACCGTCTTGCCGCCGGGCACGGTGACGCGGTCCTTGGGGAGCTGGGCCCATGCGCCCACGCCCCGCATCTTCTCCCCGAGCGACTTCACGGCGAACCCGCCGTCGCGGGCGGTGTTGTAGGCGTCGGCCGCGTACAGCCGGAAGGTGAGGGGCTCGTCCGTCTTGTTGGCGACGACGACCTTGTCCTGGATCGTCTGCCCGGGATCGGCCGAGACATAGAAGTAGGGCCGCGCGGCGACGGCCGAGGAGACGGGGTAGACGGACCAGCTGCCGTTGTCGGCGGCGTGGACCGGTGGGGCGAGGAGCAGACAGAGGAGAAGTGGCAGGAGAAACGGCAGCAGAACCGGCAGGAGGAACGGCTGGAGGAGGACGTGCGGTTTGCGCATGGGCATGGGTGCGGACCCCCCACGGGCGGGCTGCGACGGCTGGTGGACGGGCGGGTGCGGACCTGTGGGGCGGGCGCCCGGCCACCGGTGGACGTGGTGCGTACGCTCAGGTGAGCGTGAGGGTCAGGACGCCGGCGTAGCTGCCCGGAGGCGTGAACGACGGTACGTCGAGGGAGAGTTGGGCGTTGGCGGTGAACTCGCCGCCGGTGGCCGTGCCGTCGGGCGTGGACGCCAGGGTCGCCCCCGAGGCGCCGACCGTGCCCGCCGAACCGGCCTGACAGGTGCTCGGGCTGCCCGCCTTGGTCGTGCAGGCGGGCGTCCAGCTCAGCTTGCCGGCGTCGATCTTGGCGCCGGGGCCGGTGAAGTCGGTGACCTTGCCGGTGAGGGACCAGCCCGCGGGTCCGCCGCGGAAGTCCTTGACCGTCACCGCGTTGAGGCTTCCGGTCGAGGCCTGGCCGGAGCCGAAGTCGACCGCGGACATCGCCACGGCGTCCCCGGCCTGGGACATCGACAGCGTGCCGGCCTTCACGGTGGTCGTCAGCTTCTGACTGCCCGCGGGTACGGGCGTGTCGTCGATGACGACGTACGCGGCGGGCGGGGTGCCCAGGTCGGCGCTCCAGGTGGCGCCCTCGTACGCCACGATCCCGGTGGTGGTGAGGTCGTTGACGACGAGCGAGCCGGAGACGGCTCCCTGCGCGTTGGCGGTCAGGGTCGTCTTGTCCCCGGTCTCGCCGGACCCGGACCGGCCGGCGACGGTGACCGCGGCGCCCGCCGTGAAGCCGCTGCCGGTGACCGTGACGCTCGCGCCCGGGCTGCCGGAGGCCGAACCCAGGTTGATGTTCCGGGTGTTGGCCGGCGGGTTGTCGGCCGCGGTGACGGTCTCCGACACCGGGGCGGGCGGGTTGGTCACCGTGCAGGGGGTGTCCAGTTCCAGGATGTAGCTGGTGTGGATGTTGTAGTCGCCGGGCGAGAGGCTGATCGCGCCGGGTGCGGTGACCGTGAAGGCGCCGGTCATGGAGAACGACGGGAAGACGCCGCGGCCGGGCACCGGGTCGTTCTTCTTCGGACCCGCGACGGTGACGGCGCCGCTCTGCGCGCCGCCGAGCGTGACCTTTCCGGTCGGCGTCATGATGTCGGCCGGCAGGGCGAGGTCGGTGGGGTTGTTGGCGGCGGGCGTGACCACCGTGTAGGTCACGTTGACGGTGTCGCCGACCTTGGGGCTGGGGTTGTCCACCGTGATCTTGGCGGTGGTGGTGCCGTCGATCGGCGGGAGGCCGGCGATCGCCGGCGGGATGCAGTGCGTGGGGAAGTCCACGTTGGTCGCGGCGCCGGCCGGACAGGCCAGCGCCCCGCCCGCGGTGACCGCGAGCGCGGTCGCCCCGAGCAGTGACGCCCAGCGCCGTCTTCGCGAACCTCGGGAACTTCCGGAACTTCGGGGTGAACCCATGATTGCCCCCTCCTCCGGGGTGCGGGCGCAGCGGCTCTTCTGCGCCGACAGGGGGCATTGAGGTGCGGATCGCACGAGAAGTCAACAGACGCGACGAGGTCAACTGATGGACCGTCAGCTTCCTGGTCCCGCTGGGAAACTGACGGCCCGTCTGCTCAGTTTTCAACCGCTATCAGTTGAACACGAACGGCCCCGGCGACTGGGCGGCGTTCGTCGTACAGGTGACGGTGATCCCGAAGACGACCATCTTCAGGGAGCCCTTGTAGAAGTCCAGCTTGTCACCGGAGGCGACGGTGCCGTTGAGCGGACCGACCGTGATCGGGTCGCCGACGGCCATGGCGGGGTTCACCGTGCCGCTGAAGACGCGGGCGGAACCGGTCGAGTTCGCCATCGTGAGGGTGGAGGCGATGGTGTTGGCGTTGATCATGATCGGCGCGGTGATCGCGGTGGATGTGAGTTTGATGGTGGCGGCCGTGCCCGTCTGGGTGGCCGTGAGGGTGGCGGCGCCGCCCCCGAACAGACCGCAGTTGGCGGTCACGGTGGCCGTCGTCGGGGTGACGGCGGCGGCTGAGGGTGCGAATGCCAGCCCGGTGACCGCGAGGGCCCCTGCCAGCAGTGCCGCACCTGATCCGATTCGCTTGCCTCTCATGGCGTTTCCGGCTCCTTCCCGGATGTGGGGAGACGGACGGCCGTGACGGGACGGGTGGGTGCGGACACCGGTGCCGGTGGGGGGTGAATCTGACGGTCCGTCGGAAATTACGGTTCCATTGACGCGTCAGGGACGAGAGGAGGGCAAGGCTGAATTCCGGCCTTAGTTGGGCCGGTGCGTTCTCGATCCGGCGGAGACGGGTGGGGGCCAGGGCAAGCGGGGGCCAGGGGGCGGAGCCCCCTGGTGCGTCAGCCGGCGGAGACGGTGAGCCGCACGCTCCCGTCCGGCCCTGCCACGAACACCGGCGTCTTCGCCCCGCCCAGATCGGCGACGGCGGCCCGGTCCTCGTCGGCGACGCCCTCCGCCTCGGTGACCACGGCCGCCGCCTCCAGCGACTTCGCCCCCGAGGCCACCGCCATCGCCACCGCCGTCCGCAGCGCGCTCAGCCGCAGCGACGGCAGATCCACCGTCCCGGCGACATACGTACGTCCCGTCTCGTCCCGCACGGCAGCCCCCTCGGGCACGCCGTTGCGGGCCCGCGCGGAACGGGCCAGGGTGACGATCTTGCGGTCCTCGGGGTCGAGCCCGTTGCTGTCGGTCATGCCCCGAGCATACGAAGAACCGCCCCCGAGGACGGAGCGCCCCCTCGGACTCAGTCGGCGATGATGACGTTTCCCAGGAAGGCCGGGCCCTGACCGTTGACGACGAGACTCATGGTGTAGTCGCCGGCGGGCAGATGGAAGGTCGTCGACCGGGACGCCGACTCCCCCGCCCCAGGGCCGAACGCCTTTGCCCTGTGCGGGAAACGACGAAAGGCCGCAGCGCATGGACTGGATGCCCCTGCTCTCCACACTGACCGGCGCCGTCATCGGCATCGCCGCCACGCTGATCGCCGATCGCAACCGATGGCGGCGCGAGGAGTCCCGGCACGCGCTCCAGGTGCGACGCGAGGTGTACACGGAGTTCGTCTCCGCGCTCAAGACAGCGGGTGAGGAGATACGCGCCGTAGCGCTGGGCGATCACATGTCAGGAGCGGCGCGTGACGCAGCCGTCCGGGAGGCCTTCCGCGGCACCGGCCTGTACACGGCGAGCGAACGCCTCTGGCTCGTGGGCCCGCCCCAGGTCGTGACCGCCGGGAACGAGGCGTTCCACAGCCTGCGCCGACTGCGCGACGCCTACGCCCGGGGCGTCGCCGTCGGCTCCCCCGAGGACGCGCCCCTGATCGCGCAGCGGCGTACGGCCATGGCCCGGATGCGCGACCTGATGCGCGAGGACCTGGGCATCGGGCCCCTGGGCGTCGAGTGAGCGCCTGCCGTGGCCTCAGGGCCGGTCGAGACGGAGCCGCTCCGCGCGCGGCAGACCGGCGACGACCAGGTCGTACGAGTCCTCCACCAGCTCCCGGACCAGCCGGTCGGGGAGGTCGCCGTCGACCGTCACCGTGTTCCAGTGGCGCTTGTTCATGTGGTAGCCGGGGGCGATCAGGCCCGGGTGCTCGGTGCGCAGGCGCACCGCGTCGTCCGGGTCGCACTTGAGGTTCACGGTCAGCGGCCGCGCGTCCAGCGTCGTCAGGGCGAAGAGCTTCCCGCCGACCTTGAAGACCGAGATCTCCGGGCGGAACGGGAAGTCCTCCACGGCCGCGTTGAAGGACAGACAGAAGGAGCGAAGCTCCTGGGGCGTCACTCGGGCTTCTCCTCCTCAGGCGGTTCCGCCGGGTCCACCGGCTCCACCAGCACCGTCACGATCTTGTTCCGGCGGCCGGCCGCCGCCTCCGCCGTCAGCCGCAGGGCCCGGCCGTCCGGCAGGTCGACGGTGCTCGACGCGCCCGCGATGGGGACCCGGCCCAGGGCCTTGGCCAGCAGCCCGCCCACCGTCTCCACGTCCTCGTCGTCGTACTCCTCCAGGCCGTACAGCTCGCCGAGGTCGGTGATGTCGAGGCGGGCGGTGACCCGGTGGCGGTCGTCGCCCAGGTCCTCCACCGGCGGGAGTTCACGGTCGTACTCGTCGGTGATCTCGCCGACGATCTCCTCGAGGATGTCCTCGATGGTGACGATGCCGGCCGTGCCGCCGTACTCGTCGATGACGACGGCGACGTGGTTGCGGTCCTGCTGCATCTCGCGCAGCAGATCGCCGGCGTTCTTGGTGTCGGGGACGAACGCGGCCGGCCGCATGGCCGTCGAGACCAGCTCGCCCTCGGCGTCCCGGCTGATGTGCGTCTTGCGGACCAGGTCCTTCAGGTACACGATCCCGACGATGTCGTCCTCGTTCTCCCCGGTCACGGGTATCCGGGAGAAACCGGAGCGCAGGGCGAGGGTCAGGGCCTGGCGGATGGTCTTGTAGCGCTCGATGACGACGAGGTCGGTCCGCGGGACCATGACCTCCCGGACGAGGGTGTCGCCCAGCTCGAAGACCGAGTGCACCATGCGGCGCTCGTCGTCCTCGATCAGGGACTCCTTCTCGGCGAGGTCGACCAGCGCGCGCAGCTCCGCCTCGGAGGCGAACGGGCCCCGGCGGAAGCCCTTGCCGGGGGTCAGCGCATTGCCGATGAGGATGAGGAGGGACGGGATCGGACCCATGATCCGCGCCAGCGGGAGCAGGACGTACGCCGCCGCCGTCGCCGTGTTCAGGGGGTGCTGACGGCCGATCGTGCGCGGGGAGACGCCGACCGCGACGTACGACACCAGGACCATGACGCCGATCGCGGCGAACAGGGCCGGGGCCGTGCCGTCGATCTCCTTCAGGCAGGCGTAGGTGACCAGCGCGGCGGCGGCCATCTCGCAGGCGACGCGGACCAGCAGCGCCACGTTCAGATAGCGGGTGGGGTCGGCGGCGATCTGCGCCAGCTTGGCGCTGCCGCGTCGGCCGCCGCGTACGGCCTCCTCGGCGCGGAAGCTGGACACGCGCGCGAGGCCCGCCTCCGCGCAGGCGGCGAGCCAGGCGACGACGACCAGGGCGATCGCGCCGGAGACCAGGGCGAGGCTCATGACACGGTCGGGGCCGGCGAGGGGCCGGTCAGGCCCTTCTCCGCACGCCACCCGTCCACGATGGCCGCCTGCAGACCGAACATCTCGGCCTTCTCGTCGGGCTCCTCGTGGTCGTAGCCGAGCAGGTGCAGCACGCCGTGGACGGTGAGCAGTTGGAGCTCCTCGTCCATGGTGTGCTGCGTGGCTGCCTCCTCGCCCTGCTTCTTCGCGACCTCCGGGCACAGCACGATGTCGCCGAGGAGGCCCTGCGGGGGCTCGTCGTCGTCCTTCGACGGCGGACGCAGCTCGTCCATCGGGAAGGACATGACGTCCGTCGGCCCCGGCAGGTCCATCCACTGGATGTGCAGCTGCTCCATGGCGTCGGCGTCCACGACGATCACCGAAAGCTCGGAGAGCGGGTGGATGCGCATCCGCGCGAGCGCGTAGCGGGCGATGTCGAGGATCGCCTGCTCGTCGACCTCGGTTCCGGACTCGTTGTTGACGTCGATCGACATGGTGCTGGCTTGTCTACTTCCGCTTGTTACGGCTGCCCTTGTGGGTGCCGTTCTCCGTACCGTTGTGGCTGTCGTACTGCTCGTACGCGTCGACGATACGGCCGACCAGCTTGTGCCGGACGACATCCTGGGACGACAGGCGGGAGAAGTGGACGTCGTCCAGCCCCTCCAGGATGTCCTGGACCTGACGCAGACCCGACTTGGTGCCGTTCGGCAGGTCGACCTGTGTCACGTCACCCGTGATCACGATCTTCGAGTCGAAGCCGAGGCGGGTGAGGAACATCTTCATCTGCTCGGGCGAGGTGTTCTGGGCCTCGTCCAGGATGATGAAGGCGTCATTGAGCGTGCGGCCGCGCATATACGCCAGCGGCGCCACCTCGATCGTCCCCGAAGCCATCAGCTTCGGGATCGAGTCCGGGTCCAGCATGTCGTGCAGCGCGTCGTACAGCGGGCGCAGGTAGGGGTCGATCTTCTCGTAGAGCGTGCCGGGCAGGAAGCCGAGGCGCTCGCCGGCCTCGACCGCCGGGCGGGTCAGGATGATGCGGTTGACCTGCTTGGACTGCAGGGCCTGGACCGCCTTGGCCATGGCCAGGTAGGTCTTGCCGGTGCCGGCGGGGCCGATGCCGAAGACGATCGTGTGCTTGTCGATCGCGTCGACGTACCGCTTCTGGTTGAGGGTCTTGGGTCTGATGGTGCGGCCGCGCGAGGACAGGATGTTCTGTGTCAGTACCTCGGCCGGGGTCTCCTGGCCGTCACTCGTCCCGTTCTCACTCGCCCGCAGCATGGCGATCGAGCGTTCCACTGCGTCCTCCGTCATCGGCTGCCCGGTGCGGAGCACCAGCATCATCTCGTCGAACAGGCGCTGGATGAGGGCGACTTCCGCTGCGTCGCCGACCGCGCTGATCTCATTGCCCCGGACGTGGATGTCGGCCGCCGGGAAGGCCGTCTCTATCACGCGCAGAAGCGAGTCTCCGGACCCCAGCACCGTCACCATGGGGTGCTGGGCGGGAACCGTGAACTGTGCTCTCGCCTTGCCCTGCGCGGGCGTGTGAGCTGTGGGTGTCTGAGTCATAGGCCGGCCCGAAGGCCTCTACGTCCTCCCGGATGCGTCTCGCCTGCCACGAGGGCGGCCTGGCGAGTTCAAGGGTACGCCAGGGGGCTGACAACGCCGTAGGACTTTTTACCGGGTCCGGTGACCCGTGCCGGACTATGCCGAGCGGCCGAAACCGATCGTCGGGACGGCTCTGCGCAGCGGCCACGGGGCGGCCTCGTCCTCCGCCAGGAGCGGCGCCGGGAGCAGGCCGTCCAGGAACGCGTACCGGCGCAGTGCCTCGGGGTCCTGGCCCTCGACCGACTGGACCTTGCGCCACCAGGCCGCGATCTCGGACCAGCCGGGGGCGGAGAGGGAGCCGCCGAACTCCTGGACGGAGAGGGCGGCGGTGAGGCCGGCGAAGGCGAGGCGGTCGGCGAGGGGCCAGTCGGCGAGGGTGCCGGTGACGAAGCCGGCCACGAAGACGTCCCCCGCGCCGGTGGGGTCGAGGGCCTCGACGGCGATGGCCGGGACCTCGGCGCTCTCGCCGGTCCGGCGGTCCACGGCGTACGCGCCGTCCGCGCCGAGCGTGACGACCGCGAGCGGTACGTGCGCGGTGAGGGCGTGGGCGGCGGCGCGGGGGCAGGTGGCGCCGGTGTAGCGCATGGCCTCCTCCGCGTTCGGCAGGAAGGCCTCGCAGTGCTGCAGGTCGGCGAGGCCTGCGAGGTTCCAGGCGCCGGTGTCGTCCCAGCCGACGTCGGCGAAGATGCGGGCGCCGCGGGCGGCGGCCTGCTCGATCCAGGGGGCGCGTCTGCCGGGGGTGAGGGAGGCGACGGCGGCGCGGGCGGGGGGCGGACAGGTGGGGGTCGGTTCCTGCGGGGGCGGCTCGTGGCCGTGCGAGACCATCGTGCGCTCCCCCTCGTAGGCCATGGAGACGGTGACCGAGGAGTGCCAGCCGGGGACCGTGCGGGAGGTGCTGAGGTCGATGCCCTCGCCCCGTTCGAGGGCGTCCCAGCAGTACTCGCCGTAGTGGTCGTCGCCGAAGGCCGCCGCGAGGGAGGTGCGCAGGCCGAGGCGGGCGAGTGCGGTGGCCATGTTGGCGACGCCGCCGGGGCTGGACCCCATGCCGCGCGCCCAGGACTCCGTCCCGCGCACCGGGGCGGAGTCGAGCCCGGTGAAGATGATGTCGAGGAAGACGGGGCCGGTGAGGTAGACGTCCCACGGCGGATCGTCGGGGGCGCGGTGGGCGGCCAGGGGGTCGACCCCGGCGGCCGGGCAGCCGCGGCCGCTCTGGCCGGCCGGACCGGTCGGACTGCTCAGGCCGGCCTGGCGGGTCTGGTGGTGGTGTCCCTCTCCGGTGGACGCGGTCACGGTGCGCTCCCTGACGTGGTGCCGATCTGGCCAGTGTGCACCACACCACCGACAACCCGCGGCCAGTCACACACCCCACCGACACACCGAAAGGCGCACCCGCACCCCCTCACAACCCCACCAGCCGCCCACCGCCCCCGACCGGCCATTGCGGCCCACGCCCCGGGATCACCTCGGGGGCCAAGGAGGGGCGGGTGGTTACCAGCGGGGGGTGGGGGGTGTGGACCAGTCGGGGTCGGCCGCTCGCATGGCCGCTGCGTCGTCGCGTTCGCGCAGTGCGCCGTCGTCGTCGAGCCAGCGTTGGTGGAGGAACGCCAGCTTGGCGTGGTCGAGTTCGACGCCGAGGCCGGGTGCGTCGGAGACGGTGACCTTGGCGTCGGTGAAGGTGAGGCGCTCGGTGAGGACGTCCTCCGACTGCCAGGGGTAGTGGGAGTCGCAGGCGTGGTGGAGGTTCGGGACGGTCGACGCGACGTGGGTCATCGCGGCCAGGCTGATCCCGAGGTGGGTGTTGGAGTGCATGGAGACGCCGACGCCGAACGTGCGGCAGATCGCGGCGAGTTGCTGAGTGTTGCGCAGTCCGCCCCAGTAGTGGTGGTCGGAGAGGACGACCTGGACGGCGTCCCGGGTGAACGCCTCCTTGATCTCGGCGAACGTCGTCACGCACATGTTGGTCGCGAGCGGCACGTCGGTCCTCGCGGCGACCTCGGCCATGGCCGGGGTGCCGAGGGCCGGGTCCTCCAGGTATTCGAGGATGCCGCCGATCTCCTCGGCCACCCTCAGTGAGGTCTCCACGGACCAGGCGCCGTTGGGGTCGAGGCGCAGGGGGTGACCGGGGAACGCCTCGGCCAGGGCGCGGACGGCGGCGATCTCCTCGTCCGGCGGGAAGACGCCGCCCTTGAGCTTGAAGGAGGTGAAGCCGTAGCGCTCCTTGAAGCGGCGGGCCTGCTCGACGACTCCGGCCGGGTCGACGGCGGCGCCCCAGTCGTCCTTCTCCGCCGCGACGCCCTCGGGGTGGTCGGCCCACTTGTAGAACAGGTAGGCGCTGTACTCGACCGCGTCGCGCACCTTGCCGCCGAGCAGCGCGTGCACGGGCAGACCGAGCGCCTTGCCGAGGGCGTCGAGGCAGGCGACCTCGAAGGCGGAGACGACGGACAGGCGCAGCTTGTCGGCGGTCTGGACGCCGCGCAGCCCGCCGACGTCGACCTGCCCGAAGACCCGGGAGCTGTCGACGGCCACCTCGTCGGCGACGGTGAACAGGCCGTTCAGGTCGCTCACCGGGCGGCCGTGCAGCTTCTCGGCGAACGGGCGGGCCAGTTCCAGGTACTTGGTGTCGCCGTACGTCTCGCCGACGCCCGTGACCCCGTCCGCCGTCTCGACCTCCACGATCAGTCGGGGCGTGTACGGCTGGTGCACGCCCTGGGTGTTGAGCAGGGGCGGGTCGGCGACCAGGATCGGGGTCAGGCGGACGTCCGTGATCGTGAGGTCGCGGCTCACAGGGCGGCTCCTACGAGGTCGAGGCCGGCGGTCAGCAGGGTCGTGAGGTCGGCCAGATCGGCGGGCGAGGGGTCGGTGAGCGGGGCGCGGACGGGTCCGACGGGACGTCCGCGCAGCCGGGCCGCGGCCTTCACCAGGGACACCGCGTATCCGGGCGCCCGGTCGCGGAGCTCGACGAGCGGGACGTAGAAGTCGCGCAGCAGCCGCTCCACGGTCTTGTCGTCGCCGGCCCGCAACGCGCCGAAGAAGGCGTTCGCGATCTCGGGGGCGAAGGCGTGGACGGCGGAGGAGTAGGCGGGGACGCCGACGGTGGCGTAGGCGCGGGCCTGGATCTCGGCGGTGGCGGCGCCGTTGAAGAAGAGGAAGCCCTCGGGCGCCGCGAGAGTGAGGCGCTGGAGGCGGTCGAGGTCGCTGTGGCCGTCCTTGAGGCCGATGACGGTCGGCAGGGCGGCGATGCGGCGCAACGAGGTTGCCGTGAAGGCGACTTGACCGCGCTGGTAGGCGATGAGGGGCAGCCGGGTGCGGGCGGCGATCTGCTCCAGCTGGGCGACGAGACCGTCCTGCGGGGCGGCGACGAGGTAGTGCGGGAGGACGAGAAGGGCGTCGGCGCCGGCTTCCTCGGCGATGCGCGCGAACCGCACGGCCTGGGCCCAGCCGTAGCCGACCCCGGCGATGACGGGCACGCGGCCGGCCGCTTCCTCGGCGGCGATCGTCACCACCTGCCGGTACTCGTCCTCGTCGAGGGAGAAGAACTCGCCGGTGCCGCAGGCGGGGAAGACCGCGCCGGGGGCGGTCGCGATCTGGGCCGCGACATGCGTGCGGAAGCCGTCGGGGTCGAGGGCGCCGTCGTCGTGGAAGCTCGTGAGCGGGAACGACAGCACGCCGTCCGCCATCCCGGCCCGCAGCCTTCGCACCACGGCCTCTGTGTCCGTACCGCCGTCGCCACTCACCCTGGATCATCTCCCCATGTAGACGGAATCTACGTATGAAGACAGAGATTAGATACGTGCACGCCGGTCGTCAATGAGGGTCGCCAATGGGGGCGCCCATGGGGGTCGTCAATGGGGCGTCCGACCCGCCTACGATCGGCTCATGGCGGAGACAGGTGGCGGGGGCGGCGTCCGCGAGGTCAAGTCGGCGGCGCGCACGGTCGAGCTGCTGGAACTGCTCGCGGCGCGCGGCGACCGGCCGGCGCGGCTGCAGGAGCTGGCGGACGAGCTGGGCGTGCCGCGCAGCTCGATGTACGCCCTGTTGCAGACCCTGATCAGCCGGGGCTGGGTGCGCACGGACGTCACCGGCTCCCTCTACGGCATCGGCATCCACGCCCTGCTGACCGGCACCAGCTACCTCGACTCCGACCCGCGCGTCCGGCTGGTGAGGCCGTATCTCGACGAGGCGTCGGAGGCCCTGGGCGAGACCATCCACCTGGGCCGGCTGGACGGCCGGGGCGTCGCGTACCTGGCGACCCGCGAGTCGCACGAGTACCTCCGCACCATCAGCCGGGTCGGACGCCGGCTGCCCGCGCACGTCGGCGCGCTCGGCAAGGCGCTTCTCGCGCAGCGGCCGGACGAGGAGCTGCCCGAGGGGCCGTACGAGGCACTGACCCCGCACTCCCACACCGACCGGGAGTCGTTGCTCGCCGACCTCGCCGGGGTGCGGGCGCGCGGGTACTCCGTGGACCGCGAGGAGGGCGTCCTCGGCATCGTCGGCTTCGGCTTCGCCCTGCGCTACGACATCCCCGCCCAGGACGCGATCAGTTGCTCCGTGCCGGTGGCCCGGCTGACGCCGGAGCACGAGGAGCGGATCGTGACGGTGATGCGGGAGATCAGGGCGAAGATCGAGGCGACGGCGCCGGGTTCCGGCGGGACGGCCCACTGGCGTTAGCGGTCCGCCCGCCGACGTGAGGGGCCCCTCCACCAGCGCGAGGCATCACGTCTACCCGGACTCCCCCACCCCAAACGCGCCTCAAACGTAAAGTGATCCACATCACCCACCCCGCCCTTCTTCCGCAACCGCGTGCTTGATACAAATTGGCCGCGCGTTCCTGTCCGTCGACGGTCGGCGCCCAACCCCCCTTTCTTGAGCCGTCCCTTTCGCATGCCCTGGAACGCCCGTGTTCGCCCCTCGCACCACCGTGCCCTGGCCCGTCGTCGCCCTTTTCACGGCCGGGTACCTCGCCCCCTACCTGCTGCCGACCGTGGTCGGCCGACTGGACGCCGGACTGCCGCTGTCCGCCACCGAGGCGGGCGCCGTCGGCAGCGCCCTGCTGCTGAGTTCGGCCGCCGCCGGGTTCCTGCTCGCCTCCCGCGTGGAGCGGATCGGGGCGCGGACTCTCGCCCGGATCGGACTGACCCTCGCCGTCCTCGGCTACGGCGGCGCCGCCCTCGCCGGTGACGTGCCGTCCGTCGTCGCGGGCGCGGTCCTCGGCGGCATCGGATCCGGTACGGCCACGACGGTCGCCGCCACCCGCATCGCCGCACAGCCCGACCCGCACCGCGCCTCCACGCTGGGCCTGCTCGCGGTCTCCGCGCTCGCGGGCGCCGTCTATCTGACGGTGCCTCACCTCGGCGCGGGACACGGGCAGCCGCTCGCCGCGATCGCGCTCACCGCGCTGGCCGTATGGCCGCTGACCGGACGGCTGCCCCACCGGACGGCGCCGGCCCGCACCCGCCCCGAGGACCGTCCCGCCCGCCTCCCCCACCTGCGCTCCGGCCTCGTCCTGGCCGCCGCGATGCCCTGCTGGTCGCTGGTGCAGAACTCCCTGTGGGGCGTCAGCGGACGCATCGGCCTGACGCAGGCTCACCTCTCCGAGACCGCCGTCGGCGTCGTCTTCGCGGTGGCGCTGGGCGCCGGACTCATGGGCGTGCTCGGCGCGAGCGCGCTCGGGACGCGGCTGGGGCGGGCGGCGCCGATCGGCGCCGGGACCGTCCTCATCGCCGGCTGCGTCGTCGCCAGCGCGTCCGCGACCGGGCCGGTGAGCTTCGCGGCCGGCGAGATCGCCTGGAACGTCCTCTACCCGATCGTGCTGTCGTACCTGATCGGGCTCGCCGCCTCGCTCGACCCGCGCGGGCGCTGGGCGGTGCTCGTCGGGTCGGCGGGCTCGCTGGGGACGGCGGCCGGGCCGCTCACCGGAAGCGTGCTGTCGGCGCAGGCCGGGTTCCCGGTGATGGGGCTGGCGCTGGGCGCCGGACTGCTCGTCGTCGCCGTCCCGATGACCGCCGTCGCCCTGCACACGGGCGGACGTCCGGTGCTCGCGGGCGGGGTGCTGCGGCGGGGCGGCCGCAGCCCGGAGCAGCCGGTGGTGCAGATCGCGGTGGAGGCCCCGGCCGTGCCCGACCAGGACGCGTACGACACGGCCGGACCCCGGCCGGCGAGCGCCGCACCGGGGTCAGGAACCTGACAGTGCAGGGCCGGTGGCCCGGACGCCTGGCTGGTTGTTGCGGATGAACGCCTCGGCTAGTTGTTGCGGATGAACGTCTTGGCCAGTTGGTCGCCGAGGGTCACTGCCGCGCTGTGGCTCTCGATGGGGGACACCTTGGAGTTCTTGAAGAGGATGTAGGTGACGCCGGAGTCGGTGCCGCCGTTCTCCGGGTCCGGGTCGATGCCGAGCGCCTTGGCCGTCGCGTACGAGGCCTCGCCGATGATCTTCGTGGGGCCGGTGTCGCCGACGACCGCGTACTCCACCTTGTTCTGGTAGATCACGGCGACGACCCCGCCGCCCTTGATGCCCGCGGAGCCGTAGTTCCAGATGGAGCTGGAGCTGGGCACGACGACGTAGGGCAGCGAGTCGGCGCGCAGCGCCTTGCCGTCCGACTGGTGGAAGGCCGTGTCGTCCTGGTACCAGGGGTCGGTGTCCTCGCTGCACTTGGAGGTGCGCTGGCCGTCGCAGTCGACGTCCATGTCGGCCTTCCAGAAGACGGCGCCGTTCTTGCCGCAGACCGGGACGGAGGCCGATGTCTCGTCGTCGGTCTTGTACTTGCCGTTCGAGATCTGCGAGCAGGACGTCACCTTGGCGAGCAGGTCGGCCGCGCTGACCGAGCCCTCCTGCGTCGAGGCGGGGCCTGCGGAGGCGTTCGCCGGGAGGGCGGCGCCGAGGAGGGCGGCCGCCGCGGCCGCGGTGAGGGGCAATGTTCGAGAACGCACTGTGGGGGGACCCTTCTTCTGATAGGAAAGTTTCCTTACCGAGTGCTACAAGGTGGACCTGCCCCACGGGCCCCGTCAACCCCCTTGCCTTGAGGGGATATTGGCCGGAAAGGAGCCTGAGCCGATCGGTCCGGACCATTGACCGCGCCCGGTCCGGCCGGGACTCTGTTCCCCATCCCTCAGCCCAGTGCGTGAACCTCATACACACATGTGAACGACGGTCGAGTCCTGAAGGTGGGAAAGCCATGAGACGTTTCCGTGCCACACCGGCCCTGCGTCCCGTTCTCACGGCGGGAGCACTCGCCGCGGCGGGTCTGCTGACGGTCTCGGCCGCGGCCCCGCCCACCGCCGCGCCGCCCCCGTCCGTCACCCGCCCGGCAGCCGCCACCGACTGGTCCACGGCCATGGTCGACTCGACCACGGCCCGCTTCACCCCGAGCACCATCGGCGGCTGGTCGTACCCCGTCGGCCTGTATCTCTACGGCCAGTACCTCACCTACCGGCGCACGCACGAGCCGCGGTACCTCTCGTACATCCGGACCTACGTGGACCGCTTCGTGCACGGCGACGGCAGCATCGACCAGAAGTTCAACAGCCTCGACAGCATGCAGGCCGGCCGGCTGCTGGTGATCCTGCACCACGAGACCGGCGACGACCGCTACCGCATCGCGGCCCGCACCATCCGCGACCGGCTGGACACCTACCCGCGCACCTCCGACGGCGGCTTCTGGCACGCCGACACCAGCAGCCGCGCCCACCAGCTCTGGTCGGACGGCGTCTACATGGTGACCCCGTTCCTCGTCGAGTACGGCAGGGAGTTCGGCGACTCGGCGTACGCCGACGACGAGGCAGCGAAGCAGCTCGCCGTCTACGGGCGCCACCTCCAGGTTCCGAACGGGCTGCTGCGGCATGCCTACGACGAGTCGAAGACCGTGAGCTGGGCCGATCCGCATACGGGTCTCGCCCCCGAGCACTGGTGCCGAGCGGTCGGCTGGTACTCGATGGCCCTCGTCAACGTGCTCGACGCCCTCCCCACGGACCACGCCCGCCGTTCCGAACTCGTCGGCATCCTCCGGCGCCTGGCCGCCGGCCTGGAGCGGTACCAGGATACGAAGACCGGGCGCTGGTTCCAGGTGATCGACAAGGGCAGCCGGAGCGACAACTGGACCGAGACCTCCTGCTCCAGCATGTTCACCTACGCCCTCTCGCGCGGCGCCCAGCGGGGATACCTCGACGCGCACTACCGGTCCGTCGCACGGCGCGGCTACGAGGGCGTCCTCGCCAGGATCTCGCTCGGCTCCGACGGCCGCACCGCGCTCACCGACATCTCCATCGGCACCAACGTCGGCGACTACGACTTCTACGTCGCACGCCCCCGGGAGACCAACGACCTGCACGGTCTCGGCGCATTTCTGATCATGAACGAACAATTGCGAGGTGATTAGTGTCATGAACACATCAAGAAGGGCACTGCTGGGCGCCGCTCTCGGCGGAGCCGCCGGAGCGGCCGTCGGCCTGCCCGCCACCACGGCGCACGCTGCCTCCTGGCAGCAGAAGTGGGCGCCGTCGGCGAGCGCCGACGGCCTCGGCGCCTTCGAGACGATCGAGGACGACCGCGCCGACTCGCACCCCGCCGGGCATCCGCACATCTTCGCCACCGGCAACAACTGGCGCTTCAACATGCACACCGTCGACCGAGACACCTCCACCGACCGGCAGCGTCACGAGGTCACCGGGCTGCGCAACGGCAGCGGCAGCAACTACCTCAAGTGGAACGAGGGCCAGACCTGGCGGGTCACGTACTCGATGTACATCCCCAGCTCCCTGAAGGCCACGACGACCTTCACCCACATCATGCAGATGAAGCAGCCCGGCGCCGGCAGCTCGCCGCTCGTCGTGCAGTCGCTGCGGCGCGTGAACGGCGTCCAGACCATCGAGTTGAAGCTCGCCATCGACGACATCCTGGTCGGCCGGACGGATCTGGAGCCGCTGCACAACAAATGGATCGACGTCGACTTCCAGATCAAGGTCGGCAACGGCTCGGCGGGTACGGTCCGCTGGATCCTCAAGAACGGGTCCACGACCGTCATCGACAAGTCCAAGACGGGCGTCGACACCTTCCTCGCCGACCGCGTGCGGCCCAAGTGGGGCATCTACCGCTCGCTCGGTGACACCTCCGGGTCCCTGCAGGACTGCTACCTGCTCCTCACCAACCTGCGCGGCTACCAGCTGGTGTGAGGAACCTCCCCCATGAAACCCCCCACGTACCACAGGAGTTGGGTGGCATCCGCGTTCGTCGCGGTCCTCGCGTTCGCCGTCGTCCTCGGACTGAGCCACCCCTCGGCCCTCGCGGCCCCGAACCCCCGTCCCCAGGCAGGCGTCTACGACGTGCGCGACTACGGCGCCAAGGGCGACGGCTCGACCAATGACACGCCCGCGATCAACAAGGCGATCACGGCCGCCAACGACGCGGGCGGCGGCACCGTCCGCTTGGGCTTCCAGTCCGTCACCGGTTACTGCCTGACGGACAGTCACAACACGTCGGGCGGCAGCCTGCGAGTGTCGAACTCCGGCTCGACCGAGGACTGCGCCACGGCCGCGAAGCCCCTCGGCGTGGCGAAGCCCGCCGGCCCGGCGAAGCCTCTCGACCTGGACAATCCCCGGCAGGACTTCCTCCGGGCGTCCGTCGGCGGCCTCTTCCTGCACTGGGGCCTGCGCACCGCCCCCGCCCACACCAGCTGCACCGCCTGGGAGAACGACGTCACGAACGGCGGCTGGAGCCCCGACTACTGGGTGAACGAGGCGCAGAAGCTGCACACTCAGTACCTGGTCCTCGCCACGTTCCACAGCCGCCTCGGCTACGCCCGCCCCTGGCCCTCGAAGATCCCCGGCAGTTGCACCACCAAGCGGGACTTCGTCGGCGAACTGATCACCGCGGCCAAGGCCAAGGGCCTGAAGGTCATCCTCTACATGACCGACGACCCCCAGTGGCACGACGAGGGCGGCCACGAGTGGCTCGACTCGGCGGCCTACTCCGCCTACAAGGGCACGAACGTCGACCTCACCACCCGCGACGGGTTCGGCCGCTTCAGCTACGACAACTTCTTCGAGGTCATGGACCGCTACCCCGACCTCGGCGGTTTCTGGATCGACAACGACAACGCGTACTGGGAGAGCCACGACCTCTACGCGCAGATCCAGCAGAAGCGTCCGAGCTACACCCTCAGCAACAACAACGAAGACACGCCGATCATGGACATGATCAGCAATGAGCAGAAGACGGGCATGACTCCGTCGTACGACTATCCGCAGGCCGCCTACACGGCCCAACCCCGGCTGACGGAGGCCGACTTCAAGCTCCCGTCCACCGGCGCCTGGTGGTACGACGGCTCGAACCCGTCCGTCGACAGGAAACTCACCCTCGGCCGGCTCATCACCAACGCCGGCTCCTCGGTGAAGGCCCTGATGGCCGAGACCGCCCAGGTCAACGGGAAGTTCCCGAGCAACCAGAGCGCCTTCAACACCTTCGCCGACTCCTACCTGGACCCCATCTGGCAGTCCCTGCACGGAACCGAGGGCGGCGGCTACATGTACGGCGGCCTCAAGCCCGGGTTCTGGAACGACGGCGCACACGGGGTGACGACGGTCAGCAAGACCGACCCGAACCTCCAGTACGTCCATGTCCTGACCCCGCCCAGCACGACCACCCTGCGCATCCGCGACAACGGCTACCGGATCGCCTCCGTCACCAACCTCCGTACGGGAACGGCGATTTCGTGGTCGCAGTCCGGAGGGGTACTCACTCTGACCGGGCTCGGCTCCTGGGACCCGTACGACACCGTCTTCAAGGTGACGACCGCCGGCCGCCAGGGCATCCTGTCGGGCGTCACGATGTCCGCGAGCGCCTCGGCGAGCGGTCATGGCGCGACGGCCGCGGGCGACGGCGACTACCTCACCTACTGGGACAGCGACAAGACGCTCCCCGTGAGCCTCACCTTCGACCTCGGGTCGGCGAAGAAGGTGCAGTACATCGGGCTCAACCAGCGGGAGGACTCGGTCGCCTACGCCCGTTCCGACACCGAACAGTCGGCACGGATCAAGGCGTACAGGGTGTTCCTCAGCTCCGACGGCAGCACCTGGGGCAGCGCCGTCAAGACCGGTGAGCTCCCCAGCCGGCGCGGAATCCAGGGCATCGACCTGACCGCGGCCGACGCTCGTTACGTCCGCCTCGAAGTCGACTCCACCTGGGCCGCGTCCAGCGACTCCACCCGCTACAAGCGGCTGCGGATCGACGAGGCATGGATCGGCACCTCATACGCCACACCCGCGAACGGAGGACAGTCATGACCCGCATCAGATCACTGGTCGTGGCGGTGGTCGCGCTGATGATCGCCTCGGCGATCCCACTGCTCGCCTCCGCCCGACCCGCCGCCGCGTCCGACAACGGCCAGTCCGTGCGGCCCGCCATGGGCTGGAGCAGCTGGAGCTTCGTCCGCCGCAATCCCACCGAGGCCAAGATCAAGGCCCAGGCGGACGCCATGGTGGCGAGCGGCCTCAAGGACCACGGCTTCGTCTTCATCAACCTCGACGACTTCTGGCAGAAGTGCGACTCCAACGGCTTCGTCGTCGACTCCTACGGCCGCTGGGCCGTCGACACCGCCAAGTTCCCGTCCGGCATGAAGGCGCTCGCCGACTACATCCACGGCAAGGGCCTGAAGTTCGGCTTCTACGTCACCCCCGGCATCGCCAAGAACGCGGTCACCGCGAACACACCGATCGAGGGGACCTCGTACCACGCGAAGGACATCGCCGACACCTCGAAGACCGAGAAGAACTACAACTGCAAGAACATGTACTACATCGACTACGAGAAGCCCGGCGCCCAGGAGTTCGTGAACTCGTGGGCGCGGCAGTTCGCCTCCTGGGCGGTCGACTACCTGAAAATCGACGGCGTGGGCAGCGCGGACATCCCGGACGTGCAGGCCTGGGACAAGGCACTGCGCGCGTCCGGACGGCCCATCAACTTCGCGCTCTCCAACAACCTGCCGATCGCCAACGCCTCCACCTGGCGGCAGCTGTCGAACAGCTGGCGCACCCAGGGCGACGTCGAGTGCTACTGCGGGCCGGGCTCCAACGGCAGTGGCTACCCGCTGACCGACTGGTCGCACGTCTCCGGCCGCTTCGACTCGGCCGCCTCCTGGCAGCAGTACGCCGGTCCGGGCGGTTGGAACGACCTGGACTCGCTGGAGCTCGGCAACGGCGACCAGGTGGGCCTGACGGCCGACCAGCGCCGCTCCCACTTCACCCTGTGGGCGATGGCGGCCTCCCCGCTGCTGCTGGGCACCGACCTCACCCACCTCGACTCCGTCGACAAGGCGATGCTGACCAACGACCGGCTGATCGGCGTCGACCAGGACGGCGTGGCAGCCAAGCGGATCGTGAACAGCGGGGTCAAGCAGGTGTGGAGCAAGAAGGAGAGCGACGGCCAGTACGTCGTGGCCCTCTTCAACACCGGTACGTCCGGCAGCACTTCGGTGAGCGTGAACTGGTCGCAGGTCGGCTTCAGCGGCTCCGGCGACGTCACCGACCTGTGGTCCGGCTCCCACAAGGGCGTGATCGCGGACTCCTACAGCGCGACCCTGCGTCCCGGCGAGACCCGGCTGATCCGGGTGAAGCCGGTGAGCACGGCCGGCACGCTCAGGACCGCCGCCGCGTCCCCCGGGATGGCCGTCGCCCCCTACGAGTACCTCGGCTGGGGCAGTCCGCAGAACCCCACCTCGGTGATGTCCGCGACCGGCGTCAAGTGGTTCACCCTCGCGTTCATCCTCTCCGACGGCACCTGCAACCCCAAGTGGGACGGCTCGCGCCCGCTGACCGGCGGAAACGACCAGTCGAAGATCAACGCGATCCGGGCGGCCGGCGGTGATGTGATGGTGTCCGTCGGTGGCTGGAGCGGGGCGAAACTCGGCGAGAAGTGCTCCAGCGCCTCGGCGCTCGCGGGCGCCTACCAGAAGGTGATCAACGCGTACGGCCTGAAGGCCCTCGACATCGACATCGAGAACACCGAGTGGTCCAACGCCACCGTACGGCAGCGTGTGGTGGACGCGCTGAAGATCGTGAAGGCGAACAACGCCGGTCTGAAGACCGTCATCACCTTCGGCACGACGACCTCCGGCCCGGACTCCACCGGCGTCGACATGATCAAGCGGGCGGCCGACTCCGGCCTGGCGAACGACGTCTGGTGCATCATGCCGTTCGACTTCGGCGGCGGCAGCACGAACATGGGCACGCTCACCACCCAGGCCATGGACGGACTCAAGAGCCGGGTCAAGTCGGCGTACGGCTACAGCGACGCCACCGCCTACGCCCACATCGGGCTGTCGTCGATGAACGGCAAGACCGACGACTCCGGTGAGCGCGTCCGCGTCGCCGACTTCAAGACGATGCTCGCCTACGCCCAGCAGCACCACATCGGACGCCTCACCTACTGGTCCGTCAACCGTGACCGTGCCTGCGCTTCCGGCACCGACGGCGACGCCTGCAGCGGCGTGTCACAGCAGCCGTACGACTACCTCAAGGTCTTCGCCCAGTACACGGGCTGAGGGGACAACCATGAAACGCACCAGAGCACTTCCCTGGGGCCTCTCCCTGGCCCTCGCGCTGCCCCTGGCCGGCCTGACGTCCGGCGCGGCACACGCGGCCACCGACTACCAGGCCGAGGACGCGACCGTCTCGCAGGGCGCCGTCGCCACCAACCACACCGGGTACACGGGCACCGGCTTCGTCGACTACACCAACATCCAGGGTTCCTATGTGGAGTTCACGGTGAGCGCCGCCGCCGCGGGCACCTCGTCCGTCACCCTCCGGTACGCCAACGGGACCTCCACCGACCGGCCCCTGGACATCTCCGTGGACGGCACGGTCGTCGCCTCCGGCGTCTCCTTCCCGGCCACCGCCGACTGGAACACCTGGGCGACGAAGAGCGTGAACGTCCAACTCGGCGCGGGGTCCCACAGGATCCGCGCGACCGCCACCACGGCGAACGGCGGCCCCAACCTCGACCGCCTCAGCGTCGCCGCCGCCGCCGACACCCAGGCGCCTTCGCGGCCCGGTCGGCCGAGCTGCTCGGCCATCGGCGAGGACGGCCTCACCCTCTCCTGGGGCGCGTCGACCGACGACGTCGGCGTGCGCGCGTACGACCTCTACGAACACGGCAACAAGCTCGGCGAGGCGGCGGGCGACGCGACGTCCAAGGCGCTCACCGGCCTGCGCCCGAACACCGCCTACAACCTCACCGTCATCGCCCGCGACGCCGCCGGGAACGCCTCACAGGCCAGTGAAGTCGTCGACTGCACGACCCGGCCCAGCTCCGACACCACCCCGCCCACCCGACCCTCCGCGCTCACCTCGTCGAACGTCACGGCCACCGGCGCCGACCTGAGCTGGAGCGCCTCGACCGACGACAAGGCCGTCGTCGGCTACGACGTGCGCAGCGACACCACGGTCTACAAGAGCGTCGCCGGCACGTCGACGTCGACCACGCTCACCGGGCTCGCCTGCGACAGCCCGTACACCCTGAACGTGGTGGCGCGCGACGCCGCCGGAAACGTGTCGCCGCAGAGCAGCACGGTCACCTTCACGACGAAGGCCTGCGCCACCGACGGCGGGGTCCCGTCGTCCATCGGGACCGTCTCCAGCGGCTGGACCATCCCCTGGGGCATCCACTGGCTGCCCGACGGACAGACGGCGCTGGTCACGGAGCGCGACGACTTCCGGGTCTGGAAGGTCACCAAGGACGGCACGAAGACCCGCGTCGGCGCCGTGCCGAACGCCGTCACCACGGACGGCGAGGGCGGGCTGCTGGGCGTGGCCGTCGACCCGAAGTGGGCGACCAACCACCACGTGTACTTCATGCACACGGCCGCCGAGGGCAACCGGGTGGTCCGCATGACCTACGACGGCAGCTCCCTCACCGACTACACGATCCTCCTCCAGGGCATCAAGAAGAACCGCTACCACAACGGCGGACGCCTCGCCTTCGGCCCCGACGGCTATCTGTACGTCTCCACCGGCGAGGCCCAGACACCCGCACTGGCCCAGGACAAGACGTCGTTGAACGGCAAGATCCTGCGGATGACCACGGACGGCAAGGCCGCCCCCGGCAACCCGTTCGGCACTTATGTCTACAGCTACGGCCACCGCAACCCGCAGGGCCTCGCCTTCGACCGCAACGGGCGGCTGTGGGAGGCCGAGTTCGGCAACAGCTCCAAGGACGAGCTGAACCTGATCAAGCCCGGCGCCAACTACGGGTGGCCGACCTGCGAGGGCACCTGTGACGTCGCCGGCATGACCGACCCGAAGAAGACCTGGAACGTCTCCGAGGCCTCACCGAGCGGGATCGCCATCGTCCGCAACGTCGTCTACATGGCGTCGCTGCGCGGCGAACGGCTGTGGCGGATCCCGATCAACGGCGACACGGAGACCGTCGGCACGGCGACCGCTTACTACGTGGGCGCCTACGGGCGACTGCGGACCGTCACCAAGGTGCCGGGATCCGACCAGCTCTGGCTGTCGACGACCAACTGCGACAACAACGGAGGAGCGGCGGACGGATCGGACAAGATCTTCCGCATCGGCATCGAATAGCAGACCGAACAGAAGACCGCACAGAAGCCGGACCGCTAGAAGACGTACGCGTCGACCTCTGCGAGACACCGGGCCCGTCGCTCCTCGTCGTCCTCCAGGAAGGAGGCGACGAAGGAGTTGCGGGCCAGCTCCCGCAGCCGCTCCTCGCTCAGGCCGAGGGCGGTGCGTACGGCGTCGAAGTTGTCGCCCGCGTAGCCGCCGAAGTAGGCGGGGTCGTCGGAGTTGACCGTGCAGACCAGGCCCGCGTCGAGCATCGCGGGCAGCGGGTGGTCGGCGAGGGCGTCGACGGTGCGCAGCCGCACGTTGGACAGCGGGCACAGCGTCAGCGGGATCCGCTCCCGCACCAGCCGCTCCACGAGAGCGGGGTCTTCCATGCAGCGCAGCCCGTGGTCGACGCGCTCGACGCCGAGGACGTCGAGGGCCTCGGTGATGTACTCCGGCGGCCCCTCCTCGCCGGCGTGCGCGACGCGCCGCAGCCCCAGCGCGGCGGCGGCCTCGTACACCTCGCGGAACTTCACCGGCGGATGCCCGACCTCGGCGGAGTCCAGCCCGATGCCGACGATCCGGTCGAGGTAGGGCTTGGCCGCGTCCAGCGTCGCGAGGGCCGACTCGGCGGACTCGTCGCGCAGGAAGCAGAGGATGAGCCGGGTGGAGACGCCGTGGTCGGCCTCGCTGCTGCCGAGGGCCCGCCACAGGCCCTCCACCACCGTGCCCATGTCGACGCCGCGCGCGAGGTGGGCCTGCGGGTCGAAGAAGATCTCCGCGTGCCGCACGCCCTGCGCGGCGGCGCGGGCGAGGTAGGCGTGCGCGAGGTCCTCGAAGTCCCGCTCGGTGCGCAGGACCGCCATGAGCTCGTAGTACAGGTTCAGGAAGGACTGCAGGTCCTCGAACCGGTACTTCTCGCGGAGCTCTTCCGTGTCGGCGTACGGCAGCGCGACGCCGTTGCGGGCGGCCAGCTCGAACGCCAGCTCCGGCTCCAGGGTGCCTTCGATGTGCAGGTGCAGTTCAGCTTTGGGGAGGGGCATCAAAGCATCGTACGGCCGCTTCAGCGACGTTTCGGAACCGGCACCCTCAGGAGGTCGTGCGCCACGGTCAGCTCGCCCTCGAATCCGGCGGCCCGCGCCTGCCGCTCGAACTCTTCCGGCTCGGAGTAGCGCTGGCTGAAGTGGGTGAGGACGAGGTGGCGGACTCCGGCGTCCCGGGCGGCGCGGCCGGCCTGGCCGGCGGTCAGATGCCCGTGGTCGACGGCGAGCGGCTCGTCGTCGTCGAGGAAGGTCGACTCGATGACGAGCAGATCGGCGCCCTCGGCGAGGGCGTGCACCCCGTCGCACAGCCGGGTGTCCATGACGAACGCGAACCGCTGACCGCGGCGGCGCTCGCTGACGTCGTCGAGGAAGACTCCCCCGATGGACCCCTCCCGTTGGATCCGGCCGACGTCTGGGCCCTTGATGCCGTGCGCGGCGAGGCGGTCCGGCAGCATGCGGCGGCCGTCGGGTTCGACGAGCCGGTAGCCGTAGGACTCGACGGGGTGGGACAGCTTGACGGCTTCGAGGGTGTAGGAGGCGGTGGTGGCGAGGGGGCCGTCCGCGTCGACCGGAGCCTCGGTGACGCCGACGGTCTCGCGGTAGGCGGTGGAGTAGCGCAGCCGGTCGAAGAATCGCTGCCCGGAGCGCGGGAAGTGCGCGGTGACCGGGTGCGGGACCTGGTCCAGGTTGATGCGCTGGATGACGCCGGCGACGCCGAGGGAGTGGTCGCCGTGGAAGTGCGTGACGCAGATCCGGTTGAGGTCGTGCGCGGCGACGCCGGCGCGCAGCATCTGGCGCTGGGTGCCCTCGCCCGGGTCGAAGAGGATGCCCTCGCCGTCCCAGCGCAGGAGGTAGCCGTTGTGGTTGCGGTGCCGGGTCGGGACCTGACTGGCGGTCCCGAGGACCACGAGTTCGCGTACGGACACGGCGGCTTACCCGGGGGGCCAGTGCAGGCCGCGGCCGCCGAGGACGTGCGCGTGGGCGTGGAACACGGTCTGGCCGGCGCCGGCGCCGGTGTTGAAGACGACGCGGTAGCTCTCCAGCTTGTCCTCGTCGGCGACGGTCTGCGCCTCGCGCAGGAGGTCCGCGGCGATCGTGGGTTCGGCGGCGGCGAGTTCGGCGGCGTTCGCGTAGTGCACCCGGGGGATGACCAGGACGTGGGTGGGCGCCTGGGGGTTGATGTCCCTGAAGGCGATGGTCGTCTCCGTCTCGCGCACGATCGTCGCCGGAATGTGCCCTTCGACGATCTTGCAGAACAGGCAATCGCCCTGCGCTTCCCCTGCCATGCGGGTCTCCTTTTGGCCGGTGATCTCTTGCCGGGGCATCGTATCCGGGGGCTGCCGTCCTGGGTTTGCCTGCCTTTCCCGCAAGCGAGTCGGGGTCAGGGCAGCGGGGGCGCCGTCTTGGCGGGGGTCGACTCCAGGGCCGTCAGAGCCAGCCGCACCGCTTCGTCCAGTTGGACATCGCGGCCCGCGCCGTAGTCCTGGGGACGGCAGACGACCTCGACGTCGGGGTCGACGCCGTGGTTCTCCACGCCCCACTCGTAACCCTCCAACCACGTCGCGTACTTGGGCTGGGTGACGAGCGTCCCGTCGACGAGGTGGTACCGGCTGTCGATGCCGATCGTCCCGCCCCAGGTGCGCGTGCCCACCACCGGCCCGATCCCGAGCGCCTTGATCGCCGCGTTGACGATGTCGCCGTCGGAGCCGGAGAACTCGTTGGCGACGGCGACGACGGGCCCCCTGGGCGCGTCCTCCGGGTAACTGGACGCCCGCATGCCGCGCGGCACGTCCCAGCCGACGATGCGCCGGGCGAGCTTCTCGACGACCAGCTGGGAGGTGTGCCCGCCCCGGTTCTCCCGGACGTCCACGATCAGCCCCTCGCGGGCGACCTCGACCCGCAGGTCACGGTGGATCTGGGCCCAGCCGGGCGCCTGCATGTCGGGCACGTGGAGATACCCGAGCCGTCCGCCGGAGGCCTGGTGCACATACGCCCGCCGGTCCGCGACCCACGCGTGGTAGCGCAGCGCCTCCTCGTCGGCGACGGGGACGACGACCGCGTGTCGCGGCTCTCCCCCGCCGGACGGCGAGATCGTCAGCTCGACGACCTTGCCCGCCGTGCCGACGAGCAGCGGTGCGGGCCCGGTCACCGGGTCCACGGGATGGCCGCCGACGGCGACGACGGCGTCCCCCGCCCGCACCGCGACGCCGGGTGCGGCGAGCGGCGAGCGGGCGTCGGGGTCGGAGGTCTCCGAGGGCAGGACGCGGTCGATGCGCCAACTGCCGTCCTCGTGACGGGAGATGTCCGCGCCGAGCAGACCCTGCCGGGCGCCGCCGCCCCCGCGGCCGCCGCGTGGCATGACGTAGGCGTGCGAGGTGCCGAGTTCGCCGTGCACCTCCCACAGCAGGTCGACGAGGTCGTCGTGGGTCGCGACGCGCTCCAGCACCGGCCGGTAGCGGTCGAGGACGCCGTCCCAGTCGACGCCGCCCAGGTCCGCCCGCCAGAAGTTGTCCCGCATGATCCGGCCGGTCTCGTCGTACATCTGCCGCCACTCGGCGGTCGGGTCGACGGTGCGGCGGATCCGGCCGAGGTCGACGGTGACGTTGCTGTCGCTGTCCTCGTCGCCGGAGGCGCGCCGGTCGCTGGGGACGACCTTGAGCTTGCCGTCGGTCCACAGCAGCAGCCGCTTGCCGTCGCCGCTGACCTCGAAGCCGTCGGCGTCGGCGGCGAGGTGCTCGATGCGCTGCTGGGCGAGGTCGTAGCGCTCCAGCTCGGTGTCGGGATCGGGGTCGTCCGGGGTGGCGCGGGAGGCGCCGAGGACGCCGCGCACCGGGTAGCGCAGCCACAGCACGCCGTCCTTCGCCGCGGCCAGGCCGGCGTAGAGGCCGGCCTCGACCGGGAAGGGCACGATCCGGTCGGCGAGGCCTTCGAGGTCGATACGGGTGGTCGGGGCGCCCTCGCTGTCGGGCGTCTCCTCCTTGTCGGGGGCCTCGAAGGGGCGGCCGTGGCGCTGCGGCCCGAACGGGGACGGGGTCGTCGCCGCGAGGGTGATGAGGTGCGGGCGGGCGCCGGCCACGAAGGACAGGTCGAAGGCGTGCTGGTCGTAGACCGGGTCGAAGGCGCGCGTGGAGAGGAACGCGAGGTGCTTGCCGTCGAGGGTGAAGACGGGCGCGTAGTCCCTGAAGCGCAACGGGGTCGCCTCGGTGACGGACAGGTCGGTGACGCCTGCGAGCTTGATCTGGGAGAGCGGGCGCGGGCCCGGGTGCGACCAGGCCAGCCAGGCCGAGTCCGGCGAGAAGGCCAGGTCGCCCACCTCGCCGTCGGGGCTGCTGTCGACCTCGCGGACCTCGCCGGTCTCCCGCTCGACGAGCAGCAGCCGACCGTCGTGGACGGCGACGGCGGCCCGGCTGCCGTCGGGCGCCATGGCGAGTTCGAGGACCCGGCCGAGCTGTCCGGCGGCGAGCCGGCGCGGGGTGGCGCCGGGGGTCGTGCCGGTGGCCGGGGCGAACTCCAGCGCGTCCTCGCCCTCCGCGTCCGTCACCCACACCACCCACTCCTCGCCCTCCGTGCGGAAGGTGCGGGGCAGGCGGGCCCGTACGCCGGGTTCGGCGGCGAGCGCGCGGGCGGGTCCGGAACGGTGGGTGACCCAGTGGACGGCCCCGCGGATCTCCACGGCGCTGCCGCGCGCGGTGTGGTCGGGCGCGGCCCCGCCCAGCCAGCGGGCGGCGCTCACCTGGTAGGGGCGGCGGTCGGTGCGCTGGCCGCCGAGGCGGACGTCGAGCCGGCGCGGTTCGGCGCCGTCCAGGTCGTCCAGCAGCCACAGCTCGCCGGCGGACATGTACACGATCCGGGTGCCGTCGCCGGCGGCCTGCCGGGCGTAGAAGCCGTCGAGCGGGGTGTGCCGGCGCAGATCGGAGCCGTCGGCGAGGGAGGAGTACAGGGCTCCCGTGCCCTCGTGGTCGGACAGGAACGCGAGCCTCTCCCCCGCCCACACGGGGGACTCGATGTTGCCGTCCAGCTCCTCGTGCAGCCGGACGAACTCGCCCTGGCCCTCCCGGTCGATCCACAGCTTGCCCGCCGTGCCGCCCCGGTAGCGCTTCCAGTGGGCGGCCTCGCGGCCCATCGGCGCGGACAGCAGCACGGTGTGCGGGCCGTGGGCGACCGCGCCGACGGGCCCGTACGGCAGGGTGGTCGCGGGTCCGCCGTCGACGGGGACGGCGCGGGCCCAACTGCGGCGCAGGGTCGCCTGGTCGTGGGTGCTGACGGCGAGGACCTGGCCGTCGGGGGTCCAGCCGCGCACCCGGGTCTGCCAACTCCCCCAGTACGTCAGGCGGGTGGACGGCCCTCCGTCGACGGGGGCGATGTGCACCTCGGGGGCGCCGTCGCGGGTGGAGGTCCAGGCGACGGTGGCGCCGTCGGGCGAGATCCGGGGCATGGAGACCGGCATGTTGTCGGCGCTGACCCGCCAGGCGCGGCCCCCGTCGAGGGGCGCCAGCCAGACGTCGTCCTCGGCGGCGAAGGCCACCAACTCGCCGTGCAGGTGCGGGAATCTGAAGTATGCGGCAGGCGTCGCGGACTGTGTCACCAGATCACTGTATTCAGCTACGGCACCGCAGGTCAGGGGTTTCGATCACTTCCCTGTCCCGGCTCCGCCCGCGTCCACGGTCTCGGTGACGGTCACCGTGACCGTGACGGTCGGCCGGCCGCCGGGCTGCGCGGAGCCGGACGGCTTGACCGGCGACGGCGTCGCCGACTTGCAGTCGCCGAGCCCGCTCACCCGGAACAGCTGTTTCTTCCCCACCACGGCGGTGAGATCCCCGCGCACGCACGCACCGTCGACCGCCCGCATGATCTTCCCGGTGACGGTGATGTCCTTCCCGTCACCGGTCTCCCCCTGACAGTCGACGGAGACCAGGTCGTCCTGACGCTCCCCGGTGCAGGTCAGCCAGCGCACGTTCACGTCCCGGCGGCCGATCTCGGCCGTGGCGGCCTGGTCCGTCGTGTACGCCACGGACATCGTGCTCACCCCGCCGCCCGGCTCGCAGGCCACCGCCGCGCCCACGACCACGGGAACGAGCCCGACAAGCCAGATCCGTCTCAACGCCCCCATGCAGGGCAGCGTGCCACCCGGGAAAAGGGTGGGGAAGACCTCATGCAGCCGTTCCACGGTGACCTCATGCGGTCGCGGTCCGCGTCGTGCTCGGCCGCGCTCAGCCGCGCAGCAGCAGCCACTCCTGAAGTTCCACCAGGTTGCCCTCCGGGTCCTTGAGGTGGGCGACGCGCATGCGGTCGGTCATCGGAGCGGGGCCGTGGAGCAGGGTCGCGCCGCGGGCGGTGAGCTGCGCGCAGTAGACGTCCAGGTCGTCGACGCGCAGCACCACCAGCGAGCGGTGGCCGGCCGTCGCGTCGCCCAGTTCGCCGAGGACCTCGGCCATCATCGCCCGGTCCTGCAGGGCGATCCCCGCCGAGCCGGTCGCGGGACTGAACTTCTCGTACGGCCCGTTCGCCGCCCCCGACTGCGGCTTGAGGCCGAGGATTTCGGCGTAGAAGCGGTAGCAGGCGGCGAAGTCGGTGACGAGCAGCCGTACTTGGGCGAGTTCCACGACGTCCCCCGTGTTCAGGACCAGCGGCCGGTGCGACCCAGCAACAGGGCGGTCGCGGCCGTGCCGGCGGTCGACGTACGCAGCACGGTACGACCGAGGCGGTACGCCTTCGCACCCGCCTCCTCGAACACCGCCAACTCCTCGGGCGAGACACCGCCTTCGGGGCCGACGACCAGCACGATCTCACCGGAGGACGGGAGTTCGGCCGTCGCGAGCGGCCCGCTGCCGTACACCCAGTCCTCGTGCAGGACGGCGCCGAAGTCGGCCCCGGCCAGAAGTGCCGCCACCTGCTTGGTCGTCGCCGCCTCGGCGACCTCGGGGAAGCGGATCCGGCGGGACTGCTTGCCGGCCTCGCGGGCGGTGGCCCGCCACTTGGCGAGCGCCTTCAGCCCACGTTCGCCCTTCCACTGGGTGATGCAGCGCGAGGCCGCCCACGGCACGATCGCGTCGACGCCGGTCTCGGTCATCGTCTCGACCGCCAGCTCACCCCGGTCGCCCTTGGGGAGGGCCTGGACGACGGTGATGCGGGGCTGCTCCTGCGGCTCCTCGTAGACCGTCGACCCCATGACGACAAGGCGGTCCTTGCCCTCGACGGTCTTGACGACACCGTCCAGATACCGGCCACGCCCGTCGGTGAGAATGACGTCCTCGCCGGGCCGCAGGCGCTTCACCGAGACGGCGTGCCGCCCCTCGGGGCCGTCCAGGACGACCTCGCCACCGCTGAAGTCCGGGATGACCAGGGGATCGAGGACGAACATCGGCGCGGTCATCGGCCGTCGCCTCCCGCCCGTCCCGCCGGGAACTCCGACAACGCTGTCCGCGCCTCGGCGAGTTCGGCCGCCAGGACCTCCACCAGCCGCCCGGCGGGCAGCTCCCGGGCCAGCCGGTGGCCCTGTCCCGCCCACAGGGCCATGCCCTGCGCGTCGCCCGCCTTGGCGGCCGCCTTACGCAGCGGCGAGGTGAGGTGGTGGACCTCCGGGTAGGCGGCGGGCGCGTACGGGCCGTGCTCGCGCAGGAAGCGGTTGACCAGCCCACGGGCCGGACGGCCGGAGAAGGCGCGGGTCAGCTCGGTGCGCACGAAGAGGGGGTTGGTCAGCGCCTGCTTGTGCACGGCGTGCGCGCCGGACTCGGCGGTGGCGAGGAACGCGGTGCCCAGCTGGGCGGCGCTCGCGCCGGCCGCGAGGACCGCGGCGATCTGGCTGCCCCGCATGAGACCGCCGGCGGCGACGATCGGCAGGTTCACGGACTCGCGGACCTGGGCGATCAGGGAGAGCAGTCCGATGCCGGAGCCGTCGTTCTCCGGGGTGTCCCGGTGGGTGCCCTGGTGGCCGCCGGCCTCCACGCCCTGCACGATCACCGCGTCCGCGCCGGCCCGCTGCACCGCGAGGGCCTCCTCGACGGTGGTCGCCGTGACGAGGGTGAAGGTTCCCGCGCGCCGCAGGGACTCCAGTACCTCGGGGCCGGGCACGCCGAAGTGGAACGACACCACCGGCACCGGGTTGTCCAGCAGCACGGCGAGCTTGGCGTCGTAGCCGTCGTCGCGGCCGCTGTCGGGGTCGCCGAGCTCCGTCTCGTACCAGGCGGCCTCGCCGGCCAGCTGGTGGGCGTAGACCTCGACGGCGCCAGAAGGGGGCGCGGCGTTAGCCGCTCCAGTGGAGCCGGTGCTTGCACCGGGGTATTCCGGCTGCGGCATGAAGAGGTTCACGCCGAACGGGCGGGCGGTGAGACTCCGCAGCTGCTTGATCTCCTGGTACACGCCGTCGGCCGTCTTGTACCCGGCGGCCAGGAATCCGAGCCCGCCGGCCTCGGCCACGGCGGCGGCGAGCTTCGGGACGGAGACGCCGCCCGCCATGGGGGCCTGCACGATCGGGTGCGGGAGGAGATCGGTCAGTGCGGAGGACATGACGGCATGTTGTCACGTCCTTTGAACAAGTCCGAATCCGACCGCCGGTTGGCATAGGCCTCTGGCAGACATGCAGGAAGGGCACCCTTGCGGGGTGCCCTTCCGGGACAGCTCAGCGTGTGCGCGGGCCGCCTCAGCGCCCGTTGAACGCGTCCTTCAGCCGCGAGAACAGACCCTGCTGACCGGGCTGGAACTGCCCCGTGGGCCGCTCCTCGCCGCGCAGCTTGGCCAGCTCGCGCAGCAGCCGCTCCTGCTCGGGATCCAGCTTCGTCGGCGTCTGCACCTCGACGTGCACGATCAGGTCGCCGCGCCCGCCGCCCCGCAGATGCGTGACGCCCCGGCCGTGCAGCGGGATCGACTGCCCGGACTGGGTGCCGGGCCGGATGTCGACCTCCTCCAGCCCGTCCAGCGTCTCCAGCGGCACCTTCGTGCCGAGGGAGGCCGCCGTCATCGGAAGCGTCACCGTGCAGTGCAGGTCGTCGCCGCGCCGCTGGAACATGTTGTGCGGCAGCTCGTGGATCTCGACGTACAGGTCACCGGCGGGACCGCCGCCGGGGCCGACCTCGCCCTCGCCCGCGAGCTGGATCCGGGTGCCGTTGTCGACACCGGCGGGGATCTTGACCGTGAGGGTGCGACGGGACCGTACCCGGCCGTCGCCCGCGCACTCCGGGCAGGGGGTCGGGACCACCGTGCCGAAGCCCTGGCACTGCGGACAGGGCCGGGACGTCATGACCTGGCCCAGGAAGGACCGCGTCACCTGCGACACCTCACCGCGGCCGCGGCACATGTCACACGTCTGGGCGGTGGTCCCCGGCGCCGCGCCCTCACCGCTGCAGGTGGCGCAGACGATCGCCGTGTCGACCTGGATGTCCTTCGTCGTGCCGAAGGCCGCCTCTTCCAGGTCCACCTCCAGCCGGATCATCGCGTCCTGACCGCGCCGCGTCCGCGACCTCGGGCCCCGCTGGGACGCCGTGCCGAAGAACGCGTCCATGATGTCGGAGAAGTTCCCGAAGCCACCGGCCCCGAAGCCGCCTGCGCCACCGCCGCCCGACTGGGACAGCGGGTCGCCGCCGAGGTCGTAGACCTGCTTCTTCTGCGGGTCCGACAACACCTCGTAGGCGGCGTTGATCTCCTTGAACCGCTCCTGGGTCTTCGGATCCGGGTTGACGTCCGGGTGCAGCTCGCGCGCGAGCCGCCGGAAGGCCTTCTTGATCTCTTCCTGCGACGCATCGCGGCGCACGCCGAGGACGGCGTAGTAGTCCGTGGCCACTTACGACTCCGCCAGGATCTGTCCGACGTACCGTGCCACCGCTCGTACCGCTCCCATCGTTCCCGGGTAATCCATGCGGGTCGGTCCGACCACGCCGAGTTTGGCGACTGCCTCGCCGCCCGAACCGTAGCCGACCGACACCACCGAAGTGGAGTTGAGTCCCTCATAGGCGTTCTCGTGACCGATGCGTACGGTCATGCCCGAATCCCCCGCCTCGCCAAGGAGTTTGAGGAGCACGACCTGCTCCTCCAGGGCCTCCAGGACGGGCCGGATGGTGAGGGGAAAGTCATGTCCGAAGCGGGTGAGATTGGCGGTGCCGCCGATCATCAGCCGCTCCTCGTTCTCCTCGACGAGCGTCTCCAGCAGGGTGGAGAGCACCGTCGTGACCGTACCGCGGTCATCGGCCTCGAAGGCGTCCGGCAGGTCCTCCACCAGACGCGGCACGTCGCTGAAGCGACGGCCCGCGACCTTGCTGTTGAGCCGCGCGCGTAGATCCGCCAGCGAAGTCTCCCCGAAGGGCGCCGGGCAGTCCACCAGCCGCTGCTCGACCCGCCCGGTGTCCGTGATCAGCACGAGCATCAGGCGCGCGGGCGCGAGCGAGAGAAGCTCCACGTGCCGCACGGTCGAACGGGTCAGCGACGGGTACTGCACGACGGCGACCTGCCGGGTGAGCTGCGCCAGCAGCCGCACGGTCCGCGCCACGACGTCGTCGAGATCGACGGCGCCGTCGAGGAAGTTCTGGATGGCCCGCCGCTCAGGACCGGTCATCGGCTTGACGCCGGCCAGCTTGTCGACGAACAGGCGGTAGCCCTTGTCCGTGGGGATACGCCCCGCACTGGTGTGCGGCTGGGCGATGTACCCCTCGTCCTCCAGGGCGGCCATGTCGTTGCGGACCGTCGCCGGGGACACGCCGAGGCTGTGCCGCTCGGTGAGCGCCTTCGACCCCACGGGCTCCTCGGTGCCGACATAGTCCTGGACGATGGCGCGCAGCACCTGGAGCCTGCGTTCACTCAGCATTCCGCGCACACCTCCAGCAGTCGTCCCCCAGTCCCCTGGGCGCCTTGCCTGGCACTCTTCACATCCGAGTGCCAGCGTTCCCCGGCCCAGTGTACGGCTGTGGGGTACACCGAGGGCAAGGTCGGCCCCGGTGCAGCGTCGTAGGGCTAGCGTCGCGGTATGACGGTGACTTGGGAAGAGCTCGGGTGGGAGCGGGTCGCGGCCGGGGTCGGGCGGCGCCGGCTGCCGGGCTGGGACTGCACGGCGGGGCTGGTCGTGGGGGCGGGCGCGGCGCTGATGATCGACGCGGGATCCAGTCTCGCGGAGGGCGTGCGGCTGCGGGCGCAGGCCGAGGAGCTCACCGGCGGACGTGTGACTCATCTCGCGCTCACCCACCCCCACTTCGACCATGCCTTCGGCGCGGCGGCGTTCGCGGGCGCGGAGGTCTTCGGGGCGGTGGGCGTGGACACCGTGCCGGGTGAGGAGCTACGGGCGGACGCGGTGCGCAACGGCCTGGACGAGTCGGCTGCCGCGGAGGCCGCGGACGCGCTCGTCCGGCCCCGGCACCTCGTCTCCGGCGAGTGGACGCTCGACCTGGGCGGCGGCCGGCAGGTGCTGCTGGCGAACGTCGGCCCCGGCCACACCGCGCACGACCTGGCGGTCCTCGTCCCCGGCGAACCCGAGGTCGTCTTCTGCGGTGACCTGGTCGAGGAGTCCGGCGAGCCGCAGGCCGGCCCGGACGCCGTCCCCTCCCGCTGGCCCGACGCCCTCGATCGGCTGCTGCGGCTGGGCGGCGAGGACGCGCTGTACGTGCCCGGCCACGGGGCGGTGGTGGACGCGGCGTACGTGAGGGCGCAGCGCGACGTGCTGGCCGCCCGTTTCGGCGTGTCGCCGTAAACCCGTCTCACGGCTTCTCCTATCGTCATCCGAATGCGCCAGTACTCCGCCGACCTGACCCCTCCCTGGAAGAAGCCGAAGCCCGTCCCCGAGGTCGCGGCGGAGCCCGGCCTGGTGGTGGAGGAGCCCGGCACCGGGTTCTGCGGCGCGGTGATCCGCTGCGAGGCGGGCACGGTCACCCTGGAGGACCGCTTCGGCAAGCACCGGGTGTTCCCGCTGGAGCCGCGCGGCTTCCTGCTGGAGGGCCGGGTGGTGACCCTCGTGAGACCGCCGTCCGCGGGGCCCGTGCGTCCCACCCGTACCGCCTCCGGTTCGGTCGCGGTCCCGGGCGCACGCGCGCGGGTCGCCCGCGCCGGGCGCATCTACGTCGAGGGCCGGCACGACGCCGAGCTGGTCGAGAAGGTGTGGGGCGACGACCTGCGCGTCGAGGGCGTGGTCGTGGAGTACCTGGAGGGCGTGGACGACCTGCCGTCGATCGTCGCCGAGTTCGCCCCGGGCCCGGACGCCAGGCTGGGCGTCCTCGTGGACCACCTCGTCCCCGGCACGAAGGAGTGGCGCATCGCCCGGTCGGTCACGAGCGAGCACGCTTTGGTCGTCGGCCACCCGTACATCGACATCTGGGAGGCGGTGAAGCCGGCGTCGCTGGGTATCCCGGGGTGGCCGCGCGTCCCGCACGGTCAGGACTGGAAGACGGGCGTGTGCCGGGCCCTGGGCTGGCCGTCGGACAACACCGGAGCGGTGTGGCAGGCCATCCTGAAACAGGTGGACTCGTACAAGGACCTGGAGCCGGAGCTCCTCGGCCGGGTCGAGGAACTGATCGACTTCGTGACCGCCGCCGGCCCGTCTGGGGGTCCCCCCTCTGGGGGAGCTTGAGGACGAGGCCGTCCAGGCCGAAAAGCGGGGGTCCGGGGGCGGCAGCCCCCAGGGTCGGAACGGGAAGGGGCGGCGGGGGGAAGAGGCGGCGGGGGGAAGAGGCGGCGGGGGCGAAACCCTCAGTCCACCAGGTCCCGGACCACCGCGTCCGCCAGCAACCGGCCCCGCAGGGTCAGCACCGCCCGCCCCTCGTCGTACGGCCCCCGCTGCAGCAGTCCTTCCGAGAGCGCCCGGCCTGCGGCCGCGAGCCCCGCCTCCCGCAGCAGCGCCAGCGGAACCCCCTCGCGCAGCCGCAGCTCCAGCAGGATCCGCTCCACGCGCCGGTCCTCGTCCGACAGGAGCTCACGTCCGGCGCCCGGCGAGCGCCCGCCCGCGAGGGCAGCCGCGTAGGCCCCCGGATGCTTCACGTTCCACCAGCGCACCCCGCCGACGTGCGAGTGCGCCCCCGGCCCCGCGCCCCACCAGTCGGCGCCCCGCCAGTACAGCTCGTTGTGCAGACAGCGGCCCGCCTCGGAGGCAGCCCAGTTGGAGACCTCGTACCAGTCGTAGCCCGCGGCCGACATCACCTCGTCCGCGATCAGATAGCGGTCGGCGTGCACGTCGTCGTCGGTCATCGGGACCTCGCCCCGGCGGATCCGGCGGGCGAGCTGCGTGCCCTCCTCGACGATCAGCGCGTACGCCGAGACGTGGTCGGGGCCCGCGCCCAGCGCCGCGTCCAGCGAGGCCCGCCAGTCGTCGTCCGACTCGCCCGGGGTGCCGTAGATCAGGTCCAGGTTGACGTGGTCGAAGCCCGCCGCCCGCGCCTCCGCCACGCATGCCTCGGGGCGGCCGGGGGTGTGGGTCCGGTCCAGCACGCGCAGCACATGCTGCTTCGCGCTCTGCATGCCGAAGGAGATCCGGTTGAAGCCGCCCTCGCGGAGGGCAGCCAGATAGGCGGGGTCGACGGACTCCGGGTTCGCCTCCGTCGTCACCTCCGCGTCCGCCGCGAGACCGAACTCGTCGCGGATCGCGCCCAGCATCCGTACGAGGTCGGACGCGGCCAGCAGCGTCGGAGTGCCGCCGCCGACGAAGACCGTGCGGACCTCGCGCGGGTCGTCGCCGAGGACCTTGCGGGCGAGGCGGACCTCGTCGATCAGGGTGTCGGCGTAGTTGTCGCGGGAGGCGAGAACACCGCCCGTGCCGCGCAGCTCGGTGGCGGTGTAGGTGTTGAAGTCGCAGTAGCCGCAGCGGGTCGCGCAGTAGGGGACGTGCAGATAGAACCCGAGGGGGCGGTCGGCGGCGTCGGCGAGCGCGTGCGCCGGGAGCGCGCCGTCGTCGGGGACCGGCTCGCCGTCGGGAAGTGCGGAAGGCATGCGCCCATTGTCCCGCACGCCCGCACCGGCCCCGGGCGCCCTGCGACGCACGACGCTCGAAAGCGCCGTCTCCCTGCTCCGCCGGCCCGGTCGACACGGCCTACTCGGCCTACTCGGCCTACTCGGCCTACTCGGCCTACTCGGCCTACTCGGCCTACTCGGCCTACTCGGCCTGGAGTACCAGCAGCGCCAGGTCGTCCTCCGGGGGCAGCTCGCCGAACTCGTGCACCAGGTGCCGGATCCGTTCCGCGATCAGTTGCGCGTCCAGCCCTGCGCAGCCCGCCAGCGCGACGGCCAGACCGTCCTCGTCGTCGAACTGGCGGGAGCCCGAGCGCCGCTCCGTCACCCCGTCGGTGACGCACAGCAGGCTGTCCCCGGGCCTCAGCTCCAGGCTGTCGCTGGTGTACATGACGTCCTCGATGACCCCGAGCAGCGTCTGCGGGTGCGCGGCCGTGGCGACCGAGCCGTCCGGGCCCAGCAGCAGCGGCAGCGGGTGACCGGCGGAGGCGAGGGTGCAGCGGACGCCGCCCTCGAAGGGGGCCAGTTCGCCGTAGAGGAGGGAGAGAAAGCGGGTCTGCGGACCGTCGCCCGGTCCGGCGGGGCCGACGAATGCGCGGGCGGCGGCGTCGGCGGCCTCCGTCGCGTCGTCGAGGAGGAGTTGGTTGAGGCGGTCCAGGACGTCTGCGACGCCGTACCCCTCGCGGGCCAGCAGCCGCAGCCAGGGCCGGGCCAGGCCGATGACGACGGCCGCCTCCGGGCCCTTGCCCTGGACGTCGCCGATCGCGAAGCACCAGCGGCCGTCGCCCGCCGGGAACAGGTCGTAGAAGTCGCCGCTCGGGCCGCCCTGTTCACGCGGCTCGTAGACGAGGGCGCTGTGCACCCCGGGGATCTGCGCGACCGCGCCGGGCAGCAGCCCGCGCTGCAGGACGGCGCTGATGGTGACCTGGCGGGCGTACTGGCGGGCCGCGCCGATGGCGAGCGCCACCCGACGGCCCAGGTCCTCGACGAGCCCGGTGACCTCGTCGGGGAAGACGAGCAGCCCGGCCCGCCCGATGACCAGGGTGCCCAGCGGACGGCCGCCCGCGATCAGCCGGTACGCGAGGGCCGCGCCCGGCCCGCCGAGCGCCGCGCCGGGCCAGGGAAACGGCTCGGGCCCGGAGCTCGGACCGCCGTCGGGCGGACACGGCGGACACGGCGGGTCCTTCTCCAGGGCCCGGCGCAGCTCCTCGATGAGGTTCTCGCTGCCGTGCCAGACCCGGGCCAGCCGCGGCCCCGGCCCGCCGGTCCACTCGCCGCGCCCGCTGACCTCGTCCTCCAGCCACACCGCGCACCAGTCGGCGAGCCGCGGCACGAGCAACTGCCCGGTCAGCGCGGCCACCAGGTCCTCGTCGAGCTGTCCGGCGAGCAGGTCGGAGGCCTCGGCGAGGAAGGAGAGCGCGCCCCGGTTGAGCCACTCCCGGTCCCGGCGGCCGACCGGCTGCCGCGGCTCGGGGGCGAGGGCTGCGAGGAGACCCGGGGCGGGGCCGAGGAAGTCGTCCGCGCCCTCGCAGCGCTCCGAGTGCTCCCACTGCTCCGAGTGCTCCGAGTGGTGCTTGGGGTCGTGCTCGTGGTCGTGCTCGTGGTCGAAGGGGTGGCCGCCGAGGGCTTCGAGTTCGATGTCGTAGGGCGCGGCGCTCGGAAGAAGGCGGGCCCAGACCGTCTTCGTCCCCCTGCGGTACGTCACCCCCCAGGCGTCGGCGAGCCCGGCGACGATGCGCAGCCCGCGGCCGTACTCCGGTGTCTCGTACGGCGGTTCGGGGGCGCCGTCGTCGCGCGGGGCGCGGGAGGGGTGGTGGTCGGAGACCTCGACGACGACCGCGAGCCGACCGCCGGGGTGTCCGGGCTCCTCCTCCTCCAGCCGGCACCCCAGCTCGACGTCGGTTCCGGCGTGCACGACGGCGTTGGTGACGAGCTCGCTGACGACGAGCGTGGCGTCCTGCACGAGACGCTCGCCGAGTTCCTCGCCGCCCGGCAGGCCGAGGCCGGCCCACTCCGTCAGCGCGGCGCGGACCAGGTCGCGGGCGGCGCCGGGCGCGAGGGGACTGCCGGCCAGGTTCGCGTGGGTGTACGGGAGCCGGCCCGGATGCGCGGGCGCGCCGCCGGCCCGGGAGGCTGTCTCCCGTTGCGTCGGAATGGCCCCCATGCGCAGCTCCCCGGACGGTTCGGATGCCCACAGGGTGACAGACCGATCTCGGCCATGAGCGCTGGGTTACCGAACTCGGCCGTCCTGGGCGAGAACCGTGCTACGCGTGCGTACACATGTGTACGCATGTGCTCGAAGAGGGGCGGTTGAGGGGCGGAATCCGAGCATGCGCACTCCACCCCCCGCTCCCGCGCGCCCGCGCTACGCCTCGCGCGCTCCGGCGTACATCTCGTCGATGAGGTGCTTGTACTCGCGCTCCACGACGGGCCGCTTCAGCTTCAGGCTCGGCGTGATCTCGCCGTGCTCGACGTCGAGGTCCCGGGGCAGCAGCCGGAACTTCTTGATGGTCTGCCAGCGCTGGAGGCCCTCGTTGAGCTGCTTGACGTAGCCGTCGACCAGCTCGACCGTCGCGGGCGCGGCGACGACGTCCGCGTACGACTTTCCGGCCAGCCCGTTCTCCTTCGCCCAGTCGAGGATCGACGGCTCGTCGAGCGCGATGAGCGCCGTGCAGAAGTTCCGGTCGGCGCCGTGCACGAGGATGTTGGAGACGTACGGGCACACCGCCTTGAACTGTCCCTCGACCTCGGCGGGCGCGATGTACTTGCCGCCGGACGTCTTGATGAGGTCCTTCTTGCGGTCGGTGATGCGCAGGTAGCCGTCGGGCGAGAGCTCGCCGATGTCGCCGGTGTGGAACCAGCCGTCGGCCTCCAGGACCTCCACGGTCTTCTCGGGCAGCCCGTGGTAGCCCTCCATGATGCCGGGGCCGCGCAGCAGGATCTCGCCGTCGTCGGCGATGCGCACCTCGGTGCCGGGCAGCGGCTTGCCTACCGTGCCGGTGCGGTAGGCCTCGCCCGGGTTGACGAAGGAGGCGGCGGAGGACTCCGTCAGGCCGTAGCCCTCCAGGATGTGGATGCCGGCGCCCGAGAAGAAGTAGCCGATCTCCGGGGAGAGGGCCGCCGACCCGGAGACGCACGCGCGCAGCTTTCCGCCGAAGGCCTCGCGGATCTTGGCGTAGACGAGCGCGTCGGCGACCTTGTGCTTCGCGCCCAGCCCGAAGGGGACGGAGGCTGTGCCGGTGCGCCGGAAGTTGTCCTGCGCCTCCTTGGCGTACTCCCGGGCGACCTCGGCGGCCCACTGGAAGATCTTGTACTTGGCCCCGCCGCCCGCACGGGCCTTGGCGGCGACCCCGTTGTAGACCTTCTCGAAGATGCGCGGGACGGCGGCCATGTACGTCGGCTGGACGACCGGCAGGTTCTCGATGATCTTGTCGACGCGGCCGTCGACGGCGGTGACGTGACCGACCTCGATCTGGCCGGAGGTGAGGACCTTGCCGAAGACGTGCGCGAGCGGCAGCCACAGGTACTGCACGTCCTCGCCGCTGATCAGCCCGGTCGCGGCGATCGCCTTCGCCATGTACGACCAGTTGTCGTGCGGAAGGCGGACGCCCTTGGGGCGGCCTGTGGTGCCGGAGGTGTAGATGAGGGTGGCGAGCTGGTCCCGGGTGATCGCGCCGACCCGCTCCTTGATCAGCTCGGCCTCCTCCTCCAGCCGGGCCGCGCCGCGCTTCTCCAGCTCGTCGAGGGTGAGGATCCAGTCCTCGGCGGTCTCGACGCCCGCCGGGTCGATCACGACCACATGGGTGAGGGCGGGCAGCTCGGCGCGCTTCTCGACGGCCTTGGCGAGCTGGGCGGCGTCCTCGGCGATGAGGACCTTGCTCTCGGAGTCCGAGAGGATGAACGCCGACTCGTCCGCGTTGGTCTGCGGATAGACGGTGGTCGTGGCGGCCCCGGCGCACATGATGCCGAGGTCGGCGAGGATCCACTCCAGCCGGGTGGAGGAGGCGAGCGCGATGCGCTGCTCCGGCTGTACGCCCAGTTCGATGAGGCCGGCCGCGATCGCGTAGACCCGCTCGGCGGCCTGCGCCCAGCTCAGCGACTCCCAGTCGTCGGGGCCCTCGCCGGACGCGGCCGGCACCGGGTACCGGTACGCCTCCGCGTCGGGCGTGGCCGCAACGCGCTCCAGGAAGAGGCCCGCGACGGACGGCGGACGGTTCTCGATCAGGGTCTGTGTGTCGCTCACGACATCCTCCGGGGCCCGCGGCGATGCGGCTGGCTTGGTTAAACGGCTGGCTTGTTTAACTCGCGAGTAACTATCGGGCAGGGACAGAGTAGAGGCCGACCGGCCCGGACGTAAGGGGCCACAGAGGGTGACTTTCCGCTGGACAAGGACACGGGGCCCGTCACACTTTCGCGTGACGGGCCCCGGAAATCGGCGTCCCTGGCGGCTATTTCTTGCCCTTGCCCGAGCTCGCGTTGTCGTCGCTGCTCAGGACGGCGATGAAGGCCTCCTGCGGAACCTCCACGGAACCCACCATCTTCATCCGCTTCTTGCCTTCCTTCTGCTTCTCCAGCAGCTTCCGCTTCCGGGAGATGTCACCGCCGTAGCACTTGGCGAGGACGTCCTTGCGGATGGCGCGGATGGTCTCGCGGGCGATGACCCGGGAGCCGATGGCCGCCTGGATGGGCACCTCGAAGGCCTGCCGCGGGATGAGCTCGCGCAGCTTGGCGACGAGCCGCACCCCGTAGGCGTACGCGGCGTCCTTGTGGGTGATCGCGGAGAACGCGTCCACCTTGTCGCCGTGCAACAGGATGTCGACCTTGACCAGGCTGGACGTCTGCTCGCCGGTGGGCTCGTAGTCGAGCGAGGCATAGCCGCGGGTCTTGGACTTCAGCTGGTCGAAGAAGTCGAAGACGATCTCCGCGAGGGGCAGCGTGTAGCGGATCTCCACGCGGTCCTCGGAGAGGTAGTCCATGCCGAGCAGGGTGCCGCGCCGGGTCTGGCACAGCTCCATGATCGAGCCGATGAACTCCGAGGGCGCGAGGATCGTGGCGCGCACGACCGGCTCGTACACCTCAGAGATCTTCCCCTCGGGGAACTCGCTCGGGTTGGTGACGACGTGCTCGCTGGCGTCCTCCATGAGGACGCGGTAGACCACGTTCGGCGCGGTGGCGATGAGGTCGAGGCCGAACTCGCGCTCCAGCCGCTCACGGATCACGTCGAGGTGCAGCAGGCCCAGGAAGCCGACGCGGAAACCGAAGCCGAGGGCTGCGGAGGTCTCCGGCTCGTAGACCAGCGCGGCATCGTTGAGCTGCAGCTTGTCGAGGGCCTCGCGCAGCTCGGGGTAGTCGGAGCCGTCCAGCGGATACAGACCGGAGAAGACCATCGGCTTCGGGTCCTTGTACCCGCCGAGGGCCTCGGTCGCGCCCTTCGCCTGGCTGGTGACGGTGTCACCGACCTTCGACTGGCGGACGTCCTTCACGCCGGTGATCAGATAGCCCACCTCGCCGACGCCGAGGCCGTCGGCCGAGAGCATCTCGGGCGAGTTGGTGCCGATCTCCAGCAGCTCGTGGGTCGCGCCGGTCGACATCATCCTGATGCGCTCGCGCTTGTTGAGCTGCCCGTCGATGACACGGACGTACGTCACGACACCGCGGTAGGAGTCATAGACCGAGTCGAAGATCATCGCGCGGGCGGGGGCGTCGGCGACACCGACCGGTGCCGGGATCTCCTTGACGACCTTGTCGAGCAGCGCGTCGACGCCGAGACCCGTCTTGGCGGACACCCGCAGCACGTCGTCCGGGTCGCAGCCGACGAGGTTCGCGAGCTCCTCGGCGAACTTCTCGGGCTGCGCGGCCGGCAGGTCGATCTTGTTCAGCACAGGGATGATCGTGAGGTCGTTCTCCATCGCCAGGTAGAGGTTGGCGAGGGTCTGGGCCTCGATGCCCTGGGCGGCGTCGACGAGGAGGACGGTCCCCTCGCAGGCCGCGAGCGACCGCGAGACCTCGTACGTGAAGTCGACGTGCCCCGGGGTGTCGATCATGTTGAGGATGTGCGTGTTGCCGGGCTCGTGGGTCGGAGCCCAGGGCAGACGCACCGCCTGGGACTTGATCGTGATGCCGCGCTCGCGCTCGATGTCCATCCGGTCGAGGTACTGAGCACGCATCTGCCGCTGCTCGACCACGCCGGTCAGCTGGAGCATCCGGTCGGCGAGCGTGGACTTGCCGTGGTCGATGTGCGCGATGATGCAGAAATTGCGGATCAGAGCCGGGTCGGTACGGCTCGGCTCGGGCACATTCTTAGGGGTCGCGGGCACGCAGGGTCCTGATTCTTGAGATATCCGCAGGGTCAGCGGCTCGGGTCGGATCGATACGTAGGCTCCATGGTCCCACGGGCGGCGACCGGGGACCGGTTTGGGCCACTCCCGGGGCCGCTGGTAGCCTGGGCAGCTGTGTCTCATGCCCTCTCAGCGCGGGGCACATCGGAAACCTGAAATAGAAGAGGCTTACTTCGTGGCGAACATCAAGTCCCAGATCAAGCGGATCAAGACCAACGAGAAGGCTCGGCTGCGCAACAAGGCCGTCAAGTCCTCCCTGAAGACCGCGATCCGCAAGGCCCGTGAGGCTGCTGCCGCGGGTGACGTCGAGAAGGCCACCGAGTACCAGCGCGCTGCCGCGCGTCAGCTCGACAAGGCCGTCTCGAAGGGCGTCATCCACAAGAACCAGGCCGCCAACAAGAAGTCGGCGCTTGCTTCCAAGGTCGAGACCCTCAAGGGCTGAACCCCTTATCTGATCTGATCGCCGGAGGGATCCAGAGCGGGCCCTCTCTCATCCGCTCCCGTCCGGCGCCCCCGAGCCTGTACGCGGCCTGCGTTCGCCACGCGGGTACGGGCTCACCAGCTTGATCAGCGTGACCCGAAGGCCCCGGTCCCTCGCCCTTCCCCAGGGTGGAGGCGACCGGGGCCTTCGGCATGCCGGTTCGGCATGCCGGTCACGACCAGAATTCGTTGGTCTTGTCCATGTCCTCCAGGCACTCGTCGAGGTCACTGATCTTGTCCCCGACGATCCGGAAGACGATGCCGCCGTTCTCGTCTATGTGCTTGGAGCCCCGATCCGCGGTGAAGCGGTGCATGGACATGACGTGCCCGCGGCCGTCGACGAACAGGTTGAGCAGCTCGACCCGGAACGAGCCGCCCGTCTCGGAGTAGAGCCGGCCGTAGTAGTCGTTGAGGACCGAGTCGATCCCCTTGTAGTCCCCCGAGAGCGGGTGCGAGCCGGGTACGTGGTGCGTACAGTCTCCGGTCATCAGCCCGCGCAGGGTGTCCATGTCTCCCCGCTGGAAGGCCTCGTAGCCCTCGCGAACGAGCTTGGCGTGCGGGTGTTCAGCCATGGTGATCGCCACCTTTCCGTGTTCGGCGACAGACGGCTGATGCGCACGATTCTCCTCCCTGCGGTGCCTACCGTCCTCCGGAGCGGGCCGCCCGCGCGATCGCCACGACGGCCTTCTCCAGGGCGTACTCGGGATCATCGCCCCCGCCCTTCACACCCGCGTCCGCCTCGGCCACCGCACGCAGCGCGACGGACACCCCGTCCGGCGTCCACCCCCGCATCTGCTGCCGCACCCGGTCGATCTTCCACGGCGGCATGCCCAGCTCCCGCGCGAGGCCGGCCGGCCGGCCGCCGCGCGCGGACGACAGCTTCCCGATCGCCCGTACGCCCTGGGCGAGCGCGCTGGTGATCAGCACGGGCGCGACACCGGTGGCCAGCGACCAGCGCAGCGCCTCCAGCGCCTCCGCCGCACGCCCCTCCACCGCCCGGTCGGCGACGGTGAAGCTCGACGCCTCGGCCCGGCCGGTGTAGTACCGCCCGACGATCGCCTCGTCGATGGTCCCCTCGACATCGGCGACCAGCTGGGACACCGCCGACGCCAGCTCCCGCAGATCGCTGCCGATGGCGTCGACGAGCGCCTGGCAGGCCTCGGGCGTGGCCGACCTCCCGGTCGCCCGGAACTCCTGTCTGACGAACGCCAGCCGGTCCGCCGGCTTGGTCATCTTCGGGCAGGCCACCTCGCGCGCCCCCGCCTTGCGCGCGGCGTCCAGCAGCCCCTTGCCCTTGACCCCGCCGACGTGCAGCAGCACGAGCGTGATCTCCTCGGCGGGCGCTCCGAGGTACGCCTTGACGTCCTTGATCGTGTCGGCGGACAGGTCCTGCGCGTTGCGTACGACCACGACCTTGCGCTCCGCGAAGAGCGACGGGCTGGTCAGCTCGGCGAGGGTGCCGGGCTGCAGCTGGTCCGAGGTCAGGTCACGTACGTCCGTGTCGGCGTCGGCGGCCCGGGCGGCGGCCACCACCTCCTGAACGGCACGGTCGAGCAGGAGGTCCTCCTGGCCCACGGCGAGCGTCACCGAGGCGAGAGGGTCGTCATTCGCAGTCTTCCTGGCCATTGCGACAAGCATGGCACGGGCCACTGACAACGCGGCCCGCGGACGTCTCCCCTACGGCTCCTCGCGCCAGCCCTCCCACTCGCCCGCGAACGCGTCCAGCTCCCCCGCGTCGAGCCGCCCGTCCTCGTCCCGCAGCACGACCAGCCACTGCGCGTCCTCCGCGTCGTCTTCGCCGGCCAGCGCGTCCCGGACGATCTGCGGCTCCTCGCGCACACCGAAGCGCTCGGCGAGCTCCTGAGCCGCCTCCTCCGCGGCATCACGATCGGGCAACACCAGCACATGTCTCACATCACTCACCCAGCCATTTTCCGGCACGCACACGGGAGGTGGCGGCCGGGTCGGCGGACAGGGGGCGACCGTCGGGCCGGCATGCGGGGGTGACGGCCGGGTTGGCGCGCAGGGGGAACGGCCAGGTCGGCGCACAGGGGGGCATCGGGTCGGGGGGTATCGGGTCGGGGGTATCGGGTCGGGGGGTATCGGGTCGGGGGGTATCGGGTCGGGGGGTATGTGGGCTGTGGGTCAGGCCTTGGGGACGATCTGTACGTCCAGTTCGATGCGAATGCTCGGCCCGACCACCGCGATGCCCCGCGCCAGCATCGACTGCCAACTGACGGTGAAGTCGTCCCGGTGCAGCTCGGTCCGCGCCCGGCAGGCCGCCCGCACCTCGCCGCCCATGCCGTTGCCGAGCCCGAGGTACTCCACGTCCAGCGTGACCGTCCGCGTCACACCGTGCAGCGACAGCGCCCCGGTGACGGCCCACCGGCTGCCGCCCTTGTGCACGAAGCGCTCGCTGTAGAACTCGAGCGTCGGGAACCGCTCGACGTCCAGGAAGTCCGCGGACCGCAGATGGTCGTCCCGCATCCTGACGTTCGTGTCGATGGACGCCGCGTCGATCACCACGTGCATCGCCGACTGCTCCACCCGCTCGGCGATCCGCACCGCCCCCGCGAACGCGTTGAACCGCCCGTGGATCCGGGCGAGCCCGATGTGCCGCGCCGTGAACCCGATCGAGGAATGAGTCGGCTCGATCTCCCAGTCCCCCGGCGCCGGCAACTCCGGCGGCCGCGCGACCTGCAGCGTCACATCACCGAGCGAGGCCAGAGCGTTCTCCCCGACCGTCGCGGTCGCCCGGTAGGGCGTGTATCCCTCGGCGGACACCGCGAGCCGGTACTCCCCCGCCGGCACCGTCGTCATGAACGCCCCGAACGGATCCATGCCGCCGCTGACGACCTTGCGCCCCATCGCGTCGCTCACGGCGAACTCCGCGTGCGGCACCGGCTCGTTGACCGGGTCGAGCACCCGGCAGCTCAGCACTCCGGCGTTCGCCGGGGTATGGACCGCAGCGAGGGGACTCGTCCGCTGCACCCGGTTCGTACGGTTTCCCAGCCAACGGCCCAACATCCACGACACCTCTGCGCGACTTGACATCACTTGTTGTCGAAGAGGTATTCGATCACTGATGCGGCTTTCGAGGCAAGACACGCCCACATCACGGGAAACCAGCAGATGTGCTGGTACTACGCACAAGTAGCCCCGTGTGACCGGAATCTACCCGTCCGATCGCCGACCCCGATCCGTCAGCCGATCCGTCGCCCGGACCGTCGGCACCCGCTCCAACTCGATCCCGAACGTCTCCCGATACACCCCCAACACCTCGTCGTCGCCCGCCAGTTCGCTCTCCTCCCTTACGCTCTCCTTCCTTACGCTCTTGCCGCCGGACGTCACCTTCAACCGGCGTCCGCTCAGCGTGACCCTCCCTCCGTCCTCCGTGACCCGCGAACAGATCAGCGACCGCGTGAAGTGCGACTCCGGAGAGGTGCTGTGCCACCAGGCTCCCGCCACGAAGTCACCCAGCACCCGGGGCCGCACCTCCAACCGGTACACACGAGCACCGTCCCGCAGGACGTCCAGGTCCCCCACCTCCGTCCCCCCGGCAGCCGCTCCCTTCACTTCCGCCCCGTCCGGACCGGCCTCGACGATCCGGAACACCCCACCGGGATCCTCCTGTCCAACCCCGCGCTCCCACCGGAGCGGGTAGTGGCTGTGCGCCCCGAACCCGACATCGGCCAGCCACTGCCCCGCGTCCACGGTCCCCACCAGCAACGCGAGATGGTCGTACGGAATCCCGAGCCGCCCCTCCTCTCCGTACACCCGCGCCGCCAGCAGCGTGACCTCGAAGCCCAGCCCCGCGAGCAGCGCCCCGAACGCCCCGTTCAGCTCGTAACAGAACCCTCCCCTCCGCGCCCCGACGACCTTCTCGACCAGCCGCCTCTCCTCCAGCACGATCTCCTCCCCGAGATGAACCGACAGATTCTCGAAGGGCACGACCCGCAGATGCCGCAGGTGCAGCTCCCGCAGGAGGCCGACCGTGGGCGCGAGGGCGCCGACCGGGCTAGCAGTGGAGGTCGTGCGGGTGGCGGTGGCGCCGCTCCACTCCGGGGGCTCGACACCGAGGCGGCGCAGGTAGGCGTCGATCAGACGGGCGTCGAGTGGAGCGGGATGGGCTGGAGCCGGGCGGAAGGGAGCCGGACGGGAGAGAGCCGAGCGGGAGGGAGCCGGGTGGGCCGGAGCTGCATGGGGCGGAGAGGCGTCGAACTGAGACGCTCCCTGCGGAGAGCTTCCCTGCGGAGAGCTTCCCTGCGGAGCGCCTCCCTGCGGAGAGCTTCCCTGCACAAGGCCTCCGTGCGGAAGGCCTCCGTGCGGAAGGCCTCCGTGCGGAGAGGCGTCGTGTGGAGAGGCGTCGTGCGGAGAGGCGTCGTGTGGAGAGGCGTCGTGCTGTGCGGCGGGGGTCCGGGGCAGCTCGCCCTCGGTCTGGGCGGGATTCATGCCCTCAGTCTCGCGCCACTCGCACCTCCCCGCCCGTGCCCGCGACGACCGCCAGTGCCCCGTCCTGGTCCGTCCGCATCACGGCCGCCCCTCCCGCGCGCAGCGCCGCGACCGTACTGGGCGCCGGGTGCCCGTACGGATTGTCCGCACCGCACGAGATCAGCGCCAGCCGTGGGGACGCCACGCGTATGAGGTCCGGGTCCTGGTACGCCGAGCCGTGGTGAGCCACCTTGAGCACGTCCACCCGGTGCAGCAACGCGGCCGCCGGCGAACGCAACAGCGCCTGCTGGGCCGGGGGTTCGAGGTCGCCGAGCAGCAGCATCCGCAGCCCGGCCGACCGCACGAGCAGCGTCACGCTCGCGTCGTTCGGCCCGTCCGGTTCCGGTGCCGGACGCGGTGGCGGCCACAGCACCTCCCAGTCGAGAGCACCGAGCCGCCGCCGCTCCCCGGCCACGGCCCGCGTCACGGGAACATCCCGCGCCGCCGCCTCCTTCCGTACGAATTCCACCTGATCCACGGGCTCCTCGAACCCCGTCGTCTCGATCGCCCCCACCGCCCGGCCCCGCAGCACCCCCGGCAGTCCGGCCACGTGGTCGGCGTGGAAGTGAGTGAGGACGACGAGCGGCACCCGGGTGATACCGAGCGAGTGCAGGCAACGGTCGACCAGCGTCGGATCCGGCCCGGCGTCCACCACCACGCCGGTCCCCTCGCCCGCCGCGAGGACGGTCGCGTCACCCTGCCCCACGTCGCACATCGCCAGCCGCCATCCCGGCGGCGGCCACCCCGTCAGCACCCGAGTCAGCGGCGGCGGTTGCACCACCACGAGCAGAAGCAACACCCCGCAGACCCCGCACAGCCACGGGTGCCGCAACAGTCGCCGCCCGAGCAGCACGACCCCGGCCGTGACAAGGGCGAGCAGCAGGGCGCCGCCCCAGCTCCCAGGCCAGTCCACTCCCCCGCCGGGCAGCGCCGCTCCGGTCCGCGCCACGCCCGCGATCCACCCGGCAGGCCAACTCGCGCACCACGCCAGCGCCTTGGCCACCGGCATCGCCACGGGCGCCGTCGCCAGCACCGCGAAGCCCAGCACCGTCGCCGGAGCGACCGCGAACTCCACAAGGAGATTGCAGGGCACCGCCACCAGACTCACCCGCGCCGACAACACAGCGACCACCGGCGCACACAGGGCCTGCGCGGCTCCCGCGGCCGCCAAGGCCTCCGCCAGCCGCGGGGGCACCCGGTGCCGTCGCAGCACGGCACTCCAACGCGGCGCCAGCGTCAGCAAGGCCCCGGTGGCCAGGACGGACAGCAGGAACCCGTAACTCCGGCCCAGCCAAGGGTCGTACAGCACGAGCAGCAGCACCGCCGTCGCCAGCGCCGGGATGAGGGACCTGCGGCGGCCGGTCGCCAGGGCGAGCAGCACGATCGCTCCGCAGGCCGCGGCGCGAAGCACACTCGGGTCGGGACGGCACACGACCACGAAACCGAGCGTGAGCGCTCCGCCGAGCAGCGCAGTCGCTCGCAGGGGGACGCCGAGGCGAGGCGCCAGGCCGCGGCGCTCGACCTGCTGGGCCAGCCCGGGCGGGCCTAGGAGCAGCGCGAGGATGATCGTGAGGTTGCTCCCGGAAACGGCCAGGGTGTGGGCCAGATCCGTCTCCTTGAAGGCCTCGTCCAGTTCGGGCGTGATCCGCGAGGTGTCCCCGACGACCAGCCCTGGCAGCAGCGCCCTGACGTCCTCGGGCAGTCCGTCGGTGGCCGCCCGCAGTCCCGCCCGCAACCGCCCCGCCAGCCGCTGGGCGGCCGACGGTTCCCGCACGACCGACGGTTCCGCACGGTCCCGTACCCGCAGCACGGCCGCGATCCGGTCCCCGCCGGCCAACGCGGGCGCCAACCGCCCGGTCACCCGTACCCGAGTGGACGGCAACAGCCCAAGCCACGGCCCCGCCCCAGGCTTCGCTCCGGAACCTTGCACGCCCCCGGCCACGGCCGGGCCGCCGGCCTCCGCACGCCCACCGTCAGCCAGCCCCCAGCCACCGGCCTCTGCACGCCCACCGCGCGACGGCTCCCGCCCATCGAGCGCCGCAGGCCGCCCGCTCGCGTGCCGGCCCGATCCGACGTCCACGAGTACCAGCACCGGAGCCCGCGTCGCCACCGTCGCCCGGGTGCCTCCTTCGACGCTGCGCACGCCTTCGACGCTGCGCACGCCTTCGACGCTGCGCACCCCTTCGACGCTGCGCACGCCTTCGACGCTGCGCACCTCCCCGTTGATCAGGACGGAGTCCGGTGTCACGTGGTCCCCTCTGACTCTGGGGCGGGTGAGCCGTGGGTCGGAGGTGATCTCCACTTCGGCGGTGACGGTCGCGTACTCCCGCGCCAACACCGGCACCGGCCCTCGGCGCAGATCGGCCCCGTGCAGCCCGGCGGACGCGGCAGCCGCGGCCACACAGAGCAGCGTCGCGGCGACCGTGACACACGGCCAGGCCTTCCGGCCGCCAAGGCCCCGAACGACGGCAGGCCGAGAGCTGCCCACGCCATGGCCCACGCCATGGCCCGTGCCACGGCCCGCTTCACCTCGGGTGGCCCACCGTTCGGTGCGCGCAGCTCCACGCCGCCCCACGACGAGAAGGACTCCGGCGGTCATGAGGCAGACGGTCACGACACCGCCCACCAGCCCGGGTGGCGCGTCCAACGTCAGCGCCGCCGTCGCCCAGGCCGCGAGCGCGGGTGGCACGAGCCGTAGATCCACCGGCCCTTCCTGGCGCGGGTTGGCATCGCCCAGTCGTTTCCCGGAAGCTGCATGCACGGCTTGGCGGGTGCGGAAGTCAGGTCCGGCTCGGACACCGGCGGCCTCGGCGTCCTCCCTGTCGCCCGTCCCGGGCGCCGTGCGCGCAGCGTCTTCGCCCCTCATGGCCGCACGAGATTCCGCAGGTCGGCGAAGCGCCGCTCGCCGATGCCGTTGACCTCGCGCAGTTCGTCCGTTGAGCGGAAACCGCCGTGCTGGGCGCGGTAGTCGATGATGTGCTGTGCCAACACGGGTCCCACGCCGGGCAAGCTGTCGAGTTGATCCACGGTCGCCGAGTTGAGGGAGACGGGAACCGAGGGCCCGGCTCCCGTCCCGGCACCTGCGGCGCCCGTTGTTCCCGTACCTGCCCCCGCTCCCGCACCGGCAGCCCCGGCCGGCGCGGGCCCTCCGACGACGACCTGCTCCCCGTCCACGAGGAAACGGGCGCGGTTGAGACCGTCGGTGTTGGTCCCCGGTCGCACTCCACCGGCCGCGCCCAACGCGTCGACCACTCGTGAACCGGCCGGAAGGCGATGGATCCCGGGCTTCCTCACCTTGCCGCTGACGTCCACCACGATCTCGGCCCCGGCCGTGCTCGCCATACCCGGCGGGCCGACGGAAGCGGCCGACCCCGCAGCCGGGCTCTGCTCACCTGCCTCGTAACGAGCAGCGGCTCGCACCACCTCCGGGGCCCGCACCGGCTGAGCCCGGCCGACCCAGAAGTGCTGCACGGCGAATACGGCGGCGGCGACCAGCAGCACCGTGAGCGCGAGCACACTCCTTCGTTCCAGGCCGCAACGCGCCTGCAACCACACCGGCATCCGCTCCCGCAGAGCCAGCCCAGCCCGCTCCTGCCAAACCCGAGCAGCACGAGGAGGCACCCCCTCACGAACCTCGTCGAAACCGGCACCGAGACCGGGAGCGGGAGCGAGACCGGGAGCGGGAGCGAGAGCGAGACCGGGCTCGAATCCGGGACCGCGGCGGTCGACGTCACAGTCGCGGTCGACGTCACGGTCGCGGTCGACGTCACGGTCACGGTCGCGGCCACGGGCGCTCTCGACGTCGCGGTCGTAGGCGTGATGGTCGTCGTCGGCAGCGATGACAAACCGCTCGTCCTCACCCCCACTCACACCGCCCTCCCCCACACCGGGCGCCTCGGGTGCCCTCAGCCGTCCGTCCGGCGGCCCCATCCCCGACTCCCCCCGCTCCCGCGCTCGTTCGGCGAACAGCACCTGAGCCCGGCGGCGGTTCTGCTCCGCCGAGGCATGGCGGTGGCCGGTCCGGCCGCCGCCAGATGGACGGAGACGATGGGAGCGGCCGTCGGAGCCGGGGACCCGGCCGGGGCCACTGGTCGCGTTCGTGCTGCGTGAGCGTGATCGAAGTGCCATGCGACGAGGATGGGACACTTCGCCGAACCGCGATGATCTTGCTCAATTTCCGGGGATTACTGCCCAGTTGTGGATAACTCCACCACCCGGACGAGTGAGGGAAGCCGGGAACCCTCGGCCTCAGCGCGGCGAGACCACCACGCCCAGCAGCCCCGGCCCGGTATGCGCCCCGATGACCGCACCGACCTCGCTCACGTGCAGGTCGGCGAGCCCCGGCACGCGTGACCGCAGACGGTCCGCAAGGGCGGCCGCCCGGTCGGGAGCGGCGAGATGGTGCACGGCGATGTCGACCCTCGCGCTGCCCGCCCGGTCGGCCACGAGCTCCTCCAGGCGGGCGATGGCCTTCGACGCCGTCCGCACCTTCTCCAGAAGGTCGATGCGCCCCCCGTCCAGTTGGAGCAGCGGTTTCACCGCGAGCGCCGAGCCCAACAGAGCCTGGGCAGCGCCGATCCGGCCGCCGCGGCGCAGGTAGTCCAGAGTGTCGACGTAGAAATAGGCGGAGGTGCCGGCGGCCCGCTTCTCCGCTGCGGTGACCGCCTCGTCGACCGTGCCGCCCGTCTCGGCGGTCTCGGCCGCCGTGAGCGCGCAGAAGCCCAGCGCCATCGCGACCATGCCGGTGTCCACCACGCGCACCGGCACCGGCGCCTCACGCGCCGCGACGACCGCCGCGTCGTACGTGCCGGACAACTCGGCGGAGAGGTGGAGGGAGACGATGCCGGTGGCGCCGGACTCGGCGACTCTGCGGTACGTCTCGGCGAAGAGCTGGGGGCTGGGGCGCGAGGTGGTGACGGGGCGTCGCTTCTGCAGCGCTTGGGCGAGGGAGCGGGTCGAGATCTCGTTGCCCTCTTCAAGAGCCTGGTCGCCGAGGACGACGGTCAGGGGCACCGTGGTGATGCCGTGACGCTCCGTCGTCCGCTGCGGCAGGTAGGCCGTTGAATCCGTGACGATCGCGACATGGCGGGACATGACCTGGAGGTTACCTGGCGTAGCCCCCGTGCGGCAGCCCGGCCCCTCGCAGCCGCTGAGCCCTTGACCGAATCAAGTGCCGCGGCGTGGCAGCACCTGACCCGGGACCGGATCACACCCTCCACCGGGGCCTCCCCGGCGGCGGCCGCGGCACCGCGCCGCGTCGCGCCGCGTCAGGTGGTGCTCTCGGGGCGCGGCTTCTTCTGCCACGGGTAGGTGGGCCGCGGTCCCGGCGCAGTGATGGCGGGCCGGGTCGGCTCTTCCGGGGTGCGTGCGCCGGGAGTCTCCGGCCAGGTCTGTCCTGCGGTCCCACTGTCGGTGGCCGGTGCCTCGGGCCACGAGGGCGGCGAAGGCGGTGATGTCTGGGTGGAGTCCGCTGTGGTCCAGTGCCGCAGGGCACCGGCCTCGACGTCTATCTGGGCGCTGAGGGTGTCGAGGTCGTCGTCCGCGAAGCGGCGGGCCCTGTCCCGGGCCGCCCAGCGCAGCGAGTCCGCCGATGCCGTGATGCGCTCGGTGCGCTCCCTCAGCGAGGGCAGCCGCTCGGTGAGCTTCGCCCGGTCCGGCTCGGACTCCAGGCGCTTGAGTTCGTCATCCAGTTCGTGCCCATGCGCGCTGAGCCTCTGGAACAGGCCGAGGGACTCCTTGAGGGACTCATCCTCGGCGACGCCCGCGTGCAGCGCGTCCTGCGTGGCCCGCATCGACGTGCGCAGCTTGAGCCGCATCTGGGCGATCTCACCGGCCGGTCCGAGCTGGGCGAAGGACTTGGCCCGCAGGGTGTGGTCCTCGACCGTGCGGCGGGCCTGGGTGATGGTGCGGTCGACGCCTCGCTTGGCGGCGCCGATCACCTTCACCGTGGCGTAGGCGCCGAGCACGAGGAAGAGCACGAAGAGCAGGGCGACGATTGTGATCACTGCTTCCACCAGCTCCTCCTCCGGCCTGACACGACACATCCGGCGCCACGATTCGCGCGCCGCACTTAAAACCGTAAACGACGCGGGCAGGCCCGGAGTTCCAGAAGAACCCCGAACCTGCCCGTAGGGGACTACCCGGAGACGTGCTCACGGCCCGTGATGGTCTCGTCCCCGCCAAGGTCACGCCTCCGTGACCGTCCCGGTGCTGCTCACGCCGTAACGATGTTCACCAGCTTCGGCGCCCGCACGATCACCTTGCGGATACCGGCCCCGCCCAGCGCGGCCACCACGGCCTCGTCGGCCAGCGCCGCCTTCTCCAGCTCCTCGTCGGAGATGGCCGGGGACACCTCCAGGCGCGCCTTGACCTTGCCCTTGATCTGCACGACGCAGGTCACGCTCTCGTCCACGACGTACGCCGGGTCGGCGACCGGCAGATCCTGGTGGACCACCGAGTCGGTGTGGCCCAGCCGGCGCCACAGCTCCTCGGCGATGTGCGGGGCCAGCGGGGCGACCAGCAGCACCAGGGCCTCAGCCACGGAGCGCGGCAGCGCGCCGCCCGCCTTGGTCAGGTGGTTGTTCAGCTCGGTGATCTTCGCGATGGCAGTGTTGAAGCGCAGGCCCTCCAGGTCCTGGCGGACCCCGTCGATCGCCTTGTGCAGGGCCCGCAGGGTGTCCTCGCCGGGCTCGGCGTCGACAACGGTCAGCTCGCCGGTGTTCTCGTCGACGACGTTGCGCCACAGCCGCTGCAGCAGCCGGTACTGGCCGACCACCGCGCGCGTGTCCCACGGGCGCGAGACGTCCAGCGGGCCCATCGCCATCTCGTACAGGCGCAGGGTGTCGGCGCCGTACTCGGCGCAGATCGCCTCCGGAGTCACGGCGTTCTTCAGGGACTTGCCCATCTTGCCCAGCAGCCGGGAGACCTTCTCGCCCTGGTAGAAGTACGCGCCGTCGCGTTCCTCCACCTCGGCGGCAGGCACCGGGAAGCCGCGGCTGTCACGGTAGACGTAGGCCTGGATCATGCCTTGGTTGAACAGCTTGTGGAACGGCTCCGCGGAGGAGACGTGCCCCAGGTCGAACAGCACCTTCGACCAGAAGCGCGCGTACAGCAGGTGCAGCACGGCGTGCTCGGCGCCGCCGACGTACAGGTCGACGCCACCGTGCGGCTGGCCCGCGCGCGGGCCCATCCAGTACTGCTCGATCTCCGGGTCGACCAGCTTCTCGCTGTTGTGCGGGTCCAGGTAGCGCAGTTCGTACCAGCAGGAACCGGCCCAGTTGGGCATGGTGTTGGTCTCGCGACGGTACTTCTGCGGACCGCGGCCGTCGCCCAGGTCCAGCGTCACGTTGACCCAGTCCTCGTTGCGGGACAGCGGCGTCTCGGGGGACGTGTTCGCGTCGTCCGGGTCGAAGGTGCGCGGCGAGTAGTCCTCGACCTCCGGCAGCTCCAGGGGCAGCATCGACTCGGGCAGCGAGTGCGCGACGCCGTCCTCGTCGTAGACGATCGGGAAGGGCTCGCCCCAGTAGCGCTGCCGGCTGAACAGCCAGTCGCGCAGGCGGAAGTTGACGGTGCCCTCGCCGATGCCCTTGCGCTCCAGCCACTGCGTGATGCGCGCCTTGGCGTCGACGACGCCCAGGCCGTCCAGGGAGATCTCCTCGTTGGAGGAGTTGATGATCTTCGCCTCGTACGACCCGAAGGCGTTCTCCCAGGTCGAGGTGTCGGTGCCGCGGTCGTCGGTCGGCTCGACGATGCAGTGGATCGGCAGTTCGAAGGCGCGCGCGAACTCGAAGTCGCGCTGGTCACCCGCCGGGACGGCCATGATCGCGCCGGTGCCGTAGCCCATCAGGACGTAGTCGGCGATGAAGACGGGGACCTGCTCGCCGTTGACCGGGTTGGTCGCGTTCACGCCGGTGAAGACGCCGGTCTTGTCCTTGGCCTCGGCCTGGCGCTCGACGTCGGACTTCGAGGCGGCCTGCGCGCGGTACGCGGCGACGGCCTCGGCCGGGGTCGCGTGGCCGCCGGTCCAGACGTCGTGCGTGCCCTCGGGCCAGGTGTCCGGGGTGAACTTGTCGACCAGCGGATGCTCGGGCGCCAGCACCATGTAGGTCGCGCCGAACAGGGTGTCGGGGCGTGTGGTGAAGACGGTGATCTGCTCGCCGTCCACCGGGAAGTCGACGCGGGCGCCCTCTGAGCGGCCGATCCAGTTGCGCTGCTGCAGCTTGATGGCCTCGGGCCAGTCCAGGGCGTCCAGGTCGTCCAGCAGGCGGTCCGCGTACGCGGTGATGCGCATGTTCCACTGGCGCAGCTTGGCCTTGAAGACGGGGAAGTTGCCGCGCTCGGAGCGGCCGTCGGCGGTGACCTCCTCGTTGGCCAGCACGGTGCCCAGGCCGGGGCACCAGTTGACCGGCGCGTCGGAGGCGTAGGCCAGGCGGAACTCGCCCAGGACGTCGGCGCGCTCGGTGGCGGTCAGCTCGCTCCACGCGCGCGCGTGCCCCGGTACGGCACGCTCACCGGACTCGAACCGGGCGACCAGCTCGGCGATCGGGCGGGCCTGGTTCGCCTCGTCGTCGTACCAGGAGTTGAAGATCTGCAGGAAGATCCACTGGGTCCACTTGTAGTAGTCCGGGTCGATCGTGGCGAACGACCGGCGCTTGTCGTGGCCCAGGCCCAGCCGGCGCAGCTGGGACTTCATGTTGTTGATGGCGGCCTCGGTGGTGACCCGGGGGTGCTCGCCGGTCTGCACGGCGTGCTGCTCGGCGGGCAGGCCGAAGGCGTCGAAGCCCAGGGTGTGCAGGACGTTGTGGCCGGTCATGCGCTGGAAGCGCGCGAAGACGTCGGTCGCGATGTAGCCCAGGGGGTGGCCGACGTGCAGGCCCGCACCGGAGGGGTACGGGAACATGTCCATGATGAACTTCTTGGGCCGCGCGACCAGCTCGGCGTCACCGGCCAGGTCACCCTTCGGGTTCGGCGCGGCGTACGTGCCCTCGGCGTCCCAGAAGTCCTGCCAGCGTGCTTCGATCTCGGCGGCCATGGCAGCCGTGTAGCGGTGCGGCGCGGCCTCCGCCGGGACAGCGGCGGCAGCGGGGTTCGTCTCGCTCATGGTCCTCAAAGCTCCATCGATCGTCTCTGCCAGCGGCGTGTCGTCCAGGAAACGAAAAATCCCCTCGCACAGGAGGGGACGCCGCGCCGATTCCGAACCGTCCGTTCACCGGCGGTCGGGACTGATCAGCGCGGCTCGCTAAGCAGAAGGCGTACAGCACGCATGGCGCTAGGGTACCGCAGGCCTTGAGCACGCCGCGACGCGCTTACGTATGCATGGTCGCGACAACGTTGCTGCTACCGGAAACGGCGGGTCGGGACTGAACCAAGGTCAAAGGTTACTTCGCGTAACAGCTACTAAGGGACATCACAACAGCCACATCGTCGTTTCATAACAACGCAATAACTCAAACCTCGTACCCATCGGTATGGAGCCACTTAGAGTTCGGCAGCGGGACCGCTTTCCCGAAACTGCGCGGAGTTGCCCCCATGAACCCTCGTCCTAGTAACAGCTCGCTCCCCAAGCCCGGCCGGTCGGCCTACGGGTTGGCGACGGCTGCCGTCCTGGTCCTCATACCCGTGATCGTCCTGGTGGGCGGCGACCAGCTGCAGGCATTCCTCAACTTCGGTGCGGGTGTCCTGTCGCTGGTCTGCCTTACCTGTTCGGTCATCTGGGGCCTCGTCGCCCAGGACCGGTTGATCCTCAACACCCGCCAGCGGATCATCGCCCAAGGCATCCATCGCGTGACCGCCGTCGGCTCGATCGCGTTCCTGCTGGTGCACATCACCATCAAGCTGGCACTGGAGCACACCGTCCTGATCGCCGCGCTGATCCCCTTCAGCCTCGGCATCAAGGGCAGCGCAGGACTCATCGGCCTCGGCTCCCTGGCGGCCCTGCTCATGATCTTCGTGGGCGTCACCGGCGCGCTGCGCAACCAGTTCGCCGCACCGGCCGAGGTCGCCGCTCGCTGGCGCGCGATGCACATGCTGGCCTACCCGGCCCTGTGCGCGGCCCTGATCCACGGCCTGTACGCCGGACGCGCGGCGAAGCCCTTCTTCATGGTGTCGTACGAGCTGTGCCTGGCCGGGGTCATGGCCGCCCTCGCCCTGCGCGCCGCCCCGCGCCCGTTCAAGCGCAAGGTCGCCGACCGGCTCACCGAACTGCTGGGGGGCTCCCAGGAGCGCTCCATGGACGGCCTCGACGCGTCACGCGCGCGCGTGACGGAGACCGGGTCGTCCGCACTGCCCGGCTACGAGGGCCGCTCGGGTCGCTCGCCGCTGACCGACACGATGGGCTCCACCCGGATGAACCCGCCGGCGTCGCCGATGTACGACAGGCCCGCCACCCCGGAGCCCGCCAACGGCTTCGCGGCCGCCTACCGCGCGGTCAACACGCCTCCGCGCGGTCAGCAGCAGCCCTTCCCGGCCGACCAGACGGCGCGCATGAACATGCCGTTCGACGTGCAGGCCACCGAGGCGATCCCGCGCGTCGACAACGGCGGCAGCACCTCGGGCAGCTGGCCGATCCCGTCCCCGCCGCCGGTCGGCGAGGCGCCCCCGTCGGCCTACGACCCGCTTCAGGACACGGGATTCAACATCCCGGTCTATGGCAATTCGGGCAACCCCGGGCCTCCCGGACGTGACATGTACGACACCGGTGAGACGAATCCCCCCTACGGCACGTACAACCAGAACGACACGTACAACAGCGGTCCCGCCAATGAACCATCGCCCGGGGCGTCGTTCGACGCACCGGGTTCGGGCGAACCTTGGAACACGCCTTCCGGAGGCTATAGGTGAACGAGGCCCTGCCCGACGTCCCAGAAGTCCGCGTGGTCGGTCTTCCGCAGCTCACGTCGGGCTTCGACCTTGTCGAGAGACTCGACCTGCCCATGCACCTGAAGGTGCATGGGCCGCTCGAACCCCTGGGCGGAGAGGCGCTCGCGAAGCTCTCCGAGAACATCAACCTGAAGGGCCGCGGCGGCGCGGGATTCCCCTTCCACAAGAAGCTGCGCTCGGTCGCCGAGGCGGCGATCAAGCGCGGCGTACGGCCGGTCGTCGTCGTCAACGGCAGTGAGGACGAACCGGCCTGCCGCAAGGACACGGTGCTCATCAACCGTGCCCCGCACCTCATCCTGGACGGCGCACTGCTGGTCGCGGAGGCGTTGGGCGCCCGCACGCTCGTGGTGGGGGTCACCCGCGAATCCACCCAGCGCTCCATGGAGGCGGCGCTCGCCGAACGCGGCCTCAGCAACGGCCGTAGATCGGCGCTGAAGGCGTTCGTCCAGCGCAACCCGATCCGCATGGTCACCGGCGCCGCCGCGTCGCTGATCCGCTCGATCGACGGCGGCCCGCCGATCCCGCCCGGCCGCAAGGTCAGCGCCTCGCAGAACGGCGTCGGCGGCGCGCCCACCCTGCTGTCCAACGCCGAGACGTTCGCCCAGCTGGCCATCGCCGCCCGCATCGGCCCGGAGCGCTACGGCAACACCGGCCTGTACGACGAGCCGGGCACCGTCATGCTGACGGTCTCCGGCGCGGTCGCCCGCCCGATGGTCATCGAGGTCCCCACGGGCGTGCCGCTGCGTTACGTCCTGCAGCTGGCCGGCGCCCCGCCGGTGCCCCAGGGCGTGCTGACCGGCGGTTACCACGGCAAGTGGATCGACGCGGCGACGGTCAACGAGGCGATCGTCTCCCGCAATTCCCTCGACGCGGTGGGCGGGGCGCTCGGCGCCGGCGCCATCCTGCCGATCAGCCAGGAGACCTGCCCGCTGGGCGAGTCGCTGCGTGTGGCGCAGTGGCTGGCCGACGAGAGCGCCGGTCAGTGCGGTCCCTGCTACCTCGGCCTGCCGGCCGCCGCGCGCGGCATGGAGGACATCCTCAACGGCGGCGGCCCGGCCGCCCTGGAGGCGCTCAAGCAGGTCGCCAAGAACGTCAAGCGGCGCGGTGCGTGCTCGCACCCGGACGGCTCCGCGATGTTCCTGGAGTCGACCATCAAGGCGTTCACCGACGACCTGGCCGCGCACGTCCTCGGCAATGGCTGCGGACGGCCCGTGGAGGGCGTTCTGCCGCTCTTCGAGGCGGGCATGGCCCCGGCGGGCATCACGAGCGGCAGCGCGCCGGAGGAGAGCGGCACCAGCCGTCAGAAGATCTTCGTCGACTGGACGCTGTGCCGCGGGCACGGCCTGTGCGCCGACATCCTCCCGGAGGTCTTCCAGCTCGGCGCCGACGGCTTCCCGACGGTGGCGCAGGCGAAGGTGCCGCAGTACGCGGAAGCCAAAGCTCTACGCGCGGTGCGCCGCTGCCCGGCACTGGCCCTGCGCATCGAGGAGGACACGCGCGCGCAGGCGCCCTCCCGCAACCTCCCGGTCCTCTCCCAGGGCCGCGGTCGCCGCGCCCTGGGCCGCTAACGCGTAACGACGACAGGGGCCGCCTGACTACAGGCGGCCCCCTCGCGTTTCTCCGGCCGGACCTGACGGAATGTCCGGAACGCAAAAAGATCCCGCCGGATCGAATCCGATCCAGCGGGATCTGCTGTGGAGCTAAGGAGAATTGAACTCCTGACCTCCTGCATGCCATGCAGGCGCTCTACCAACTGAGCTATAGCCCCTCGCGGTCATGCGGTGGAACCACATCTTGACCGTGTCGCCAGGTTTCCCCGGCGGCGACGCCAACTTTACCGGTCCGGCGGCGGACCACCAAATCGTTTCCACCCTGTCCGCTTTCACCCGAAATAAGAGGTGAGGCGGTGTGCGGGGTCAAGCGGTGACGAAGGAATAGAACCGCTTGAGCGTGCAGTGCTCCTCGAGAAGCCGGCCATAGATCGGCTCGCCCTCCAGCTCGCGGTACGTCTCGATCGGGTCGCCTTTTATGATCAGCGCCCGCGCGCATTCCTCGCACCAGTACTGGTAGTCGGGGTTGACCGGCTCCATGTCACGGACGATCGGAGTCCCGCTCCCGCACCAATCACACTTTCGCCTGTGTGCACCCATCGATCAGCTCCAGCTGTGGCCGCAGGCCGTGCACACGTAGGAAATCCCGCCGTTGTCACCGAGAACCTGGGCCACATGGGCGGAACCGCAGGAGGGGCAGCTGAGCCGGGTGGCCTTGTCCCGTGTCACCACCGCTTCGGAGAGGTGACCGACCTCTCCGAAGATGCTCGCAGGCATCGCTACTCCCTCCCGTCGGGCCGCGCCCCCTTCCGGCCGTTTGATTCTGCCACGGCCGGGCCAATACGGTCAGCGACGCCTCAGTACCAGTCCGGACACGGCACCGAGGACGGCTGTCGTAGCGAGCGCGAACATGCATGTGAGAAGCGCTTCCGAAGAGGTATACGCCTCCGGCGCCCCAAGTGACTCAAGCCGGTTGAAGAAGAGTGTGCCGAAGACCGCAACGCCGATCAGCTGCCCGAGCTGGGTGACGGTGGCGAGCAGCCCGCTGGCGTCCGCCGCGTCCTCGGGCCGCACCGCCGCCAACGCCCCGGTGAGCGACGGACTGAAGGCGAGGGCGAGCCCGCCGCCCACGCCGGCGTACGCCGCATACAGCCACGCGCCCCCGTGGTCGCCGCCCTTGAACGCCAGCCCCACGCCGGCCACGGACAGCGCGGTGAGCGTGAACCCGGCGGGGATCAGGGCTCGTTGCCAGGAGGCCGGCCACCTGCGCCAAGTCATTCCGACCACCCCGAAGACGACCGCGGTGGGCGCGAAGGTGAGGCCGGTGCGCAGTGCGCTGTACGCCAGGCCGCCCTGGACGTGCAGGGTCATCACGAACATAAAGCCGCCGTTGACCGCCATGACGGCCATGACCCGCAGGACGGCCAGCCCCATCCCGGGGTGACGCAGCACACGGGGCGCGATCAGCGGGGCGCCGCCACGCCGGGCGAGCCGAGCCTCGTAACGGCAGAACGCGACGAACACGAACGCGCCGACGGCCAGCGACGCCCAGGACCACACCGGCCAGTCCTCCTCCTGCCCGAGCACGAGCGGCACCGTGATCAGCGACACGGCAGCGCCCAGGAGCACAAGACCGGGCCAGTCCAGACCGCGCGCCCCTTTTCGCGCCCCTGCACCCGCCGTTTCTCGATCCGCTCCCCCGCCACGCGGCAGGACGCGCCTGCCGACGGCCAACAGGACGAGGCCCACCGGCACGTTCACGAGGAACACCGGACGCCAGCCGGTGCCCAGCAGGTCGGCGCTGACCAGAATCCCGCCCAGCACCTGCCCGGCGGCCGCGCCGACGGCGAGGACCGCCGCGTAGACGCCCAGCGCCCGCACCCGGGCCTCGCCGGTGAAGGTGCGCTGGATCAGGCTGAGCACCTGCGGAATCATCACCGCCGACCCGGCGCCCTGCACCAGCCGGAACACGATCAGCTCGGTGCTGCCCTGCGCCAGCCCGCAGGCGAGCGAGGCGGCCGTGAAGAGGGCGAGCCCGACGAGGTGGACGCGGCCGTGCCCGTACCGGTCGCCGAGCCGCGCGCCGGTGATCAGCAGCACGGAGTACGTGATGACGTAACCGGCGACGACGAGTTGGAGGTCGGCGCCGGAGGCGTTCAGGTCGGAACCGATCGTGGGGGCTGCGACGTTCACGATGAAGACGTCGAGCAGTGCCATGAACTGGGCTGCGAGCACGACCGCGAGCAGCCGCCGAGGCCGATTGTCAGTGCCAGGGTCTTTACTGGCAGCAGGACTTGAAGCGGGTGGCACGGTCGCGGGGACCGGCCCTGTTCCGGACGTCGTCGTCATGCCGTCGAGCGTGACGAGAATCCCGTACGGGTGCCGAGAGCCCGCTGATGCTGGTACTGACAGCACCTGGCAGGGAACGGGTGGGGGATCGACCATGGGGGACGTGACGATGGGGACGAAGACGAGGTCGGAGACGGGGAGGACGGCCGGGCCGGGGACGGCACATCGGCGCCGACCCGAGCTGGCGGCCTTTCTGCGCAGCAGGCGGGCCCGGGTGACACCGGGGGACGTCGGGATGCCGCCCGGGCTGCGGCGCCGCACACCGGGGCTGCGCCGCGAGGAGGTCGCCCAGCTCTCGGGCGTGGGCGTGACCTGGTACACATGGCTGGAACAAGGGCGGCCGATCAACGCCTCCGCGCAGGTCCTGGACGCCGTGGCGCGCACGCTGCGGCTCGACCCGCCGGAGCGCGAGCATCTGTACCACCTGGCGGAGGTGCCCTACGCGGCCACGCCGGAGGCGCCGGTGCACAGCGTGGGCCCGGAGATCCGGGGCATCATCGACGCCCTGGCACCCCGGCCGGCGGTGGTCTACAACGCGCGCTACGACATCCTCGCCGCCAACCCCGTCTACCGTGACCTGTTCATCACACCGGTGAAGGCCTGCGCCCCGGGGCCGGACAACGCCCTCTGGCGGCTGTTCACGGTCCGGGAGGAGGACTGCCCGCTGATGTTCCGGGACAAGGAGCTGCCGATCATGGTGGCGACCCTGCGGGCCGCGTACGGACTGCATGCCGGTGAGCCCGTCTGGGAGGACTTCATACGCAGGCTGTCGCAGGCCAGCCCGTTCTTCGCACGCCTGTGGGAGTCCGGTGACGTGGCGGAGCCCGGCCGCCGCGTGAAGGTCTTCCGGCACGCGGCGGTGGGCGAGCTGCGGATGACGTCCACATCGCTGTCGATCAACGGCATGCCGGAGTGCCGGATCGTGGTCTACACACCGGACGACGAGGAGACGGCCCGGCGCGCGGCCCTGTTGCGGAAGGAGGCAACAAAAAATCCCGCCCCCTGAGGGACGGGATCTTCGCGAACCGATCTCGACCGGTCTTTGACAACTCAACAGAGTGTCGATCAACCGACCAGCCGATCTGTGGAGCTAAGGAGAATTGAACTCCTGACCTCCTGCATGCCATGCAGGCGCTCTACCAACTGAGCTATAGCCCCTTCTGTCCTCCCCGCTCCGCGGGGCGAACAAGAAGAACTTTAGCCTGCGACCTGCCGGAAAGTGAAATCCGGGTCCCGGTCGCCCCACGGCGGTCAGTCGTCGTCGCCGAGCACGGGCTCGGGCAGGGTGCCGGCGTTGTGCTCGAGGAGACGCCAGCCCCGGGCGCCCTCACCGAGGACGGACCAGCAGCAGTTGGAGAGACCGCCGAGGCTCTCCCAGCTGTACGCCTCCAGGCCGAGGAGACGGCCGATGGTGGTGCGGATGGTGCCGCCGTGGCTGACGACGACGAGCGTGCCGTCCTCGGGCAGCTTCTCGGCGTGCCTCAGCACCACGGGGGCGGCGCGGTCGGCGACCTCGGTCTCCAGCTCGCCCCCGCCGCGGCGGACCGGCTCACCGCGCTTCCACGCGGTGTACTCCTCGCCGTGGCGAGTGATGATCTCGTCGTGCGTCAGCCCCTGCCAGACGCCCGCGTACGTCTCCCGCAGGGCCTCGTCGTGGGTCACCTCCAGGCCGGTGAGCGCGGCGAGCTCGGCGGCCGTGTCGGCGGCCCGCGACAGGTCCGAGGCGACGATGGCGTGGGGCTGGAGGGAGGCGAGCAGCCGCGCGGCCCGGCGGGCCTGGGCCACGCCGGTCTCGGTCAGCGCGACGTCCGTCGAGCCCTGGAAGCGGCGCTCCACGTTCCAGGAGGTCTGGCCGTGCCGCCAGAGGATGACCCGGCGGCCACGACCCGGCCCCCGGTCGGGGGCTCCGGCGGGGGCACTCACCGAAGCTCCCCGAATCCGGCGGCCTCGTCCTCCTCGGCCTGCAGCTTGGCGTGTTCCTGGGCCTTGCCGCGGGTCGCCTTGGCGTCGGCGGGCAGCTCCAGCTCGGGGCAGTCCTTCCACAGCCGCTCGAGGGCGTAGAAGACGCGCTCCTCGCTGTGCTGGACGTGCACGACGATGTCGACGTAGTCGAGCAGGATCCAGCGGGCGTCGCGGTCGCCCTCACGGCGTACCGGCTTGGCGCCGAGCTCCTTCTGCAAGCGCTCCTCGATCTCGTCGACGATCGACTTGACCTGGCGGTCGTTGGGAGCGGAGGCCAGCAGGAAGGCGTCCGTGATCGACAGCACGTCGCTGACGTCGTAGGCGATGATGTCGTGCGCGAGCTTGTCGGCGGCCGCCTGTGCGGCGGCGGTGATGAGCTCGATGGAGCGGTCGGTGGCGGTCACTACGTGGCTTTCCGTCGGCGGACACTTGTCCTCAAGGGTCTCACGGACCGCCGACGGCACCCCACGTGATTAAGGGATCACCCGGACGCCGAGGGCTTGTAGTCCTCGCCCAGGACGACCGCCACGTCCGCGTTCCCGGGGACCGTGCCCTTCTTCACGGCGCCGTCGTCCAGGCCCAGGGTCTTGGCGACCTCGGTGGCGTTCTCCTTGTCGGCGGCGTCCGCGTAGAGCACCTGGGAGGTCGCCTTCGTGCCCGACGGGGCGCCGGCCTCCAGGAAGGTGAAGCCGCCGTTGAGGAGCACCACGCGCGCGTCCTCGGTGTTGGCCTTGGCGCCGCTGGCGTTCTGGACGGAGACGCTGACGGCCGCGTCCTTGTCGGGGCTCTTCGCGGTGCCGCCGAGGACGTTCTTGACGACGCTCGCGCTCGCGTCGGCGCTGAGTGTGCCGTCGGTCTGGACGGGCAGCAGGGCGGTCTTGTAGTCGCCGCCCTTGGCGAGGTCGGCGAGCTTGGCGAGGAAGGCGCCGAGATCCTTGTCGGTCAGCGAGGGGTCGAGGATCTGCGCCAGGGTCTGGACGGTGACGGTGGCGCCCTGCGCGTCGGAGGACACCTTGCGCAGCACGCCCTGCATGACCTGGCCGAACCGCTCCAGCTGGGCCTTCTGGGCCTCGCCGGTGGCGCGGTAGGTGGCGTAGGCGACGGCCATCTTGCCGCTGAGGGTCTGGTCCTCGCCCTTGTTGACGAGTGGGGCCTCGCCCTTCTTGGCGCCCGGGGCGGGCACGGCCGTGTCGGTGTCGACCTCGATGTTGCCGACGAGGTCGACGAGGTTCTGCAGGTAGGGGGTGTCGAGGCGCCAGGTCCCCTGGATCTGGGTGCCGAGGACGGTGTCCAGGGCGTCGCGCGTGCCGGCCGAGCCGTCGTCGTCGACGGACTTGGCGAGGGTCGTCGTGGTGCCGTCCTCGTCCGTGAGGACGAGGGAGTTGGGCAGCAGGACCGTGGTGGCCTGCTTGGTGGTGGTGTTGTCGACGAGCAGTGCCGTGGAGGTGCCGCCCCCGGCGGTGTTGTGCAGGTGGACGACGACCACGTCGCGTTTCTGGGCGGCGGTGGCGGTCGAGGTGCCGGTGTCGGAGTCCGAGGACGACGACAGGCCGGGCAGCTTCCCGGCGTACCAGAGGTAGCCCACCCCGCCGGCCGCGAACACCGCCAGGACCACGACGAGGGCGACCAGGCGGCCGCGGGCGCGGCGCTTGGCCTCCTCGCGGCGCTCGGTGCGGTTCTCGGTGAAGTTCAGCCAGTCGATGACGTCCTCGGAGTCACCGTCCGGTTCCTCCACGAAGGCGAACTGCTCGGTGTGGTACTCCCGTTGGGCCGCCGCATGGTCAGACTCGGCTTCGTTCGCGTTGCCAACGCCGTTCCCGTTGCCGTTCCCGGTCTCGGTCCTGGTCTCGTTCCCCACCGGGCCGGCCTGTTGCGGGATGTAGGCGGTCTGCTCGGCGGCGCGGGGCTGTTGGACCCTGGGCTGCTGTCCACTGGTGGCGTTCTGCCCGTAGGGGTCGTACGGGGCCTGGGTCGCGGTGCCGTAGGGGTCGTAGCCGACGGGCGCCTGCCGACCGGTGTCGTAGGCGGGGGTGGGCGGCTGCTGACCGGTGTCGTACGGGTCGTAGGCGGGCGTCTGCTGCCCGCCCGTGGCGTACGGGTCGTAGCCATAGCCCTGGTGCTGACCCTGGTTCTGGTGCGGCTCGCTGCCCTGCTGCCCGTACGGGTCGTAGGCCTGCTGCGGCACCTGCTGGGGCGGGACCTGCCGGTAGACGGGCTGCCCGTACTCGTCATAGCCGACGAGTTCGTACGGGTCGCCGCCGTACCCCGCGTCGTATCGGTCGTTCACCGGTACCCCTCTCGGCTCACTCGCCGCGGTACAGCTCGCGCTTGTCGATGTAGCGCACAACACCGTCCGGCACCAGGTACCAGACGGGGTCGCCCTTGGCGACTCTCGCACGGCAGTCGGTGGAGGAGATGGCGAGCGCGGGGACCTCGACGAGCGAGACGCCGCCCTCCGGGAGACCGGGGTCGGACAGGACATGGCCCGGCCGGGTGACCCCGATGAAGTGCGCGAGGGAGAACAGCTCCTCGCTGTCCCGCCAGGTCAGGATCTGACCGAGGGCGTCGGCGCCGGTGATGAAGAAGAGGTCGGTGTCGGGGTTGAGGGCCCGCAGGTCGCGCAGGGTGTCCACGGTGTAGGTGGGGCCACCGCGGTCGATGTCGATGCGGCTGACCGAGAACTGCGGGTTCTCGGCGGTCGCGATGACCGTCATCAGGTAACGGTCCTCGGCCGGGGAGACACTGCGGTGGGTCTTCTGCCACGGCTGGCCGGTCGGGACGAACACGACCTCGTCCAGGTGGAACTGCGCGGCGACCTCACTGGCCGCCACGAGGTGTCCGTGGTGGATCGGATCGAACGTCCCGCCCATGACGCCGAGGCGGCGCTTGCCCGGGTTCGACGGGCCGGTAGGCATGTCCTGCTCTCCCATGCGTGCAGACCCTACCGGCCCGGTCCCGGCGCCCCGGCCGGCGGATGCCCGGAGCGCCCCGCTATGTCTGACTGCCCGTCTGTGAACACGTGGTGTCTCAGCGGTCGCGGTTGAAGCGGGTGGTGATCCACAGCAGGAGCAGCAGGATGAGGAAAGCGCTGCCGCCGGTGATGTACGGGCTGAGGCTCTCGTGGTTGCCGCCGTGCTCCTCGCCCTCGGCGGCGAGGGTGACCAACTGGGCAGCGGCGCTGTGAAGGCTCATCTTCGGCAGGACCTATCCGGTGAGGGTGGGATAAAGATGTCGGCCCATCGTAAGCGGGCGACTCGGCGGCGATCACGCCGACTCCGCCATTGGGAACCTTCCCGACGGCTCAGTCGTCCTTCCGCTTGTAGCCCCGCAGCAGGAACCACGCGGTGAGCACACAGCCCAGGATCATCACGACCAGTACGACGCGGAGCAGATTCCCCGCCCCCTGCTGGGCGGCGGCTTCGGTGAGCCAGGCGGCTGCGGGTTGGTGCTCCATGACGTGGGACTCCTTCGGTGTAGTGCCCGTCCAAGGTAACTCCGCCTAGGCTGGGCCCTGCTTCGGGGGCGCAAAGGGCCGCACAAGGGTCCGTAAAGGGTCAGGTACAGGCCACACAGACGCACATGGGGGAAGACATGTCCGACGACGGCCACGACAACGACGGCACGGGCCACGAGAACGTGCCGAGCAGGCAGCGCAGGCGCTTCCCCGGAATCTCCTCGCGTGCGTACGAGCACCCGGCCGACCGCTCCGCGCTGGTGGCGCTGCGCAAGCTGAGCGGCTTCGACACGGTGTTCAAGGCGCTCAGCGGGCTGCTGCCCGAGCGAAGCCTCAGGCTGCTGTTCCTGTCCGACTCCGTGCGGGTCTCCGACCAGCAGTTCACGCACCTCAACGACATACTGCGGGACGCCTGTTACATCCTGGACCTGGAGAAGGTCCCGCCGATGTACGTCAACCAGGACCCACAGCCCAACGCGATGTGCATCGGTCTGGACGAGCCGATCATCGTGGTCACCACCGGGCTCGTCGAACTGCTCGACGAGGAGGAGATGCGGGCGGTCATCGGCCACGAGGTGGGGCACGCCCTGTCGGGGCACGCCGTGTACCGGACGATCCTGCTGTTCCTCACTAACCTGGCGATCCGAATCGCCTGGATCCCGCTGGGCAACCTCGCGATCATGGCGATCGTGACGGCGCTGCGCGAGTGGTTCCGCAAGTCGGAGCTGTCCGCGGACCGCGCGGGTCTCCTCGTCGGCCAGGATCTGAAGGCCTCGATGCGCGGTCTGATGAAGATCGCCGGCGGCAACCACCTGCACGAGATGAACGTGGACGCGTTCCTGCAGCAGGCCGAGGAGTACGAGGCGGGCGGCGACCTGCGCGACTCCGTGCTGAAGATCCTCAATGTGCTTCCCCGCACCCACCCCTTCACCACCGTGCGTGCGGCCGAGCTGAAGAAGTGGGCCGAGTCCCGCGACCACCAGCGGATCATGGACGGCCACTACACGCGCCGCAGCGAGGACAAGGACACCTCCGTCACGGACTCCTTCCGCGAGTCCGCCTCCCACTACGCGACCAGCGTCAAGAGCTCCAAGGACCCGCTGATGAAGCTGGTCAGCGACCTCGCGGGCGGGGCGGGCGACCTGGGCGGCCGGGTGCGGCGCGGCTTCGGCGGATTCACGGGCCCGACGCCGTCGGACGACCAGTCGCCGCGCAACGGCTCGGACGGCCCGACGGACACCCCTCCTCGCGACGAGAACTGACCGCCCTCGCTACGAGGCTACGAAGCTACGAGAACCTGCGGCCCTCGCGACGGGTACCGCTCACGCCTTCGGCTGAGCGCTCGGCGCCAGGGCGCCGCACAGAGGCGTCGCGCCACCGGTTGCGTAGGGGTCCGTGCCGGCCGGGCCGCCCGCCTTCGCGGTCTGGCCGGCCAGCAGGGGGCGCAGGTGGTTGGTGGAGTCCTCGGCGCAGGACAGGGGGCCGGCCTGGACGTAGGACACGATCAGCTGGACCTGGTGGGTGCGCAGGTCCTCGCGGTCGAAACGGAAGTGCAGCTCGCGGCGGACGGTGAAGAGGGAGGCCGGAGCCGTGGCGGCGGCGCCGGTGGGCCGGAGCGCGTATACGAAGGTGTGGTCGGCGGTGACCTCGAGGGTCGTGGAGTCGGTCTCGGCGGCCTGCAGCGTGCCCTGGACGCGGATGCTGGTGTCGGCCAGCTGGGCCTGGGAGGGGTCGAAGCGGACCAGCCAGCCGGTCGGCGCGTGCCTGCCGTCGGCGTCCGGGTGGCTGAAGCTCTCGTCGAACTGGTCGAGCTGGTCGGCGTCGATCAGGGCGCGCACGGGCCGCACCTGCTGCCCGGTGAGCACCTCCGGGAAGAGGGAGGAGTGCACGATGTAGTCCTTGGCCGTGGTCAGGGCGGTGACGACCTGGCCGTCGGAGAAGTGCTCGGTGCGCCGCGAGGCGGGCAGCGGAATGCCCTCGGCGCCGATGCGGAACTGCGCGGCGGGACTGCGCGCGAACAGGGACTCGGGGTCGGCCGCCCCGGGCACGACGCCCTGCGGGGAGAGCGGGATGACGGTCATCCGCAGGGGCTCGACGGGCCCGCGCGCCATCGCGCTCTGGTAGGGGCTGCGTAGACCCATGTATACGGCGGTGCCGAAGGCGATGGCGATCAGCAGCACCAGCATCAGCGCCTGCCGGGACAGACCCCGCCGCAGGGGCGGGCGGCGGCGGACGGCGGGCGCGTGGTCGGCCATGCGCTCGTGCGCGGAGTACTCCTGGAGGCGGGCAGCACGGACGAACGATTCGTCGAAGACGACGGATCGGTATTCGTCCTCTCCACCTCCCGGAGTGCCCTCGGGTGTCCCCTCCGGTGGGTCTCCAAGCCCGGCCATACTTTCAGAGTAGGTCGCACGGACCCCAGGTAAACGCCCCGCTGTACGACAAGTTCTGACAGGTTCTCACCAGCTTCGGCCCCGCACGCAGGCCCCTCGCACGGCCCTGCGTCGCACATGTGTTCAGGGCGTGCGCGGGACCGCGGAGACGGGTGGCTGGGAGTAGCTGGCGGAGGCCGACGGAGGCGGCACGCTCCCCTGCTCCAGGCCGGTCGTGGCGGGCGGCGGCACCGGGTCGCGGCTGCCCGAGGACGCGCCCCGGTAGACCGCGGCGAAGGCCAGCGCGACCATGCCGACGCCCATGACAACGGCGAGCATCCAGGCCACGGGGCGATGCCAGCGGACCTGCCTGCCGTAGGTCCCTGGGGCGCCGTAGCGGCCTTCGAGGAGGTCGGCGTCGTCCAGGTCGTCGAGATCCGGATCATGGCCGAAAACGCCGGGTCCGTCGGGGCCGTAGGCGTCGTCGTAGCGGTCGCCTCGGGCGCGGGCCCTGCGGGCCTCGGCCTCAGAGGCCTCGGCTCTCGCCTCCGCGGCGGCCAGGAGGCGTTCGACGGCGGTCGGCTCGTGCACCACAGCCGCCTGTACGAAGGCCTCGTCGAAGACCACGGAAGCGAACTCTTCGTCCGACACTCCGCGGTCGTGGTCGTCGTCGGGCTCCCAGCCGTCAGGGAACGGCATACCCCCCACGTCCTCCGGCACGGATCCAGAGTAGACCTGGGGGGTCAATTTGGGCAGACGGTATGGAAATTCATCCGCCGGATGAGACGCCTGTCACGGCGCCCGTCCGGCCCGGCGAACGCCTCAGCGCCGTACGTGCCCGTCCCCCGTGACGATGTACTTGGTGCTGGTCAGCTCCGGCAGGCCCATCGGGCCGCGGGCGTGCAGCTTCTGGGTGGAGATGCCGATCTCCGCGCCGAAGCCGAACTGGCCGCCGTCGGTGAAGCGGGTCGAGGCGTTCACGGCCACCGTGGTGGAGTCGACCAGCTGGGTGAACCGGCGGGCCGCCTGCTGCGACGTGGTGACGATGGCCTCGGTGTGGCCGGAGGTCCACAGCCGGATGTGCTCGACGGCCCGGTCGAGGGAGTCGACGACGGCGGCGGCGATGTCGTAGGAGAGGTACTCGGTCTCCCAGTCCTCGGGCGTGGCCTCGACCACGGTCGCCTTGGAGTCCTTGGCGTAGGCCAGCACACGCTCGTCGGCGTGCACGGTCACACCCGCCTCCGCGAGGGCGTCGAGGGCGCGAGGCAGGAACACGGGGGCGATGTCCTGGTGGACCAGGAGGGTCTCGGCGGCGTTGCACACGCTCGGCCGCTGCGCCTTGGAGTTGATCAGGATGTCGATGGCCATGTCGAGGTCGGCGTGGGCGTCGACGTAGACGTGGCAGTTGCCGGTGCCGGTCTCGATGACCGGGACGGCGGACTCCGTGACGACGGTCTGGATGAGCGAGGCGCCCCCGCGCGGGATGAGGACGTCGACCAGACCGCGGGAGCGCATCAGCTCGCGCACGCTGTCGCGGCCCTCGCCGGGCACCAGCTGGACGGCGTCGGCGGGCAGCCCGGCGCCGCCGACGGCGTCGCGGATCACCCGGACGAGGGCGGTGTTCGATTCGTAGGCGGAGGACGAGCCGCGCAGCAGGACCGCGTTGCCGGACTTCAGGCAGAGGGCGGCGGCGTCCACGGTGACGTTCGGGCGGGCTTCGTAAATGATGCCGACGACGCCGAGCGGGACCCGGACCTGGCGCAGGTCGATGCCGTTGGGGAGGGTGGAGCCGCGGACGACCTCACCGACCGGGTCGGGCAGCGCCACGACGTCCCGCACGTCGGCGGCGATGGCCCGCACCCGCTCCGGGGTGAGGGTCAGCCGGTCGACGATCGACTCGCTGGTACCGGCCTCGCGGGCCTTGGCGATGTCCTTGGCGTTGGCCTCGACGATCTCGCTCGTGCGGACCTCCAGCGCGTCCGCGATGGCGAGCAGCGCATCGTCCTTGGCGGCCCGGGGCAGCGGCGCGAGGTCGGCGGCGGCCGCCTTGGCGCGATAGGCGGCGCGGGTGACCGGGGACATGGAGTCGTACGGCGAAAGCGTGGTCATACCGGAAGGGTAGTGCGCCACACGGACCCGTCCACCCTTTGTTCCACCCCGCGAGACACCCCCGAGACGGACCCGGGGCGCCCCGAAGCGGGCCCGGGCGCCCCTGAGGCGTCCTCCGGGCGCGCCGCCCCGCGACACGTTCACCAAAAGTGTCAATAGGGGTGAACCCCGACAGGGGTCGCCGGCGCCGGGCCGTAGCCCTCCGCGATGCGCTGGTGGTAGGTCTGGCGGTCGATGACCTCCAGGCCGACGATCTCCCAGGGCGGCAGCCCCGCCGTCTGGCGGTGCTCGCCCCACAGGCGCAGGGCGACGGCGGCTGCGTCGTGCAGGTCGCGGGCCTCCTCCCAGTACCGGATCTCGGCGTGATCGCCCGCGTATCTGCTGGTCAGGAGGAAGGGGTGGTCGTGGGCGAGCTGTTCGAGCGCGCGCCGGACCTCCTTCACCGGGGCCTCCTCGCCGGAGACGCTGAGGGTGACGTGCCACAGGCGGGGGAGGTCCACGGGCTGCTCGCCCTTCGTGTCGGCGGCCTCCTGGGCCCGGTACCGCTCACCGGCCGCCACGCTGGTCAGGGCGCGCTCCTCGCCGGGCGCCCGCGACGCCGAACCCGCCGGGCGTGACGCCGCCGGCCCGGCGGTACGCGAAGAGGCCGAGGACGCCGAGGACGCCGACGCTGCCGACGACGACTTCGAACCGGTCCCGCCGGTACTCCCACGGGCCGCTGCCACCCCAGGGCGCACTCGTCTCACGACGGCCTCCTTTACGCAGCGCTCGTGCGGAATGCGTCCCGCGGCAGCCCGCCGGAGTCCCGCAGCCAGTCCCTGAGACAAAGTTGAGCAGGCCGCACGGCTCCGTGGGGCGGTTTCACGGAACGTCCCCCACCGGTACGGACCGTTCGAGCGGGTTTACGGGTGCAGGATCACCAGGTCGTCCCGGTGGACGACCTCGCGTTCGTACTCCGCGCCGAGCTCCCGCGCCAGGTCCCGGGTCGATCGGCCGATCAGTCGGGGGATTTCCTTGGCGTCGAAGTTGACGAGGCCGCGGGCCACCGCGCGCCCGCGGGCATCGCGCAGTTCGACGGGGTCGCCCGCGCTGAACTCGCCCTCGACGGAGGCGATCCCGGCCGGCAGCAGCGAGGTGCGCCGCTCGACGACCGCCCGCACGGCCCCGTCGTCCAGGGTCAGCGACCCCTGCGGGGTGGACGCGTGCTGGAGCCACAGCAGCCGGTCGGCGGAGCGTTTGCCGGTGGGGTGGAAGTAGGTGCCGGTGTCGCCGCCGGTGAAGGCGTCGGCCGCGTGGACGGCGCTGGTGAGGACCACGGGGATGCCGGCGGCGGCCGCGATCCGGGCGGCCTCGACCTTGGTGACCATGCCGCCGGTGCCGACGCCCGCCTTGCCGGCGCTGCCGATGTCGACGTGCGCGAGATCCGTGGGGCCGTGCACGTCGGCGATCCGCGAGGTGCCGGGCTTGCTGGGGTCGCCGTCGTAGACGCCGTCGACGTCGGACAGCAGAACCAGCAGGTCGGCGTGGACGAGGTGGGCGACGAGAGCGGCGAGCCGGTCGTTGTCACCGAAGCGGATCTCGTCGGTGGCGACGGTGTCGTTCTCGTTCACGATCGGGAACGCACCCATCGCGAGCAGCTTGTCCAGGGTGCGGGAGGCGTTGCGGTGGTGGGCGCGCCGGCTCATGTCGTCGCTGGTCAACAGCACCTGGCCGACGCGGACGCCGTAGCGGGCGAAGGAGGCGGTGTAGCGGGCCACCAGCAGGCCCTGTCCGACGCTCGCGGCTGCCTGCTGGCGGGCGAGGTCCTTGGGGCGGCGGCGCAGGCCCAGGGGGGCGAGGCCGGCGGCGATGGCGCCCGAGGAGACGAGGACGATCTCCTTCTCTCCCCCGCTGCGGCTCTTGGCGAGGACGTCGACGAGCGCGTCGACCCGGTCGGCGTCGAGGCCGCCGGAGGCGGTGGTCAGCGACGACGAGCCGACCTTGACGACGATCCTGCGGGCCTCGCCCACGGCCTGCCTTGCCCCTGCCACCTTGTTCTTCGCCCCTCACGTAGGTCGACGCCTGCCCGCCAGGCAATCTACGCGAACGGGGGCGCACGCCGCGCGCGGGTTTCACTGCGCGGACAGCGGCGGAGCGGTGACGGCTCGCAAACTGATCTTCAGTGACGCCGCGCACAAGATCCTCACCCTGCCGGACACCGAAGTCTTCTCGAACGGCGTGCAGACGCTGCGGCGGCTGACCACGCTCATCGGCAGGCTGAAGATCGCGGTCGTGGAGATGGGCGTCGGCGCCCAGACCGGCGTGACCTACGACCCGGCGCGGCTGAAGCCCAGGGAGCCCACCGTGCGCGCCTAGACCGCCGGGTCCGGCCGACGGTGAGCCTCCCTCACACCGCCGCGGTGCCCCCCGGTCTGACCGTGCGCCGGCGGAGTCTGCTGAGCCTTCTGCGGACCTTGCGGGTGAAGCCTCGCAGGAAGGCTTCGGTGGGGTCCTTGCGCCAGCCGGGGTAGGCCTTGGCCTCGCGGGGTTCGGCGAGGTAGACGCGGTCGGGGAGGCCGGCCTCGGCGGAGCCGTAGTGCGGGTAGGCCAGGTAGAGCTGGGTGTTGCGCTTCTTCAGGACGGGGGTCGGCTCGGTCTTGGCCTGGATGAACTCGAGGACGTCCACGAGGAGGTCGGAGCGCTGCCGGGCGACCAGCTCCAGGCGCAGCCGCTCATGGACGTTGAGGCGTTGGGCCACGCCCTCGTTCCAGTAGGCGTCCATCAGCGGCTTGGCCAGCTCCAGCTTGGTGCGCCGGATCTCCTCGTCGTTCCTGAGGAAGATGGGCCCGAACTGCGGCAGCACGGTGACCAGGAACGGGCGGACCATGAGCACGTCACGCTTGGCGCCGGGCGGGACCAGGCGCTCCAGCAGGCCCATCAGGGCGCGCGCGGAGTCGAAGCGCAGCGTGTAGCTCCCGGTCTTCGTCACCTGCTTGCCGTCGGTGCGGCCCACCAGGTAGTAGCAGGTGTAGTCGGCGACCACGGAGATGCCGTCGGCCCGCAGATAGGCCTCCATGGTGAACAGTGCGTCCTCGCCCGTCCACAGGGACTCGTCGAAGCGCATGTCGTGCCGGGTCAGCAGCTCGCGGCGGAACAGCTTCTGCGCGCTCAACGTGAACTTGATGTTGGAGGAGAACACATCCGTACGCCCGACGTTCTTGCCGAACATCGACTTGGCCGCGTTGCGGTTGACACCCTGGATCTTGCCGAGGACGACGTCCGTGCCGTTGGCGTCGGCCATGGCGACCATGCGCTCCAGGGCTTCGGCGCCGAGCCGGTCGTCGGCGTCGAGGAAGAACACGTAGCGACCGGTGGCCTTGCCGAGGCCGACGTTGCGGGGGCCGCTGGGGCCGCCGGAGTTCTCCTGCCGGATCACCGTGACGGGCATGGGGGCGCGGGCGGCGAACTCCTCCAGGTACTCCCCGGTGCCGTCCCGGGAGCCGTCGTCCACGGCTATGACCTCGATGCGGGCCGGGTCCAGCGTCTGTGCCTCGACCGATGCCAGGCATTCGACCAGGTACGGCATCGCTTCGTACGCCCCGATGACCACGGTGACGTCAGGCTGCGCAACGGTCACTGTTCCCTCTCACCACGCAACTGTCCCCCAATGAATGCTCTGGACATCCGATAGACGACGGATGAACACAGAGGGTTGCCTCGGTTTCTCCACGTGTTCCGTATCACAGGATGCACGAAAGGCCGGGCCCCCGGAGATTATCTCTCCGAGGGGCCCGGCCTCAGCACACGTCCGTCAGGCGGGCGTCAGACAGCCGTCACGCCCTTGGGCAGCTCCGCCTCGTCGTCCGGCGGGCCGTCCAGCGGGTCCATCGTCACGGCGCCGTGGGACTCCTGGCCGACGTTGCGCGCCTCGGCCTTCAGAGCGAGATCGGTGAGCGCGGTGTCGAACCGTTCGAGGGACGTGGGCTGGTCGGGCCCGAGCAGGTACTCCTTGAGTTCCTTGCGGTCCTTGGCCAGCGGATCGGCGCCCGGGTCGCGCACCGCGTCCAGCAGCTGGTCCAGCTCGACGGCGCTGTTGCTGAGGAGCACCGCCGCGCGCACCGCGGTGTTCTGCCGCCTGAACTCCTCCGCGCCCAGCTCCGCGGAGTCCGTCACCGCATACGGCTTGCCGCTCGCGATGAAGTCGGAGACCACGCTGGAGATGTCGGAGACCATCGCCTCGGAGGCGTTGAAGCAGTCGTACAGCCGGGGTCCCGCGCCGGTGATCACCCGGTGCTCGAAGGAGGGGAAGGAGCGCCAGTAGGTCTCGTTCCACTCGGCGCGCAGCCGGGCGGCCTCCTCGTGCTTACGGACGTCGACGATGCCGTCGCGGCTCGTCACCGCCTCGTCGGCGCGCTCGTCGAAGGCCAGCGAGAGGCCGTCCAGGCGGGCCTTGAGGCGGGTCAGCTCGGCCTTGGCCTTCGCCTGGGCCGCCGGGTCCGCGGTGAAGCGGGGGTCGGCCGCGCGCTGGGCGGCGGCCTTCTTGATCAGGGCGGTGATCCGCCGGTGGGCGGTCGCCGCCTTGGCGCTGCGGTTGCCGGTGAAGGGGTGGTGCTTGTACAGGACGCGGACCGGAGGCTCGGCCGCGAGCAGCCTCGTGACGATGTTCTCGCCGGCCAGGATGAGCGAGGTGTTGCCCGGGTTGTCGTCCCAGCCCTCCCAGGTGGGCGCGTAGAGAACCGTGGGGATCCTGTCCTGCGGAGGGCCGTCCTGCGCGGCCGCGATCGGCGCCAGCTGCGGGCGGCCGACCTCGACGACGTCCTCGTCGCGGATGCCGACATCGGCGATGGCGTACCGGTCGCGGCCGGCGCGGCCGGCGACCCACACCTCGTCGTAGGCCTTGGTGAACGGGTTGACGCTGGCGGCCTTGTCGCTGTCGCCGTGGCCGATGAAGACGTGCTTCATGGTCGGCACACGCAGCAGGTGGATGTTCTTGCCGACGTTCGCGCAGTACAGCGCGACCCGCACCATGGACAGGTCCAGGTTCATCAGGTGGATCCCGCCGGGCACGCAGATGACCGGGACGGAGGTGGGCGCCATCTTCTCCAGGACGGTGCGCTCACGCAGGAGGATCAGCGGCCGGGCCTCCATCTGCTCCATGGTCTCCAACCACATGTTGACCTGGTAGGCGGAGTCGTCGGAGCCGGAGAAGTACAGCACCGTCTCCGGCCGGTACTCGCGCAGCCAGGCGCTGACCGCGGCCAGGACCTTGGGGGCCCTGGGCGGGAGCCGACGCCCGCGCAGGTGCGGCACCAGCGCGAGGACGTACAGCGCGCCCAGGCCGAGCGTGACGGCGATGCCGACGTAGCCCGGGCGCACCGAGTCGGTGAGCGCGCACACGAGCAGGCCCACGACGGCCGCGAGGTCGAGGTGGAGCATCTTCACGGTGGCGCCGCGCAGCAGGAGGCGCGGTGGGGCGTCCGGTATGCGCAGCCGGGAGGCCATGTCGACGTTCCTGGTCACGACCGGCATCTGACGGCGCTTACCGATCAGGGTGGCCAGCGCGCCGTGCGGGGCCTGAAGACCGAAGAACACCGTGAAGCACGCGATCGCCGCGTAGAAGACCGGCTCCTGGGAGAGGTCGAGTCTCGCCAGCAGCAGGATCAGCAGCAGCTCGCGGACCAGGAACCGGGTGGACAGACCGGCCCGCACCTTGGACAGCAGGCCGATGAGGCGACTGCCCTTGCGGTGGAGGTAGAGGTCCGCCAGGTACGTCACGGCGGCCGCGGCGGCGAAGGCGGGGGCGCTCGGGACGAGCGCGGCCGCCATGAGGCCGGGGTAGCCCAGCATCATGAGGACCGCCGCGGCCAGTTCGGCCGCGGAGCCCACCCGGGCTACGCGAATAGCGGTGGATATCACGGGGAAACCTGCTCTGGGAGGGGGCCGGTCATAGGTGCCTAAAAAGTCCGGAAAATCCTTTGTGAAGGTTTCGGAGGTTTTTCGGATGTTTCGAACGCTTTACGGGTTCAGGCCTCTGTGAATTCTCCGTAAACAGGGAGCCACAGAGGCCTGAAATTCACTGGCTATTTACGCTTGATTATGCCACGCCGTCCTGTCGGTCCAGGACGCCGGCCAGGGCCTGCTCGAAGCCGGAGGCCTTGCCCGCGGCCGCCGTCGGGTCCTGCTGACGGACGTCGATGACATGGCCGGTGAGCTCGGAAAGCAGCACGTCAAGAGAGGTGCGGGCGACCGCCTCGGAGGAGAGCAGGCTGCCCGCGGGCTCCTGGCCGAAGGCCTTGGTGCGCATGGGCGTCGCCGTACGCTCCGGATTGACGCAGTTCACCCGGATGCCGTCACCGGCCCACTCGTCGGACAGGGCCTGGGTGAGGTTCACCATCGCGGCCTTGGTCGACGAGTAGAGGCTGTACTCGGCGCGGCCGCGGGTGTAGCTGCTCGAGGTGTACAGCAGCAACTGGCCCTTCGTCTCGGCGAGGTACTTGTAAGCCGAACGTGCGATCTGCACCGGTGCCAGGTAGTTGACCTTCAGCGCTTCCTCGATGGTCGCATTGTCGGTCTCGGCCAGCTTGCCGATGCGCAGCACGCCCGCGGTGTTGACGACGTAGTCGATGCGCCCGGTCTCGCTGTACGCCTTGGACAGGGCGTCGTCGACCTCCTCCGGGTTCTCCACGTGTGTGCCGGTGGTGGAGCGGCCCAGGGCGTAAACCTTGGCGCCGTAGGACCCGGCGAGTTCGGCGATGTCCTTGCCGATGCCGTACGAACCGCCGAAGACGACCACGGTCTTGTCAGTGAGGAGCTCGCGGTAGACCTCCTCGCCCATCTGCTCGGGGGCGGCCGAGGAGGCCAGTTGGAACAGCTTGTCGGCGATGAACACGTCGACTGGCTGGGTCACCTTCATGTTGTACTCGTCGCCCGCCACGACGTGGATCGGCACGTCGGGCAGGTAACGCAGTACGACCGTGCAGTCGTCCGTGGCCTGGAAGTTGGGGTCGCCCGCCGCCACCTCGTACGCCCGGCGGATGGTGGACAGCTTGAACGCCTGCGGGGTCTGGCCGCGGCGCAGCCGGGAGCGGTCGGGGATCTCCGTGATGAACTCGCCGTCCTCGCCGTGCGTGCGCGTGACGATGATGGTGTCCGCGGACGGGATGGCGACGTCGACGGCCTGGTAACGCTCCAGCGCCGCCACGCAGTCGTCGATGACGCGCTGCGAGAGCAGAGGGCGTACGGCGTCATGGAAGAGGACGTTGAGGTCCTCGCCGTCGGCCAGCCCCTCGCCCAGGGCGGCGATGGCGCGTTCGGTGGTCTCGTTGCGCGTGGAGCCGCCCTCGATGATCGCCCGGACCTTCTCGAACCCGGCCTTGGACACGATCTTCTCGACGTCGGGCACGTAGCCCGGAGCCATCAGCACGATGATGTCGTCGACCGAGTCGGCCTTCTCGAAGGTGGCCAAGGTGTGTTCGATGACGGCCTTGCCGGCGATCTTCAGCAGCTGCTTGGGGATCGACAGACCCACCCGCTGGCCGGTGCCACCGGCCAGGATCACTGCGGTGGTACGGGGCTTGGCTATGCGCTGAGACACAGAGGACCTACCTTGGGACGACAGGGACGGTGAAAGCGTCCCACTTTCGGTTACCGCGATGCAAGGTGAGCGCCGTTCGCTGCAAATATGCTCGCAACCTGGCATTCACCTTCCACCGCAGGCGATTGCTAAGCCGTCGACGCGGCTTCCCATGGAAGCCCCCTGGAAATCCTGTGAGTAACTCCACAAGGCGTAACCCATTGCCGAGAGTGACGAGAATGACGGCAGTGACAGCGGCGGTGACCAGGCTGACTCTAACGTCTGTGGACGGGTGTCAGCGCCGCCGCAGCCGTTTGAGGCAGCGGTGTCCGAGTACGCGTGCGAGTTCCTTCGACGAAGTCCGGCGCACGGGGCGCGCTGGGGCCCGGGCGGGGTCGGCGACCACCGCCGCCGGCCCCCATACAGGGCCTGAGCGGCCACCTCGGGCACGATCCGGGCGTCCCCGGCCTGCCGGGCCGCCGATCATTCGTACGCCCATCCGTTCGATGGGGAGATCTTCACGTCCCGTGAGGTCGGACTACACGTGTTCTTCATATACATGACCAGGCCGCTGCGGATCGGTTCCGGCCGGCCTCGAATAGAGCCCGTCGGACAGGTCATTGCCGCAGAATTCCACACGTTCCGCGAGGGCAGCCTTTACGGGGGGTCTGAGCCTCGTTACCCGTCCCGGCCGGTCCCTCTTTTTGCTGCCATTGGCCGAACTCAGGATTCGCGTGCATGACAAGTGACGGGACAAAGAAGGACCCGTTGCGGGCTCACCGCAACGGGTCCGACAGGTGAAGGGAAGAGGGCCGGATGGGCTGGATGGGCTGGATGGGCTGGACGAGCTCGGAGGGCCAGGAGGGCCAGGAGGACTAGAAGGGCTCGAAGCCCTCGAACTCCTGGGCCGCCTCGTCGCGTTCGGCCTGCTTGTCCCGGCGGCGCTGGGTCGCGGGGCGCGGCTCCTCGAAGCGGTGGTCCTCGCCGCGGCGGCCGAGCATCTCGGCGCCGGCCGTCACGGACGGCTCCCAGTCGAAGACGACCGCGTTGTCCTCGGGGCCGATGGCGACGCCGTCGCCGCCGCGGGCGCCCGCCTTCATCAACGCGTCCTCCACACCGAGGCGGTTGAGCCGGTCGGCGAGGTAGCCGACGGCCTCGTCGTTGTTGAAGTCGGTCTGCCGAACCCAGCGTTCGGGCTTCTCGCCCCGGACGCGGAACAGACCGTCCTCCTCCAGGCTGACGATGAAGCCGGTGTCGTCGACCGCCTTGGGACGGATGACGATCCGGGTCGCCTCCTCCTTCGGCTTGGCCGCGCGCGCCGCGCCCACCATCTCGGCGAGGGCGAAGGAAAGCTCCTTCAGCCCCATGTGGGCGACCGCGGACACCTCGAAGACGCGGTAACCGCGAGCCTCCAGATCCGGCCGCACCATCTCCGCGAGGTCCTTGCCGTCCGGCACGTCGATCTTGTTCAGGACCACCAGCCGCGGCCGGTTGCCGAGACCGCCGTACTGCTTGAGCTCCTCCTCGATGATGTCGAGGTCGGAGAGCGGGTCGCGCTCGGATTCGAGCGTGGCCGTGTCGAGGACGTGCACCAGCACGCTGCACCGCTCGACGTGGCGCAGGAACTCCAGGCCGAGGCCCTTGCCCTGGCTGGCGCCCGGAATGAGGCCCGGCACGTCGGCGATCGTGTACACGGTCTCGCCCGCCGTCACCACGCCCAGGTTCGGGACGAGGGTCGTGAACGGGTAGTCCGCGATCTTCGGCTTGGCGGCGGACAGGACGGAGATCAGCGACGACTTGCCCGCGCTGGGGTAGCCGACGAGGGCCACGTCCGCGACCGTCTTCAGCTCCAGGACGATGTCGTGGAGGTCGCCGGGCTCGCCGAGCAGCGCGAAGCCGGGCGCCTTGCGGCGGGCGGAGGCCAGGGCGGCGTTACCGAGGCCGCCGCGACCGCCCTGGGCTGCGACGTAGGACGTCCCGTGGCCGACCAGGTCGGCGAGCACGTTGCCGGCCTTGTCCTGGATCACCGTGCCGTCCGGAACCGGCAGGACCAGGTCCTGGCCGTCCTTTCCGGAGCGGTTGCCGCCCTCGCCGGGCTTGCCGTTGGTGGCGCTGCGGTGGGGCTTGTGGTGGTAGTCGAGGAGCGTGGTGACCGACTGGTCGACGACCAGGGTCACATCGCCGCCACGGCCGCCGTTGCCCCCGTCGGGACCGCCGAGCGGCTTGAACTTCTCACGGTGGACGGAGGCACAGCCGTGGCCCCCGTTACCCGCGGCGACATGCAGTTCGACGCGGTCCACGAAGGTGGTCATGGTGGGTGCCTCCAGCACTACGAAAACGTCAAGTCGAGCTATTGCTCTGTCTACTGCTCTAACACGCGAAAGGCGGACCCGCCTTCCCGTAGGGGAAGTGAGGTCCGCCTCGCGAAACGCTCGGTCTGAGCCGTGAATCAGGTGACGCAGGTGATGCGACTGATTCAGGCGACCGGGACGATGTTCACGACCTTGCGGCCACGGTGGGTGCCGAACTGCACCGAACCGGCCTGCAGGGCGAACAGCGTGTCGTCGCCGCCACGGCCGACGCCCGCGCCGGGGTGGAAGTGCGTGCCGCGCTGGCGGACCAGGATCTCACCCGCGTTGACGACCTGACCGCCGAAGCGCTTCACGCCGAGCCGCTGGGCATTGGAGTCGCGACCGTTCCGGGTGGACGATGCGCCCTTCTTGTGTGCCATGTCTCCTCAGTCCCTTACTTCGCAGCCGCGGGGATCTCAGTGACCTTGATCGCCGTGTACTGCTGGCGGTGGCCCTGACGACGGCGGTAGCCGGTCTTGTTCTTGTAGCGAAGGATGTCGATCTTGACGCCCTTGTGGTGGTCCACGACCTCGGCCTGGACCTTGATGCCGGCCAGCACCCACGGGTCGCTGGTCACAGCGTCGCCGTCGACAACGAGCAGGGTCGAGAGCTCGACCGTGTCGCCAACCTTGGCAGTGGAAATCTTGTCAACCTCAACGATGTCGCCGACAGCAACCTTGTGCTGGCGACCACCGCTGCGCACGATGGCGTACACGCGGATCTCACTCTCTCGCTCTGGGACGGCACCCCCGAAGTCCAGCCACCCGGGAACGAACACGGACGGCCTCTCCCGACCACCGAGGTACCGGCGACCAGGAGGAAAAGGTTTACGGGGATGTGGCATGCCAGTCGACACGCCGAGGGTCAAGGCTACGGGGCGTGCCTTCGGGGGTCAAACCGGGCCGGGGCCCAGCCCCCTCTCCCTCACCTCTGCTCGTCTTCCGGGTTCTCGGCCTCCTCGACGGCGAACCCGGACGTGTCGAGCTCGAAATCGAAGGGGGCGGGGATTCGCACGGGCCGCCCGAAGGGAACGTTGGTCCGCGACCGGTACCCCTTGGGAGACGGATCCCAGAGGACGTTGACCTCCCCGACCCGCATATCCAGCAGCAGATACACGGGCACGACCCTCCCGTACGTCTCCATCTTGTCGAGCCAGTCGACGTCCTTGGTGGAGTCCGAGGTCAGCTCGGCGGCGAGCGAGAGAGCGGTGCCGTCGGCGTGCCGGCCTTCGGCGTCGAAGGCGGATTCGTCGGCGACGTGCAGGTCAGGCCCGTATGCGCGCTCGGAGCCGGGGAAAGCGAAGAGGAAGGGGGCCACGTCCACGCCGTGCCCTTCCGGGGCATGCGGCTCCAGCTGACGCCGGAGCGACTTCATGACCTTCATGTAGCGCAGTTTCGGCCCCGGCGAAACGACGATCTTCCCCCGGACAAGCTCGGCCTTGTATCCGGCCGGGGTGTCCAGTTTCTCGACGATCCGGAGTATGTCTCCGAAGGATCCGCTCGGCGGGACGTCAATGCCCCGGGGGTGCACGGACATGCTGGTCACCACGATCCTCCACTGGTCACAGAGCGTGTCGCTTGATCAAGCTAGCGGCGGGGTGTGACAGCCGCCCGCCCCTCGTCACGCTCCCCCACCCACCTCGCACCACAGAAGCTTCCCGCCACCCCCGGATGGGGCGTCGCGGAGCGGATACCCGCCCCACGTCTCGGCGTAATGGCATACGAGAAAGAGCCCGCGCCCACCCTCGGCGTCAGAGCCCGCCGGAACAGGGAGACGGCGGGACCCGGACCGATCGTCGAAGGGGGGCGGGATGTGGGGGTTAGCGTCCCAGACGCTCACCCGGAGCCGACTACGGCCGAGACCGCGCAGGCGAAGGGCGGCGGGGCCGGTGGAGTGCCGGTAGGCGTTGGTGACGAGTTCCGTGGCCAACAGTTCGGCGGAGTCTTGGAGGTGGCGCATGCCGTGCCCGACGAGAACGGCACGGAGGGTGACACGGGCGATGCGCGCGGCGCGGGGATCATGGGGCAGTTGAAGCACGTACGCCCAAGTTGGAACCGCTTCGCACTCCGACGGGGATACGGTGACCATGAACGCCTCCTGCGGTGGGGGAAGTTGGTTCGCCGGTTCGCTCGACGACCCGGCCGGGCGGTGGCAGTGCCGCGCACACGTGAGGTGCGGCGCGGTGCGCTTCCGGGTTATCGGCGGGGATGGTTGAGCGGCTTGGTCCCTGACCGTAGAACACTTCATGGACTACATTCCATGGAGTGCAGGGAAAATAGTCCATATTGCATTCGTGTGGGTGAACCGCACGACGTACGTACGAACGGGAAGTCGCAGCCAATGCCGCAGCCCAGCCCTCTCCCCACCGCCCGGCGCCGGCGCCTCGGAGTCGAGTTGCGCAGGCTTCGTGAGCGGGCCGACCTCACCGCCACCCAGGCCGCGGCACTACTCGGGGCCACGCAATCGCGCGTAAGCAACATCGAGGCGGGGCGTTATGGAGTCAGCGCCGACCGCGTCCGCACCATCGCCCGGCACTACGACTGCACCGACGAGCCTTTGACCGAGGCTCTCGCCGCAATGACCGGCGAACGGCGGCGCGGTTGGTGGGAGGAGTACCGGGACATCCTGTCCCCCCACGTACTGGACCTGACCGAGGTCGAGCACCACGCCACCGCGCTACGCGTGGCCCACGTCATCAACATTCCCGGCTTGCTCCAGACCGCCGGCCACGCCCGTGCCCTCTTCGGCCACACGGTGCCACCGCTGAAGCCACATGAGATCGAGCACCGCGTCTCCCACCGGATCAAGCGCCAGGAGATCCTGCACCGCGAACAACCGCCGCCCTACACGGCGATCATCCACGAGGCCGCACTCCGCATGCACGTCGGCGACGGCGCCACCGTCCGGACACAGCTCCAGCACCTCAATGAGATCAGCGAACTGGACCACGTCACGATCGCTGTCATCCCCTTCGTCAGCGGCCCCTTCCACACCTCGGGTCAGGGTGTCGACTACTTCCACGGCCAGGTACGACAACTGGACACCGTCCAGCTCGACACCGACCACGGCGCGGAACTCATCGATTCCCCAGCCCAGTTGGAGCGCTATCGCCTGATCCTGGACCGCACGACCCAATCAGCCCTGCCACCGGCCAAGTCCCGCGACTTCATCTCCCAACTCGTCAAAGACCTCTGAAGGAGCCCTCCGTGCCCGAACTGCACTGGCAGAAGTCCACGTACAGCCAGGAGGCCTCCGCGTGCATCTACCTTGCCGCCGCCTCCGCCGGAACAGTCCTCCTCCGCGAAAGCGATGAACCGGAAACCGTCGTAACCCTCGGTACGCGCCAATTCGCCGCACTGATAACCGCCTTCCGGGCACGTACATAAGCAACGGAGCACCAGACCAGACATTGCTACGCCGGAAATCGTTCACGCGCCCGGAATGCGATCCCTCTCATCAGCGAAAGGAAGGCTGCGCGACCATAGTGCAGACGGGTAAGGTTAGGGTATGACTCCTGAAGACAACGCTGCAGATCTGATTAGAATGTCGGATGGCGAGAACACCTTCCGCGTGCGAGTCTTGGGGCGGCGCAGCCCCGGAATCCTGCCGACACACGACTTGCTCGATGCACAAGCCATTATTGAGAGCAGTTTCATCAGCGGGCGACTCGATATCTGTTTCTACCCCGCAGATCTGGAATCCTGGTCCCGCACCCTGGATGCCCTCGACGCAGGCCGCGTCTCGGATTGGCTGGACACAGGAAATGGCCCGGTCATCAAGATTGACTTTTCCGAAGATGATCCCAATCTTCCCATCATTCACGTCGAGGACGCATCTGCTTCCGGAACCTCCGCGATCATCCCTATCGCCGCAGGGGAGGGATGGATCGAAGAACAACGCTGGCGGCTGAGCGAAGTTCTCCGGACATGGCCGAGCCAGGTCAGGAGGACTTCACCAGGCGCCTACGAATGGCGTCACTGAACTGCCGTGAACATGTTCAACCGAACACGGAAACCAAAACGAGTGCGGGCAACACCTCCCCAGAGGGAGCCACCGCAGTGCACGGCAATAATCCACGAAGCCGCCCTACGAATGGGCTTCGGCGGCCGGGAAGTGGCTCGCGCCCAACTAGACCACGTCATGAAGATGAGCGAACAACCCCACGTCGCCGTCCGGGTGATCCCGTTCTACGGCACAGCCTTCCCCACCGTCGGCCACGGCCTGGACTACGCGCACGGACCGGTCCCCGCCCTCAACACCGCCCAGCTCGACGCGGCCCACGGCAGTGAACTTATCGACTCCGTCGCACAGTTGGCCAAGTACCGACTCATCCTGGACCGCATGGAGCAGGCCACCCTGGAACCCGCCCCTTCCCGCGACCTAATCCACCGCATCACCCAAGACACCTGAAGGCCAAGCCATGACCGAACTCAACTGGCAGAAATCCACATACAGCGAGGAAGCCTCATCGTGCATCTATCTCGCCGCTACTCCCACCGGAACGATATTTTTGCGCGAAAGCGACGACCCGAAGTCAATCATCGCCACCAACATGCGCCCACTCACCGCGCTGATAGGAAACCTGCGAGCGCCGGAATAAGCAGGGCCCACCGTCCCAAATCTTCGGCACAACGAATTACTGATCCGACCACAGGCGACGGCAATGCACCTTGGCAGGATTTCGTCGATCACACTCACACAGGTCCGAATTCAGCAGATTAGCGATAGCTAGCATTTCGCCGAAACGCATTCGCGCGTCTCGCAACCTGAGGTTTTCTGATCAGCCTCAGTCGGCCACCATGGGCGTTACTCCGCACCACCTCTACGCGTACGGGGTCCGGTTTGCCTCGTCAAACCGGACCCCGCCCTGTCGGCTGTCCTACCCCTTGCCATCGTCAAGGTAGCGGGGTTCCGCCTGGATTCCGAACTGTCGGGCGACTCGGACGACGCCATCCACCGCGTCTGTCAGCGCTGCTTGAAGCCTGCGCAACTCGGGAATGCGCCGTTCGATATCGGACGCGGCGTCGACCGCCCGCCAAGCGGTCTGGTACCCATCCTCCAGCGGCAGAACTGCCTCAGCGATCTCAACGCGCGCATCCAATGTGAGGCCAGCCCTCCCCTGCATGCCCATGTTCAGCTGGGCACTCACCGAGATGAGGTCGCCGACCAGCCGCATATGAGCCACCCCCACCTTCTTGCTCAGCAAGATCTCAGCGAGAACGGCGTCCAGCGCTCTTCTCCCTCAATCAAGGCGCTCCCTATCCCCATGTTCTCTTCAGGGCGACCATGCCTCGCGCGCCCGCCGGTATGTCGACGTCTTCCTCGGCGTTGTCGTAGTCCTTGTTGCCGGTCGACCCCGGAGCCCGGTTCGAGTGCCGGGCCCGCGAGGACGTTCAACGGCAAGCCTCAGGGGGAGTCCTCTGCATCCAGGATCAACGTGTAGTTCGGGATCACCTCGGTTCCCCTGACTCGCCGTTCCCCACCCTCAGGCACCGGAGCACTCAGCGGCACCAAGCCCATGAGGCACGCAGAGCACCAGAACGCCGCCATCCCGTTCTCTGCATCCTGGGAACGAACAACGAAAGCAAGCCGCAGGGCGAGAGTCCCACAGTGAGGGCAAGGGCGCGTTTCGACGGACTGAGGGCTCTCATATGCCCTCTGGTATTCATCCATCCACGCGGCGAAATCGCTCATTCCACTCCCTTTCCTACAGTCTCCCACCAGTTGTCCTCAAAAGCGTGGGCCTCTGTCTCCCAGATGTTGCCGGCATCGTAATCCTTCGGATAGGGAGCTCCGTTGCGCAAATCCTCGACATGCTTCCGTTCGTGTACAAGCGTCCTCGCAAGTTGCTCCTCACTCCGGAAAGCATCGCGAGTCAGGGTAACCCGCCTGTTAGGAGCGGTGGAGCCGTAGAATCCCGCTTTCGCCTTATCGATTTTTATGTTGAGATCAGATATCTCGATGCCGTACTTTTCAGCAACCTGGCAGACGCACTCCATCGTCATGGGCAACTTCTTGGCACTGCTAAAACGGCCGCCTCCGGCCTGCCTCATGAGGCTATCTGATTCGTCCCCATCCACCGTCTTGTTCTTCTTGAGGGCCGCCGCGGCCTTCTTTCTGGCCTCCGCCAGTTTCTCCGTGGCCTTGGCCAGCCCCATCCTCGCCTTGCCCAGGGCCTTGTTCGCCTTGAAGAGGCCCTTCGCACCGCCGATCAGGTCCTTGACCAGGCCGGTCACTCGCTTGACGAGTCTGAGGCCCTTGGCCCACTTCCACGGGGCACCGTACTTGGCCATGATCTTGCCGGCCAGGCCGCCCGCGAAGCTGCCTGCGATGTTGAGCAGGGTTTCGCCGCAGGCACCGACGTCACCGCTGGAGATGCAGTCCAGGGCCGCGTCCACGCCCAGGATGTCCCGGGCTATCTTGATCAGCGCCTTGCCAGCGGACTGCATGCGCCGCTTGGCGGAGGACTGTTGGGACTGTGCCGCCGCCACGTCCCCAGACGCCACGCTGACGTCGGACTGCGCCTGGCTGACATCCGAGACGGAAGGGACAGAAGGCGCACCGGGGCAGTGCATCTTGCTTTCCCGGCAGTCGACGACCATCAGTCCAGAGGGGTCCGCCTCCGTGACCGGCGAGTTGTTGGCGTAAGCATAGCCGTTGATCTGTTGCGGTTGGGTGTAGTCGATGATCGGGTCGACCGAGATGAACTTGCCGATCGTCGTGTCGTACTCCCGGGCTCCCAAGTGGGTCAGGCCGGTCGAGGCGTCGATCGTGCCGCCGACGTAGCCCTTCTCGCCGGGCCAGGGGCCGAGTTTCTCGCCGCGTTCGACACCGAAGGGGTCGAAGCGTCGCTGGGAGATCGCGCCGGTCGCAGCGTCGATCGCCAGCTCGCCCGTGCCGTGGTGGTCGGCGGCGACGAAGGAGAGCTTCGCCGCTGTACGGACCGCGACGGTCTGACCGGCGTATTCGTAGTAGCGGGTGGCTTCCATCTTGGTGCCGTCGGCCGACAGCTTCAGTTCGGTGCCCGGCAGGTAGACGGTCGTGCCGGACGGGTCCTTGCGCACGAGGCGGTTTCCGGACGCGTCGTACACGTAGCTGGTCTTCGAGCCGCTCGCCTCGGTGACTTCGCTGACCTTGCCCGCGTCGTTCCAGGTCAGGGACTGGGCATTGCCGCCGATGGTGCGCTTGGTGGTGTTGCCCGCGTCGTCGTACTCGTACGTCGACTGCCTGTCCCCGGTCGGGGTCTTCTCCACGACCTTGGTGACCTGGTGCGGTCCGTCGCCGAGTGCGCCCGCGCCGCCATACTCGTAGCTGCGGGTGATGTTCTTGGCCGCGTCGAGACCGGTGTCGTGGTTGGTCTCGGAAACCCGGTTGCCGATGGCGTCCGTCTCGTACGACATCCAGTACGGGGCCGGGCCGCCTAGCGCGCTCGAACCGGCTGCGGCGTCACAGGCCGTGGGGCCGGTGCCCTCCACCGGAGTGGTGGTGCCACGGGTGCCTGAGCCGGCCGCGGTCGTCGCAGTGGCCGCCGGAGTCCAGGCGTCCGACAGTCGCTGCCGGCCGTCGTACGCGAAACACTGCACGTCCGGCGTCGAGGTGTTCGCCGTGTCCGCGATGGACAGGACGTTGCCCGCCTGATCGTAGGAGTAGTGCGAGTCCTTCGCCGGGGCGGTCGCGCCGTAGACGTCGACCACCGAGCGGGTCAGCCGGTCGGTGCCCGTCTCGTAGTTGAAGGTCTGCCAGGTCTTCTTGCCGCTGCCGTTGGACAGTTCCAACTGCTGGAGTTGGCTGGTCCTGGAATAGACGGTGTTGGTGACGTACGAGTTGACGTTGCCTGTCATCGACGTCGGCCGCTGCAGGTCGTCGTACGTGTAGACCAGACTCTCCGCCGGCAGATCGCCGATGGCGGGCATGCCTGCGGTCTGGACCGTTCCGTCGGTGTGATACGTGGTGGTGAAGGCGTACGTGCCGGCCAGGGAACCCTGGGAGGCGGGGATCTGATAGGCGGTTTTCAGCGGGCGGTAGAGCGAGTCCATCGACTGGACGACCGTGGCGAAGTACTCCGTCGGCGAGATGTAGCTGAGGAAGCCGTAGGCCTGGCCCAGCCAACCCGCCTTGTCGTACCTGGTCTCGCTCAGCTTGGTGCCGGTGCCGGCGTCGCCCTGCCACGTCGAGAGAACGCGTCCGAGCTCGTCGTAGACCGTGGAGGTCTTCTTGTTGCGTCCGTCGTACGTGGCGATCGGGCGGTCCAGCTCGTCGTACTCCGTGCGTGACGTGCCCGCGTCGGGATCGACACTCAGCTTCTTGCGGCCCAGCTGGTCGTACTCGTAACGCCACACGTTGTTCTTGGCGTCGGTGACCGTCTCCAGCAGGCCCGCCGTGTTGTAGGTGTACTTCGTCGAGTCGTACGGCACCCCTGCACCGGGCGAGGAACCCTGGTAGTGGCGTATCTCGGAGACGTTGCCCTGGCCGTCGGTGATCGTCGTCGTGGGCACGCCGCCGGTCGGCGGGTTCACATGGGTCGACTCGCCGTCGTAGGCGGTCGTGGTGCGCCACTGCTCGGCGCCCGAGACTGCGAAGATGTCAGCCGTGGTCCGGCCCAGGCCGTCGTACTCGATCAGGTTCTGTGAGCCCACCTGGCTGTCGCTCACGAGGAACAGCTCGCCCTCGGCCGCACCGGCCGCGTTGTAGGTCGAGTTGGTCTTCCTCACGTTGCCGGTCGCGTCGTAGAACGTGTCGGCGACCATGCGGGTGCCGTCGGGACCTTCGGTCTGGATCTGCCGGGGCCTGAGCATGCTGTCGTAGAGCTGGTACTCGGCGCCGTAGGTGCCGTCGTTCTCGATCTTCTCCGTTTTGATCGAAGTGACCTTGTCCTTGCGGACGTTGTACGAGTACTTGATGCTCGGCGTCTGCTTGCTCGCCCGGTCCGCCAGCCATACGGAGGTCAGGCGACCCAAGGCGTCGTAGGCGAGATCGGTGCGCTTGCCGTTGGGGTCGGTCTGGCCGGCCGACATGCCCCACGCCTGAGCGAAGTCGGTCATGGTGGTGTGGCCGAGCGCGTTGGTGACGACCGTCTTCGACAACAGGCCGTTCGTCTCGGTGTAGACAGTCTTCGTCTCGCTCGTCGTCCCGTACTGCTTGGCGTCCTGCTGGGACAGCGGGCGGCCGAAGTCGTCGTAGGTGGTGGCGCCGGTGACCTGGTACGTCGCCGTGGTGCCGTCGTGCGACGTCATCCGCTCGGTCTTGGTCGCGTCGCCCTTCGTGGGCGCCGTGCCGAACGCACCCTTGTCGTAGGAGGTGCGCTCGTCCGCCAGTACCTGGGTCCTGCGGTCGGGGGTCGTCGCGCACTTCACGGTGACGGACTCGCTGCGCGCGGGCAGCGAGAGGATGTTCTTCGCAGCGTTGTCCGCGTAGGTGGTACGGGTGCAGGTGTCGTCCTTGGCGGTGGAGACGTCGCCCAGGTCATCGACCTCCAGGACGCGGCCGGTGCCGTTGGACGTGTCGTACGTCGTCGAGGACTTCGTCTCGCGCCAGGTGCCGTCGGACTTCAGGCTGAAGCCACGGCCGGTCTGACTGCGCACGATCGCCGCGTGGGTAGTGCCCCAGCTCTTGGTCTGGGTGGCCGTGTAGTGCTTCCACGGGGTGTCGATCGTCTTGGAGACCAGCTTGCCGCCGTCGTAGGTCGCCGCCTCCAACTGGTGGCCGGTGAACTCCTCCGCATCCGTGTAGGAGGCTCCCGTGGAGTCTTTGAAGGTCACCGAGCGGGTATTGCCGTCGGCGTCCTTGTCGCCGTCCATGCCTTGCAGGTACGTGTAGTCGACTCGGGTCTTCTGCTTGTCCGAGCTGCCGCTCGTGACCTTGACCTTGCCGTAGCCTTGCCAGCCACCCCAGGTCAGGTACTTGTCATCTGTGATGCCGTCCGGCTTCGTCTTACGCCACGCGGCGTCGCCCTGGTAGTCGTAACGGGTGACCATCGAGTCGCCGCCGCCCGTGCGGTCGGTCTCGATGACCGCCGACACGACGTACTTGTGGAACCAGTCCGTGATCGGATCCACGTAACCCGGCGGGGCCCACTTCACCGGATAGCAGCGTTTGGTCGACTCGCCCGGCTTGGGCAGCGAGGCTTTCGCGCAGTCGACGGGCGCGTAGGTCACGTCGAGTTGGGCGCCCGTCTCGCTGAGGACCATCGAGAGGCGGAAGCGATGGAACGGGGCGATGTTGTCGCCGACGGCGTCGACCCGGTTGGCGAGTTGCTCCCCGAAGAGCTCCACCGAAGGCAGTTTCACCGCCGTACCGGCCCGGCCCTCATGGTCGATCTTCGACAACCACAGCGTTTTGGAGTCGTCGCCGTTGTCCGTGAACAGGTGTGTGAAGCTCCAGGCGTCCACGTCCGAGTAGGTCGTGGCGTCCTTGCGCATCTGCGTGACGATCGACGTCAGCCGCTTCGTCGTCCAGAACGTCTGGACCGGCGAGGTGCACTTCGTGCCCGACTTGCACTCCTGGTCCACCGGAACGTCCGGCCAGTAGGAGGCGTTCGCCTTGGTGCGCTTGCTTTCAGCGCAGTCGAAGTCGCTTGTCGGCAGGCAGCGTTCCGCGGTGTTGAAGACGACCCGGGCCGGAGCCTTCGCGGCGTAGACCTTCGTGTCCTGCTGACCGTAGTCGATGCGCTTGAGGTAGCCGCCGCGGTGATACGCGGTGCCGTTGACGTCCGTCTTGCCGTTCAGCGCGTAGTAGTTGGTCTCGCGGTCGTAGAAGTAGGACATCACGTTGCCGTGCGTGTCCTTGACGTAGTCCAGGCTCCAGCGCCACGCCTGCTGGCAGTACGCGCTGGTGAAGGTGGCGTTGTAACAGGGCTCACCGGAGTCGTCGCCGAACACCGGGGCCGTCCAGACCGAGTTGGTCTCCTCGTTGCCCGTGGCCCAGCCCGGCAAGCGGTTCAGACCGAAGTAGTACTCGGTGCCCTCCGGGGTGGTGATCTTCCAGTGCTCGCCCTTGTCGCCAGCGCTGCCGTCGTCGCCGTTGGTGGCTCCGGTCAGCCTCTCGACCTTGGTGCCGTCATCGGACGACAGATGCCACTTGTCGGTCGTGTCGTCCTTGACCAGCTCGCCCGACATGCCGTTGAGCATGATCGTGGCGTTCTCGAACGCCCAGCACTGCTCGCCGGAACCGTCGTGCCCGTCGTCGGAACAGGGCTTGTAGCGGCGCTCGATGTAGCCGGGATCGTAGGAGAAGCCCTCACCGAGCCAGGAGCCCTGGTTGTTGGTGGCCGACGTACGGCCGTCCGCCGACTGGGAGGAGTAGCCGAGACCCACCGTGGGGACCAAGCCGCCGGGAGTGGGGACCGAGGTCAGCGGATAGCTCCAGCTGAACCCGCCCGAGGAGGGTGCGACATTCCAGCTCGACGAAGGGGCGAGGGCTGTGGCCTTGTACGTGCCCTGCGCACTCGACGGACCCGCCGCCACCGCCACCAGAGACGTCGCGTCGGCCGCCATCGTGGACACCCCATCGACCGGAGCCGGGGCGGCTGTCACGTCGGCGGAGACGGTGCCCGCCTCCACGTCGTTCACCGTCGGCAGCATCGTGGGCTGCTGCGGACACGCCTTGCTGCCCGGGATGGCGACCAAGGCGCAGGCGGGCAGCTGGACCAGTTGGAGACGAGAGGCGTAGGAGCCGCCGAACCCCTCGGCGAACTCCGAGTAGTCGACCGTCAGCCGGACCTTGGCGGCCTTGCCCACGTCATCGGCGCGCGCAACGTCGAGGAGGACACCCGCGCCGAGTTGAGCGGTGCGCTTCGGGTCGAGGACATCGACACTGACCTTGTCCACGGCATTCGCGGCCTTGCTCTGAGGCTTTCCGAGGCTGACCGGCAGTCCGCCGGCCTTTGCGGTTCGCCCGAGCTGCACCTCGGTGCCGCCCTGCTCGGGCCACACTGCCTTGTCGAGCCCCGTGACCGCGGCCTTGTGCGCCGGGTCGGAGGGGCGGGACCTCGCTTTCGCGTCCGATCCCTTGGCGGGATCGCCGTCGTCCTGGACGCCGGGGCGGCTGGTGCGGCCCCGGGCGCCGTCGTCGAGCGCCATGGCCTGGACCGAGGACGCGGACAGCGCGAGCGTGAGCCCGAGCACTGTCGCGGCGAGCATCGGTCTGGGCATGCGGCGGCTCAGTGAGCGGCCACGGAAGAACATCGGACAACTCCCTGATCGATGGAGCACGTCGTGGAAAGGGAGGGTGTGCCGGGACGCAACCGTCCCGGCACACCGAGGGAATGGCGATCCGTCACATGTCAGGCGCGGCCGTCAGGCTGGCCATCCGCTCCACCGTGATCGGGTCGGCGGCTCCGCTGTAGACGCGCACCTCGTCGATGGCCCCGGCGAAGTACTCGCTGTCTCCGAGCAGGGATCGGCCCACCTGCAGACCGCCGATGGCGGGCCACAGGGTGTCGTCCGTGCCGTAGGCGCCGGCGACGAGCTCGCCCTCGACGTACAAGCGAATGGAGTTGGCGAAGGCGTCGTAGACGACCGCCAGATGCTGGCCGGAGCCACCGGTGTCGGGGAGTTCGTGGTCGTTGGTGAAGGTGACGATCTCCGGGGCGGCCTCGTCCGTCTTGGCCACGGCCAGCTCCCACTGACCGGTCGCCGCCTGGTAACGCACCTGAACGCGGTTGGCGTTGGTCCCCGGCAGGGACAGCACCGTCTGTGACCTCTCCGCCTCCGGGGTGGTGAGCTGGGCGCGAGCGGTCACGGTGAAACTGCTGTTGCCGGTAACCGGGGCGGTGGCGGTGGACGCGTAGTCCCCGTCGCCGTCCAGGAGCAGGTTGCCGTCACCGACCAAGGCTGCGTTGTCGAACACGTCGGCAGGACGGTAGATCGCCGCATTGCCGGACAGCGTCAACGCCTGACCGCCGCCGGTCTCGGCAGAGGCTCCACTGCTCGCGTCGTCGAGCTGCCAGTAGCCCTTCCGCTCCGGCCTGACAGTCATCAGCTCGGCGACCTGCGTCGGCGGCAGGACCCGATCGAAGACCCGGACCTCGGCCAGGTCACCGGTGAAGTTGTCCCGGTAGCCGCTCTTGGCCGTCGTGCGGCCGATCTGCAGCGGACCGTACGACCTCCAGGTGGAGAGCCGTTGGCTGACGCCCTTCAGGTCCTTGTTGATGTAGAGCTGGAGCTGCGGGCCGCCGCTCTTCTGCGCGTCGTACACGCCGGTCAGCAGCACCCACTGGTCCTTGACCACGGAGACGCCGGTGGAGACGGCTTTCCATTCGCCGAGTGAGGTCACGTCGTTGACCGGTACGGAGAACTTCCAGGTCCGCGCGACCGTGTCGTAGCCGAGGGTGAAGCCGGGCTCGCCGGTTCCGTCCTGGCTGATCACCGTCATGTTCTTGTCCAGCGCGGTGGGCCGCACCCAGGCGCTGACGCTGAAGCTCTTGGCGGTGTCGAGCACGGTCTCGCCGGCGTCGAGGTAGGACTGGGCGGTGCCGTCGAGGCGGGCCGCTTTGTCGGCCTTGCCGCCCGGGCCGTCGACGCCGAACCTGACAGCGGTGCCGGCGGTCGCCGAGAACTCGCCGCTCTCGTCGTGTGCCTCGACGTCCCCTTCCTCGTCGGCAAGGTTCCACTGGGCGCGGACCGGGGTGCCCTCGCTCACCAGGAAGTCGTAGTAGTTCTCGCTGGAGTGCGCCGCCTTGTCGACGGCGAGCACCCGCAACACGTGCCGGCCGGACCGGGTCGGCATCCACTGCGTGGAGACCGAGCCTCCCCCCGAGGCCGGGGTGAGTGTGGCCAGGGCGGCGTCGTCGAAGGAGTACTGGTACTTGACGACGTCGGTGTCAGGGATGGAGTCGTTCGGGTTGGGCGCGAAGATGAAGGTGCCGTACGTGCCCACGCCGTCGTGGTAGACGGTGTCCGACGGATACTGCTTGGACAGCACGTTAGGCTTGCCGGGCCACGTCTTGTCGTAGACGAACTCGCAGCGCTGCGTGCCTTCCGAGCTCCAAGGGCCGTAGCCGTCCCCGTCGTAGGCTCGTGCGCTCCAATAGACGGGAGTGTTCTGCGGGATCGACGACTTCACGGTGTGCGTGAACTTGGTTGCTGCCGTCGGGGAGAGCCAGTCCGGGGTGGTGTACGTGTACGAGCCTCCGCTCCACTCGACCTTGAACTCGACCTTCACCTTGTCGGTCTGGCCGTTGCCGTGGTCGGGGTCGCTCGCGATGGCCTGCAGCTTCGGCGGCGTGTCGGTGTACGTACGGCTCGCACCCCACTTGCAGAGGCCGCCAGGGTCGGTTGACATGTCGGAGGTCTTGATCTGGCGCGGCAAGGAGTTGTACTTGACTGACAGGTACGCGTTGCCGCAGATCCGCTTCCACTCCGCGAAGCGAGACTCGTCGGCCGCCCGCAGACCGAGCGTCATCGAGTTCCAGCCACCCGCGGCGGCCGTCTTGATCTCGCTCGTCAGCTCGCCGCTCGCACCGCTCTCGAAGTGCAGGTTGGCCTGACTGGAGCAGGAGGTCGGGGAGATCGCCTTGTCGACGGTCTGCAGATAGTCATCCCAGTCGTCCGACGTGTTCGACCAGTTACTGGACGACGAGAGCGAGTAGTTCTGCCCGCCGATCCGGTACAGCTGGATCGGCTCAGCGGTCGGGGAGGCGCTGTAGATGTGCTCGACCCGTGCGGAGAAGGTCGCACCCAGGATCTGCTTCCTCTTGTAGAAGGACAGCGGCATCGTGAACATCACGCGGCGCACGCCGACTCCGTTGCAGGACACCGGGTTGTAGTCGGTGGGGCACTTGCCGGCGCCCGCGCTGCCCGAGTACTTCCAGTCCTGCTCACTCGGCATCCCAGACATCACGCCCGTCCACGCCGTACGCGAAGTGGTGCGCTGGATCGGGTCGATGACGACCGGGAAGACGGTGTCGGCTCCCTTGAGGAGATCCTGGTCGGGGATCAGGCTCAGCTTGCCCTTGCTCACCTCCACCTCAAGCGGCGCCACACGTCCGCCGCCGCCCGGACCCCCCAGGGAGGGCTCGGAGACGTGGTCGACCTCAGGACCCTCGGTAGCGGCCGTGTTGGTGTCGTCCCGGCCCGCTGCTGCCGCCTTCAGCGCTTTCCCGACGGCTTGTGGCCCCTGCTCCTTGGCGGCGGCTTCTTCCACCGCCGCCGAGTCCCACATCGAGGGCTTGCCCGCCTGGAAGACCGTGCCGCCCACCGCGGCGTCCTCCGCGACGATCGCCCCGGCGGCATCCTCCGCGACCTTCAGGCCCTCAGTGGTCATGCCTAGGTCGAGGCGGGCCAGCTTCGGGTCGGCCGCAGCCTCGGGCGTCTTCACGACCAGCAGGTGACCGAAGCCGTCGGCCTCGGCGCGCACGGTCAGGTCGACGCCGGGCAGGGCGTCGACGTAGGTGGCCGTGTCCCCTTCGACCGTCGGCGTGGGCAGATCTCCATACGGCCAGGTCAACGCGAACTCACGGCCCGCCCGCTCCATCGCCACGAACGGCTTTCCCGCATCACCGGCGGAGAAGCTGAGGTCCACCGTGGCCGCCTTCGGCCCCCAACTCCCGTCCGCCCGCTTCACCAGCCTGGCATCGACGTCCACCCACTTCCCAGCCTGGACCGTGCGCACCGGCTCGGTGTACTCGCGGGCCGTGAAGGTGCCGTCAGGCTCGGCGAAGACATCCCTGCGCTCGGTACGCAGCCCCTCGACCTCCGTCTGCTTGCCGCTCTCCTTCGCCACGGCCATCGCCTGCTGCTCGGTCACCATCGGCTGGTCGGCGACAGTCTGTGCCTGATCCCGAGCCGAGCTGCCCCCGTTGACCGGGAGAGCCGCGGCCCCGGCCACCACCGCGCCGGTGACGGCCGCCGCAGCGGCGGCGCGGAGTGCCAGGCCTCGCCGTGTCGATCTGGGTCTGCCTGCGGACACGCGTCCACTCTCCACTCGGCTCCTGTCTGTCTGCGAAGTCCGTTCGCCGGAAGGCCCTTTCCAGCGGATGGCACGTGGTCGACGAGAACTCATCGGACCGCCGCCCCGAAGGCGACGCCACCCGCGGGAATACCGCCCTCACCGGGCTTCCACGTCTGCGTCGGCGCACCACCCGAGGCCACATTCCACGGAAAGCCGTGGACCGCCCTCCCATCGACCGGGCCGTAAGGCAGGCCCACGTACAGCAGCGACGGACTGGTGCCGAGGCTGATCCCCGCGTACGTCCGGGCCGCAGGACCGGAAGGGATTCCGCTGCCGGGCTCGATCCAGGCGTCCGACGCTCCAGGCGCTCCGATCAGCGAAAAGACCTGGACACCGCCCGTCTCCGGGGCCTCCTCCGTCGATTCCTCGCCGGGTACGCCCACGGCAAGGCGCATCGTGGTCGCCGTACTCACCGCATTGGGCGTGGTGTTCACTGCTGCGAGCTGCTGGCCGAAGAAGTCACCGGGTTCGGCCTTTTCCTCGACGCCTTCGGCGTTCTGGTCGATCCAGTTGAGCAGGACGACCGTGCCGTCGGCCTTCATGTGGTAGATGTGCACCGCCCCAGCGTCGACCGTGGTGCCGAGGTCCTCCCCCGGCACCCCTACGGCGAGGACGGAGTCAGTGGCGGTGGCCGCTCCCGACGGACGGTAAGGAGCCATCGCAAGGGCGGAGCCGTACCGGTCGTCCGTCTGGGCCGCGGTGTCGGAGGTTCCCGTACGGCCCTGCCCCATGCCGTAGAGGGGGTTGGGGACGCCGTCTGTGTTGAGCGACGGCTGGAGGGCCTGAAGGCCGCCCGCGAAGGCGACCGTTCCGATGCTCTCCCCGGGAGCGCCGACCACGAAGTACCGGCTGGTGGCGGCGACCGAGGCACCGAAGCGGTCGTACGCCTCCGCGTCCTCCCACATCCCGGGACTGTTCTGGTGGAACGACGTCACAACCGGAGTAACCCCTGCCGCATACGCCGCGAGCCCCATGTCCGTGAGCCCCGAGCTGTCCTCCCCCGGCACCCCGATGACGAGGAACGGCACACCCGTCGCCGACACCCCGCCCGCGACGGAGTAGCCGACCCAGTCCTCGGCCTCGTAGACGTCGGCCATGTTGCCGTCGGCGCCCTGGCGGAAGCCGAGCGAACCTGTGGTCCCCTGGCCCAGTCCCGCCGTCGAGCCGTAGATGAGCTGCACGAGGCCGGCGTCCTGGATCGACCCGACGTCCTCGTACGGCATCCCGACAGCGATGTCACTGCAGCCGTCGAGGTTGGCGTCGTACACGGTGAGCGCGAAACCGAACTGGTCGCCCGCCTCGGCGACGTCGGAGACGTTCGGCGTGTCCTGCGACAGCGTGGTCACGCCCTTGCCGCCGCCGAGCACGATCTGGATCGCGCCGGCCTTCTCCTGGCCCGACACCGTCGCCAGAGGGTCCGCGATCGCCGTGTCGCGTACGCCGTCGCCGTTGAAGTCGGAGTCCACTCCGCCCGTGCACCCGGCCGCGTACGCCGAAGTCGAAGGACCGATTCCGCATGCACCTGACATGAGAAGCGCAGCCGATACGACACCGGCAGCCCTACGCCCCCAGGCCGCCCTCAGAACCATCCCCCAGCCCATCCCCCGGCCCGCTCTCCACCCCGTCCTCAGCCCCATCCCCAGACCCATCCCCGGACCCGCCCCCGTCCCGAACACCAGAAGTCACCGCCCCCGAACAATCAGTTAAGAGAACTCGATCCTTTACTGGCCCCCGAGGGGACGCCAGGCGCATATTTCCGACTTCAACACTTTCACCAGATCACAGTTCCATCACAGAACCCCCACACCACTCGTCGAATATCCGTCGACGCACCGATATGCCCCAATCACCCCTCCACCCCCTTCGGTTGAACTTCTCTTGACCGTCATAGAAGCCCACAGGTTTCACATACGATCCATCAATCGACATCGCCGTCAATCAAGATCATTTTTTGATCACCACTGATCAAAACCCTTGGGGGGGACCAGAGTTATGGCTGGAAAGAGGCGTGCCGAATATGGCCGGAGACGGTTCATACGGCTGGCCGGCGGCACTGCCGCGGGGGCGGCGGCCGTGGGGGGCGGGGCCGTCACCGCGATGGCCACGGGTGTCTTCGAGTCGCCCACGCCGACCGACCCGTTCGCCAACATGCCTCGGTCGATCGCGCTGAGCCTGCCGGCCGGCACGGGCGGGGAGGCGCTTCCCGTGCCGCCGCTGCCGGACCCGCTGGAGGGCGGCAGCGTCAGCGCGCCGAGTCCCGGTACGCGCATCCCGTACACGGGTGGCACGCCGACCGAGACGGACGTCCCGACCACTCTGCCGTTCGAGTTCAAGAAGGCCGGCTACCAGATCGTCCCGGATCTGCCGGAGGCCCTGCGGCCGTGGCGGAACCGGCCCACGACCTGGGCGAACGCGAACCTCTCCTCGGGGACCTACCACCTCAACGCCGACGGCGTGTACATGAAGTACACGGAGAGCGGGAAGTCCTACGACCACCCCGTGGGCCAGATCCAGTTCGGCCTCGGCTGCCTCACCAGCTACCGCGTCGAGACCGACCCGACCCGCAAGGCCACGTTCCTCCGGCGCGCCAAGGCCCAGGCCGACCGGCTGATCGCCAAGCGCGTCGAGACCCGCGGCGCCTGGTACTTCCCGTACCCGTTCGACTTCACCCACGCCGAGCACAGCGGTGTCGTCTACAAGGCGCCCTGGTACTCCGGCATGGCCCAGGGCGAGTCGATCAGCCTCTTCGCCCAGCTCGCGGCGTTGGAGGACGGGCTCAGCGCGGACGACCGGGCCCGGTACAAGTCGGCCGCCGACGGCGCCTTCGCCTCGCTGCTGCGCGCCGACAACGCGAACCCGTGGGTGGTGAACAAGGACAAGGCGGGCTACCTCTGGATCCAGGAGTACCCGTTCAAGACCCCCGGCACGGGCGACTACACGTACAACGGCATGATCTTCGCCATGTTCGGCATCTGGGACTACTTCCGGCTGACCGGCAACGAGCTCGCCGCACAGCTGTACGACGGCGCCTGCACGACGATCGCCCGGTACTTCACGCTGCTGCGCAACCCGCGCTGGTTCTCGTACTACTGCCAGACGCACCGGATCCCGGCGCACACGTATCACCACCACCACATCGCGCTGTGGCAGCAGCTGCACTGGCACACCAACAGCTCGGTCTTCGCGCACCAGTTGGACATGCTGATCGAGGACGTCCCGCCGGGCGTGAAGTCGGGCTCGGCGATCGCCATCGCAGCCGGCACGCACACCCTGTACAAGCTCAACACCGACGCCGACGGCAGCTGGGACAAGGCCAAGGCCGACAAGATCCTCAGCTCGAAGAAGGTCGTCTTCGCGCGGGCCACGCAGGCGCCGATCGACGTGCGCCGGCGTATCCAGGGCGCGGGCATCTGGTATCGGATCAGCGCCGGCGCGTACAAGGGCTACTGGGTCGGCGAGTCCTACCCGAAGGTCTTTCTGCGCGGTGAGCACGTCAGCGTCACCTACCGGGTGGCCCGCACCCTCACCATCGCGGCGAACGCGTCCGTCGAGGCGATCAACTACGGCGCCAACGGCGTGGCCGGCACGCTCAAGACGCTGAAGTACTCCGAGCCGCACACCCTCCAGTTCGACCGCCGGGCGGTCGTCAACGGACGGCCTATGGTGCGGATCACCTCGGAGGAACTCGCCGGGTACTGGATTCCGGCCAACCAGGTCACCACCGACGGACACTGAACCGACGGACACTGAACCGACGGACACTGATCGGCACATTGCCGTACCAGGGCCGTAGCAGGGGCCGCCCGCGTCGTGCGGGCGGCCCCTCCCCGTATGCTCGCCAGGCGTAGCCAGACACCGGAAGGCGGAGAAGTGAACTACAGGGTCCAGCCCAGCGCCCAGGTCGACGCGAGTGCCGAGATCGGCGACGGGAGCAGTGTGTGGGACCTCGCGCAGATCCGGGAGGGCGCGCGGCTCGGTGCGGGCTGTGTGGTCGGGCGCGGGGCGTACGTCGGGTCCGGTGTGCGGATGGGCGACAACTGCAAGCTGCAGAACTACGCGCTCGTCTACGAGCCGGCCGAGCTCGGTGACGGCGTCTTCATCGGCCCCGCCGTGGTCCTCACCAACGACCACAACCCGCGCTCCGTGGATCCCGAGGGCAAGCAGAAGCGGGGCGGCGACTGGGAGGCCGTCGGCGTGAAGATCGCCGACGGGGCGTCCATCGGGGCGCGCTCGGTGTGTGTCGCGCCGATCACCATCGGCCGTTGGGCGATGGTCGCCGCGGGCGCCGTCGTCACCAAGGACGTGCCGGACTTCGCGCTGGTCGTGGGTGTCCCGGCCCGTCGCGTCGGCTGGGTCGGACACGCCGGTGTGCGGCTGGTCGAACGGGACGGCGAGCCGGGCGTGTGGGAGTGCCCGCAGACCGGCTCCCTCTACGAGGAGAAGGACGGGGCTCTCGTCGAGCGCGCCCTGTAGAAGCCGTCCCGGCGGATGCTCCGGCAGCCGCCCGAGTTGATCCGGTTTCGACCCGTGTAAACGTAAGATTCACGAAATCGTTATGCGAGTGAGTCGAAGCCCGGAGCCGCGTTCTGACCACGGCCTGACCACGGCCTGACCACGGCATGGACACGACTCGCTCACGGCGGGGCAACCCACCACGGACCTGGTGCGTCCAACGCTCTGCCTACCATTTCCTTGCCCATTTCTTTTGCTCAGCCGCCCCACAGCCCAGAAGCTCACAAGCCCGCCCCCCAGAAGAAGAGTGCTCTGTGAAAGTCATCAGCATCGTCGGTGCCCGTCCTCAGTTGGTGAAGCTCGCGCCCATCGCGGCGGCGTTCGCCGAGACCGAGCACGAGCACGTCATCGTGCACACCGGGCAGCACTACGACGCCGACCTCTCCGACGTCTTCTTCTCAGGACTCGGCATCCCCGACCCCGACGTCCACCTCGGCGTCGGCTCCGGCAGCCACGGCGTGCAGACCGGCGCCGTCCTCTCCGCGCTCGACCCGGTCCTCGAGCGTGAGCAGCCCGACTGGGTGCTCGTCTACGGCGACACCAACTCCACCATCGCCGGCGCGCTGTCCGCGGTGAAGATGCACCTGCCCGTGGCGCACCTGGAGGCGGGCCTGCGCTCCTTCAACCGGCGGATGCCGGAGGAGCACAACCGCGTCCTCACCGACCACAGCGCCGACCTGCTGCTCGCGCCCACCGAGGAGGCCGTGCGCCACCTCGCCAACGAGGGCCTCGCCGACCGCACCCGCCTGGCCGGCGACGTGATGGTCGACATCTGCCTGCGCATCCGCGACCAGGTCCGCGCCGGCGAGTTCGCCGCGCCGGAGCTGCCCGAGGGCATCGACCCGGCGAAACCGTTCCTGCTGGCGACCCTGCACCGCCCCGACAACACCGACGACCCCGAGCGGCTCGCCGCGATCGTCGACTCGCTCGCCAAGCTGCCGGTGCCGGTGGCGCTCGCCGCCCACCCGCGGCTGGTCGCCCGCGCCGAGGAGCACGGCATCGACCTGTCCCAGGGCAACCTGCACGTCGGCCGCCCGCTGCCGTACGCGAGCCTGGTCGCCGCCGTGCTGGCCTCGGTCGGCGTGGTCACGGACTCCGGCGGTCTGCAGAAGGAGGCGTTCCTGCTGGAGCGCATCTGCACCACCATCCGTCCGGAGACGGAGTGGGTGGAAACCGTGAACACCGGCTGGAACGTCCTTGTACCCGACCCGCACACGCTGTCGCCCCAGGAGTGGGCCGAGACCGTGACCCGTGCCGTGCCGACCGACGACCCGGGCACGCCGTACGGCGACGGCCGCGCGGCGCACAACGTCGTCCGTCTCATGGAGGAATGGAAGGGGGGCAGCCGGCCCGCATGACATGAAGCAGCGGAACCGGGGCCGTCTTCGGCCGCCTTCGGGCGGCCCTGCGCGAGCCACAGTCCGTGCATGTCAGCGTGCTAGCGTCAACCGCTATGTCATCGTCTCCCCCGTCCGGGCCGCCTGCGGAAGGCAAGCGACCGCACGCCATCTACCTCGCCATCGGCTTCCCGCCGGCCGCCAAGAGCTCCACGTACCGGATGCGGGAGACCGCCAACCAGTTCGTGAAGGCCGGCTGGGACGTCACGGTCGTCAACATCGCCCGGGAGTCCTGGGAACTCGACTCGGGCATCGACCTCTCCCTGCTGGAGCAGGTCGACCCCCAGGTGAAGATCGTCGAACTGCCGCTGGCCCGCGAGGACCTCGAGACGGACATCCGCCTCTTCGACGAGGCGCGTGCCCTGGACCCCAACGGCTGGGTCGCCAAGCTCCGCCGCCGCCAGACCGAGACGTTCCCGGAGCCCAACTTCGGTGAGTGGCGCGGCGACCTGGAGCAGGCGGTGCTGCGCATCCACCAGGAGCACCCGGCAGACCTGCTGCTCGCCTCCTGCGTGCCGTACGTGAACCTCGCCGCGGCCTGGAAGCTGTGGGAGGAGGCGCAGGTGCCGTACGCGGTGGACTTCCGCGACGGCTGGTCTATCGACGTCATCGACGGCGTCGAGGCCTTCGCCCGCGACTCGGCGGAGGGCCTCTGGGAGCAGAAGATCCTCGACCACGCGGTGTCCCTGTGGGTCGTCAACGACCCGATCGCCGAGCACTACCGCAAGCGCTACCCGGAGTTCGCGAGCCGGGTGCACGTCGTGCGCAACGGCTACGACGCGGACAGCTCGCCGGGCCGGGCGCACAACCCGGACCCCGGGGCCGGTCTGGTCTTCGGCTACCTCGGCACAGTCAACTTCACCGTGCCGCACCTGGAGACGGTGCTGAACGCCTGGCGTGCCGCCCGGGAGAAGGAACCGCTGCTGGCGAACGCGCGCTTCGAGCTGCGCGGCCACCTCGGCAACGGCGCCACCCGCGGTGCGAACCGGCACGCCGAGGTCTTCAAGGAGGCCGAGGCCGACGGCGTCGTCTTCGGCGGTCCCGCCGCCAAGGCCGAGGTCTCCTCGATCTACGCCAGCTGGGACGCGATGGTGCTGATCCTCATCGGCGGCCGGTACGTCACCTCGGGCAAGGTGTACGAGTACATGGCGACCGGCCTGCCGATCGTGTCGGCGCACGCCGCCGAGCACGACGCCTCCAACGTGCTGCGAGGCCACCCGCTGTGGACGGGCGCCCCCGGCATCGACGAGGCGGGCCTGACCGAGTCGTTCATCAAGGCCGCCCACATGGCGGTGGAGACGACCGACGAGGAGCACGCCGAGGCGATGGCCCACGCCGACCAGTTCACTCGTGAGGCGCTGATGTCCGTCGCCGTCAAGAACCTTGTCGAGGAGCTCGCCAAGTGACCGAAGTCCTGCTCGTGGCGTACGTACGGCCGCAGCTCGGCGTTCTCGCCGACGCGGTGCGCAAGTTCAACGCCCAGGGCGCGCGCGTGCACCTGGCGGGCATGTTCGACCTGGAGGCCGAGGGCCTCCCCGAGGAACTCGCCCAGGTCGGGCTCGCCAGCACGCACCAGCTGCCGCGCACCCTGAAGCACCGCAGCCAGGCGGTCCGCCGCCGGCTCGGCAAGGCCCCGCGCGGCCTGCGCAACTGGACGCAGATCAAGAGCGACCGGTGGCTGCGCTCGCACGGCCGCAAGGCCGACGTGCTCGTCGCCCTGGACGTGGCGACCGTGTACACGGTGTGGCGGCTCGCCGAGTACAACCGCACCGCGGCGGCCAAGTTCGGGCTCGCGCCCGCGCTGAAGGCCGTCGAGGAACTGAAGGCGCAGGGCGGGGTCACGGAGCGCCGTTCCTCGGTCCTGCCGCCGCTGCACGCGGTCACCCGTGGCATGAAGCGCAAGGTCGACCAGCTGCCCGCCCAGATCGTGCGGACGGCGACCCCGAGGCCGCTGATGCGGTCCGGCGTCGGCGCCCGGCTGTGGCGCTCGGCGGTGACCGCGCCCGGCATGCCCGTCAGGGTGCGCGCCGCGACCTCGCGGTACGTCGCCGAGGGCATGCAGTGGGCGGGTCGCACCAGCGGCGCCGCGCTCACCCTGGCGGACGCCGCCGCGAAGATCTCCGACCTCAAGATGCGGGCGGACCTCTACTACGAGGGCTGCATGCAGGAGCTGAGGAAGGGCATCAGCCCCCGGTACCTGGGCAAGGCGGTCGCGGCCCAGCTCGCGAACGCCGACTCGCTCTTCGCCAAGGGCAACACCGACGACTCGGCCGAGGCGATCAACCGCGCCCTGTTCCTGCACTTCCACCGGGTGCTGCACATCGACCAGCTGTCGTCGCCGCTGGCCAAGGACGCCGAGGGCTTCGTGGCCCCGCTGCACCGCTCCAAGGCGTTCCAGGCGCTGAGCCGCCCCCGCGGCCGCAAGGCGCCGGCCGCGCCCGCCCCCACCGACCGCCCGCTGCGGCTGCTGGTGACGACGAGCGCCAACGACAACTTCCTGCACCTGATCAAGGAGCACTTCGCCGATCACCCCGGCGTCGAGCTGCGGTACCTCGACCTGGCGGCGAACAAGCACCTGAAGCGGATCTCCTGGGCGGCCCCGCGCATGCTCAAGGACCGTCTGGCGGACGGCACGAGCGACTACCAGGAAGAGGTGGAGCGTCTGATGCGCCCGCACCTCGACTGGGCCGACACCGTCTTCCTGGAGTGGGCGGCGGGCCCGGCCGGCATGCTCACCTCGATCGACCCGGGCGACACCCGGATCGTGGTGCGCCTGCACAGCTACGAGGCGTTCACGCGCTGGCCGCACATGACGGACTTCTCCCGGATCGACGACCTGATCTTCGTCGCCCCGCACGTGAAGGACCTGACCGCCACACTCGTGCCGATGCTGCGGGGCGAGCAGGCTCCGAAGTTCCACCTCATCGACAACGCCATGGACCTGTCGGGCTTCAACCGGACGAAGCCGGCCGACGCCCGCTTCAACCTCGGTCTGGTCGGCATCAGCCAGGTCGCCAAGGACCCCAAGTGGGCCCTGGACGTCCTGGAGCGGGTCCGCAAGCACGACGAGCGCTACCGGCTGCTGCTGGTCGGCGGCGACATGGACCCGAAGACCAGCCAGGCCACCCGGCTGTACCTGAACGAGTTCGAGGAGCTGCTGGCCCCGCTGGAGGAGTCCGGCGCGGTGGTCCGGCTCGGCCCGACGGACGACGTCCCGTCGAAGCTCGTCGAGATCGGTACGATCCTCAGCTCCTCGGTGCGTGAGGGCTGCCACGTCGGTCTGATGGAGGGCGCGGCCAGCGGCGCCGTCCCCGTCGTGCGCGACTGGCCGTTCTACGCGGGCAAGCCCAACAGCGCCCGCACCCTCTACCCCGAGGGCTGGGTCGTCGCCTCTCCCGCCGAGGCCGCCGAGCGGATCCTCAAGGTCACGGCCACGGAGGAGTCCTGGCGCGCCGCGGGCGAGCTCGCCACCGAGCACGCGCTCACGGTGTGGGACTGGCCCGTGGTGCAGAAGGACTTCGAGAAGCTGTTCCTCGAAGACGACTGAGACGACTGGTGACATGAGTGAGGGCCCCCGGGAACGTTTCCGGGGGCCCTCACTCATGTACGTGGCTCACGGGTGCCGCAGTCGCCACCCCGCCCACGCCGACTCCACCATCTCCCGCACGCCGTGCCGTGCGCTCCAGCCGAGTTCCTCGCGGATGAGGTCGGCGGAGGCCACGACCCGGGCCGGGTCGCCCGGGCGACGGCCGGTCACGCTCGGCTCGGCGTCCGTGCGGCCGGTGACGTCCCGGATGACGTCGATCATCTCGGTCACCGAAACGCCCTCGCCGCGGCCGATGTTGAGGACCAGCCGGGTCTCGGGGTCGGCGGCCAGCCGGCGCGCGGCTGCGACGTGCGCGGAGGCGATGTCCTCGACGTGGATGTAGTCGCGGACACAGGTGCCGTCGGGCGTCGGGTAGTCGGCGCCGAAGACCCGCGGCGCCTCACCTGCGTCGAGACGTTCGAAGACCATCGGGACGAGGTTGAAGACGCCGTCGTCGCCCAGTTCGGGCGTGGCCGCGCCCGCCACGTTGAAGTAGCGCAGCGAGGCCGTGGCGATGCCGTGCCGGGCGCCGACCGCCGCGACCAGCCACTCGCCGGCGAGCTTGGTCTCGCCGTAGGGGTTGATGGGCGCGCACGGCGTCTTCTCGGTGACGAGGTCGACGTCCGGCATGCCGTACACGGCGGCGGAGGAGGAGAACAGGAACCGGCCGACGCCCGCGGCGACCGCCGCGTCCAGCAGGACCCGCATGCCCTCGACGTTCTCGCGGTAGTAGTAGAGCGGCCGGTCCACGGACTCGCCCACCTGCTTCTTGCCCGCGATGTGCACGATGCCGGTCACGGCGTGCTCGCGCAGCACCCGCGCGACGGCGTCGCCGTCGAGCACCGTGCCGACCTCCAGCGCGACGCCGTCCGGGAGCCGCTCGGCGCGGCCCGTGCTCAGGTCGTCGAGGACGACGACCCGCTCACCGGCGTCCGTCATCGCCTTCACCACATGCGAGCCGATGAAACCGGCACCGCCCGTGATCAGCCAGGTCATGGGAACCCTTTCTGCACCAGGGCCCCGCCCCGGGATACGGGGACGGGGCCACGGAGTTGTTCGCGTACGAGCGTTCAGCCGCCGATGACGACGCGGCGGACGCCCTTCCAGGCCTCCGGGTCCGTCGTACGGCGACCGTCGACCAGGACGGTGACGTCCGGCAGGTCGGCCGGGGTCAGCGTGCGGTACTCGGCGTGGTCGGCCTGCAGGATCGCCGCAGTGACCTTCTCGCCCGCGTGCGGGGTCAGACCGTGCGCGGCGAGCTCCTCATCGGTGTACATCGGGTCCGAGACGAACGGGACCGCGCCACGCGCCTTGAGGGCCTCGACGGTCGGGAAAACACCCGAGAAGGCCGTCTCCTTCACTCCACCGCGGTAGGCGGCGCCCAGCACGAGCACGCCCACGCCGGTCAGGTCGCCGTAGGCGGCGGCCAGCAGGTCGACGGCGTACTCGGGCATCGCGGCGTTCGCCTCACGGGCGGAGCGCACGACGGTCGCCGCCGGGTCGTTCCACAGGTACATCCGCGGGTAGATCGGGATGCAGTGGCCGCCGACGGCGATGCCCGGCTGGTGGATGTGGCTGTAGGGCTGCGAGTTGCAGGCCTCGATGACCTTCTTGACGTCGATGTCGTTCTGGTCGGCGAAGCGCGCGAACTGGTTCGCCAGACCGATGTTGACGTCCCGGTAGGTCGTCTCGGCGAGCTTGGCGAGCTCGGAGGCCTCGGCGGTGCCCAGGTCCCACACGCCGTTGGCCTGCGGGAGGTCGGCGCGCTCGTCGAAGTCGAGGACCTGCTCGTAGAACTCCACGCCGCGGGCCGTCGACGCCTCGTCGATGCCGCCGACCAGCTTGGGGTAGCGGCGCAGGTCGGCGAAGACCCGGCCGGTCAGGACGCGCTCCGGGGAGAACACCAGGTGGAAGTCCTCGCCGGCGGTCAGGCCCGAGCCCTCGGCGAGCATGGGCGCCCAGCGGGTACGGGTGGTGCCGACCGGCAGCGTGGTCTCGTACGAGACGAGGGTGCCGGGCTTGAGGCCCTGGGCGATCGCCTTCGTCGCGGAGTCCATCCAGCCGAAGTCCGGGGTGCCTTCGGCGTCCACGAACAGCGGGACGACCACGACGACGGCCTCGGACTCGGCGACCGCGGACGCGGTGTCCGTGGTCGCGCTCAGCAGCCCGGCGTCGACGGCCTGCTTCAGCTTGACGTCCAGGTCGTGCTCACCGGGGAACGGCTCGGCGCCGGCGTTGACCAGCTCGACGACCTTCTCGTTGACGTCCGCGCCGATGACCCGGTGGCCCTTGGAGGCGAACTGCACGGCCAGCGGGAGGCCAATCTTGCCGAGTGCTACTACACAGATGTTCATGGAGGGTCGCTACTTCCTTTTGGAACCGGTCGGCTTCTTGAAACCGGCGGACTTCAACTTTCTGACGCCGACCGCCCGCACGCGGACGGCCAGGGACTTCAACTTCTCGACGGGAGCTGCCAGCGCCCGGAGGACCAGGGTCCTCCTCGGCGGATGCATCTGGGCCGTGTCGATCACGACCCGCCCCTTGTCGTTCACGATGGCCGACGCCCGGTAGGGGTCCCCCTCCCGGCCCCACTGGCGGGCCAGCGGCATGGGCAGATCCTGGCCCCGCACGGGTACCTCGTACGTGTCGCCCGCCACGTCCAGGTATACCCGCACGCCCCGCTTCGCGGTGACGTAGTCCAGCGGAACCCGGGCGTGCAGCACCGTGCCGGCGCCGTCCGCTCCGGGCTCCGACCGTATCTCGCCCACCGGCGCGGGCAGTCCGTGGTCCGCCTTCAGCCGGCGCGCCCCGGGCTTGTCCGCCGACTTCGGCATGGCCTTCCTGGCGAGGCGCAGCACCGCGCCGTCGACGTCGCCGACGACCTGCACCCGCACGGACACCGTGTAGGCGAGCGCCTCGCCCTGCTGGTCCCAGGCCGAGGTCAGCAGCCGGACGCCCTTCGCGAGCGGGGCGGCCACCGACTCGTCGAGCACCTCGTAGACCCGGTCGGACAGGCCGATGCGCGGGTCGCGGAAGCCGGGGTAGCGGACGTGGGCACGGCCGCCCTCGGCGACGAACGTGGGCGCGCCCTCGTCCAGCTCCGAGCTGATCGCCTCGACGAGCTCGTCGATCGCACCGGCCTGCGCCAGCGCGATGCGCACCCGCCGCTTGACGTCCATCGCGTCGCGGATGCCGTCGGTGAAGTAGACGTCGGCGAGCCGCGCGATGCCCGCGCAGATCTGCCGCTGCACCTCGCGCTCCAGGTCGGGGAAGTCGTCCTGGACGAGCTTGGCGAGCTCCCAGGTGAAGTGCCGGCGCAGCACGTGGTCGCGCTCGGGGCCCGCCTCGATGAGACCGGCCGTGAAGTCCATGATCTCGGCCGCGGCCCGCAGCCGCGCCAGGTGGTCGGCGCGGTAGGTGATGTTGCTGGCGTCGCCCCGCTTGACCGCGTAGTAGCAGGTGTATTCGGCCACCACCGAGATCTTCTTCGCGCGCACGCACGCCTCGATGGTGAACGGCTGGTCGCTGCCCACGGGCAGGTGCTCGGGGAAGCGCAGCTTGTACTTCTCGACCAGGTCCCGGCGGAACAGCTTGGTGTTGGCCAGGGTGAACGGCAGCGCGGAGTCGTACAGGCTGACGTCCGGGTCGTTCTCCTTGTACAACGCCTGGTGCACATAGCGGCCGTTGGTGCCGACCATCTTGCCGACCACCACGTCCGAGCCGTGCTTGTCGGCGCACTTCACCATGCGCTCCAGCGCTTCCTCGCCGAGGTAGTCGTCGGAGCCGATGAAGTACACGTACCGGCCGGTGGCCACCTCCAGCGCCCGGTTGCTGGGCGCGGCGGGGCCGCCGGAGTTGGGCTGGTGGATCACCTTGACGGTGTCCGGGTACAACGCCGCGAAGCGGTCCAGCTCGGGACCGCTGTCGTCGGTGGAGCCGTCGTCGACGGCGACGATCTCCAGCCGCTCGCGGCCGATGCTCTGCCCGACCAGCGAGTTCAGGCACTCGGTCAGGTACGGCATCGTGTTGTAGACGGCAACGATGACGCTGACGTCAGGCGCAGCACTCATTCTCCGGCTCCTGGTCTCCGACAGCCGACGGCCGGCTGGGTCCTGCGGGGAAAGTCTCACAGAACATAGGAGTCCCGCCGAGCACGCACCGTTCCCCCGATGTGTGATGCTCAGCTGCCATCTGCGGCCAGGTCCTCCGGCTGAAGGGACACGCTGTGACCCGTGGTCGCCGACTCCAGCACCGCGGCGGCCACCTCGACGGTGCGCATGCCCTGGCGCAGGGTGCAGATGTCGGCGGCCTTGCCGAGCACCGCGTCCCGGAACAGCTCGTGCTCGACCTGCAGCGGCTCGCGCTTCGGGATGGCGTACCGGATCATGTCGCCCTCGGAGACACCGCGGAAGGCCCGCAGGGCCTCCCACTCGGTGGTCACCGCGGCGTTGGAGTGGAACGTGAGGTCGGCGGTGAGGGTGTCGGCGATGAAGCAGCCGCGCTCACCGGTGACCGAGGTGAACCGCTCCTTGAGCGGGCTGAGCCAGTTCACCAGGTGGTTGACCATGGTGTCGTCGTCGAGACGGCCCACCGCGGAGACCATGTCCTCGTGCTCGCGGCCGCTCTTGGAGACGGTGTGCGCGGCGATGGACACGTACTGACGGCCGGTCACCCAGCCGGTGAGGTCGATGTCGTGCGTGGCGAGGTCCTTGACCACGCCGACGTCCGCGATGCGGTGCGGGAACGGGCCCTGGCGGCGGGTGACGACCTGGTAGACGTCACCGAGCTCGCCGGCCTCCAGCCGCGCGCGCAGCGACATCAGCGCCGGGTTGCAGCGCTCGATGTGACCGACGCCGGCCACCAGCGAGCGCGACTCGAACGCCTCGACGAGGCGACGGGCGCCCGCCACGGTCTCCGCGACCGGCTTCTCGATCAGCGCGCAGACGCCGGCCTCGGCGAGCGCCAGGCCGACCTCCTCGTGCAGGTGCGTGGGACAGGCCACGACGGCGTAGTCCACACCGAGGGCGATGAGCTCCTCGACGGTGTTCAGAATCGGCACGCCCTGGGCGGCGCCGAACTTGTCGCCCATCGGGTCGACGACGGCGACGAGCTCGACGCCGTCCAGACCCGCCAGGACACGGGCGTGGTGACGCCCCATGGAACCGAGGCCGACGAGACCCGCTCGCAGCGACTTCCCGGTGCTCACAGCTGCTCCCCCAGAGCATTGACGGCGGTGACGATGCGCTCCAGGTCCTGCGCCGACAGGGCCGGGTGCACGGGCAGCGACACGACCTCGGCGGCCGCGCGGTCCGTCTCGGGCAGGTCCCAGGTGCGACCCGCCTTCTGGTCCGGCTCCCAGTACGGCTTCAGCCGGTGGATGGGCGTCGGGTAGTACACGGCGTTGCCGATGCCGGCCTCGGACAGCTTGGCCATGGCGGCGTCGCGGTCGCCCTGGATGCGCACCGTGTACTGGTGGTAGATGTGCCGGGCGCCCTCGGCGAGCGTCGGCGTGACCACGTTCGGCGCGGTGATGTGCTCGGTGAGGTACGCGGCGTTGGCGATGCGCTGCTCGGTCCAGCCGTCCAGCTTGCGGCGCTGGACGCGGCCGATGGCGGCGGAGACGTCCGTCATGCGCACGTTGGCGCCGACGATCTCGTTGGCGTAGCGCTTCTCCATGCCCTGGTTGCGCAGCAGGCGCAGGGTGCGGGCGGTCTCGGCGTCCCCGGTGGAGATCATGCCGCCCTCGAGGCTGTGCATGTTCTTCGTCGGGTAGAAGCTGAACGTGCCCACGGCGCCGAAGGCGCCGACCGGGGTGCCGTTCAGGGCGGCCGCGTGGGCCTGGCAGGCGTCCTCGACGACGGCGAGGCCGTGCTGCTCGGCGATCGCCATGATCTTGTCCATGGCGGCCGGGTGCCCGTACAGGTGCACCGGCATGATCGCGGCGGTGCGCGGCGACAGGGCCGCCTCGACCGCGGCCGGGTCCAGGCAGTACGTCTGCGGGTCGATGTCGGCGAAGACCACGTCGGCGCCGACCAGCCGCACCGCGTTCGCGGACGCGGCGAAGGAGAACGACGGCACGATGACCTCGTCGCCCGGGCCGAGGCCGAGGGCGAGCAGCGCCAGGTGCAGCGCGGAGGTACCGGAGTTGACCGCGACGCAGTGGCGTCCGGCGACCACCTCGGAGAACTCCTCCTCGAACGCGGCCACTTCTGGCCCCTGGACGACCATGCCGCTGCGCAGCACGCGCACCGCGGCGTCGATCTCCTCCTCGCCGATCACGGGTTTGGCGGCCGGAATGAACTCATGGGCGTCGGTCATCGACATCCCCTCCTCTACGGCGACCTCGAAGGCGCACCACGTCATGCATGGTCGGGAAGGGACCGTGCCGATGTGCAGCACGGCCGCATCCCTGGTTGTCCGCCGGTGCCTGTTGGGCGGGCGGACGGCTTGTGCACAGGGCCCCGCCCCGTGCGGGTTCCTTGCGGGAAGTCAGCCGTGTCCGGCTGGAAGACCGGATGCGCTCATCGGCTGTGGTCACGGTGTGCATGTCTTTGGCCACCGGGACCAGAGTGCACGTTACCAGCCCGGAGACGGCGATTTTCCCCAGGGTTATCACAGCGAAACCCACCGCCCGGGTGCCCTCCATCACAAGCGGAACACAGAGTAACTCTGCCATGAACGCAAGGCGACGCGGGCATGTGGGGGCGGGGACGGCACCGGCGCGGGCGCCCGGATGCACCGGGCGCCCGCGCCGCCGCTGTCGGCCCGAGCCGGACGTCAGTCCTCCGTCGAGGCCGAGACGGCCGGGGCGCTCGTCTGCGCCGCCGCCGTCTTCTTCGCCACCGTCTTCGCCGCCTTCTTGGCCGTCGTCTTCTTGGCGGCGGTCTTCTTCGCGACCGTCTTCTTGGCCGCCGCCGTCTTCTTGGCAGCGGCCTTCTTCGCCGTGGCCTTCTTCGCCGTCTTGCGGGCGGCCGTCTTCTTCGCCGGAGCGGCGTCCGCCTCCTCGGCGGGCGCCTCGGTGTCCGCGGCCTCCTCGGCCGAGGGCTCCGTCGCGGCCGACGGGACGACCATGACGGCCGTCTCCTCGGACGCGGTCGGCGCGGTGGCCTTGCGCACGGCGCGGCGCCGCGGGCGGGCCGGGGCCGCGCTCTCGGCGACGGGCTCCTCGGCCTGCCCGGCCTCGGCCTGCTCCCCCGCAGCGACCTCGGCGGCGGGAGCCTCCACGACGGGAGCCTGCGCGGGCGCCGGCTCCGCGACCGTCACCACGGCGGCCTCGGCCCCCGCCGGCGAACCGGCCGGCGCGGACACCTTGCGGGTGGCGCGACGGCGCGTACGGCCCTTGGGCGCGGCCTCGTCGACCACCGCGGCCGGAGCCTCGACGACCGGGTCCTCGACGGCGACCGGCTCGGCGTGCGCGGCGACGGCCTCGGCCGGCTGCACCGGACGCCCGGCCTCCGCCTCGGCGGTGACCTCCTGCGCGGTGGGCGCCTCCACGGCCGCTTCCACGACCGGCTCGGTGACCTGCTCGGCGACCGGCTCGACGGGCTCCGCCGTGGCGAACGTCTCGGAGACGCCCGCCCTGCGCGACTGTCCGCCGCGCGGCGCACCCGCCGGAGCGGACGCCCGGCGGCTCGCCCGACGACGGCCCCGGCCACGCGTGGCAGCGGCCTCCGCCTCGGCGATGCTGCTGTACAGCTCCTCGTCGGCCGCGAACTCGGGCGCGGCGAGCGCGACCGGCTCGGCCACCTCGGCGACGATCTCGGCCTCGGTCTCCGCCTCCAGCTCGACGCTCACGAGGGGCTCGACCACTTCGGCCGCCACCGTCTCGTGGTCGTGCTCGTGGGCGTCGCCGCCGCGGCCGCGCTTCTTGCGCTTGCCACCGCCGCCGACGGCGGCTGGCTGCTCCATGTGGACGATGACACCGCGCCCGTTGCAGTGCACACAGGTCTCGGAGAACGACTCCAGCAGCCCCTGCCCGACCCGCTTACGGGTCATCTGCACGAGCCCCAGCGAGGTCACCTCGGCGACCTGGTGCTTCGTACGGTCGCGGCCCAGGCACTCAAGGAGCCGGCGCAGCACCAGGTCCCGGTTGGACTCCAGCACCATGTCGATGAAGTCGATCACGATGATGCCGCCGAGGTCGCGCAGCCGCAGCTGGCGCACGATCTCCTCGGCCGCCTCCAGGTTGTTCCTGGTGACCGTCTCCTCCAGGTTGCCGCCCTGGCCGGTGAACTTGCCGGTGTTGACGTCGACGACGACCATCGCCTCGGTCCGGTCGATCACCAGCGAACCGCCGCTGGGCAGCCAGACCTTGCGGTCCAGCGCCTTGGCGAGCTGCTCGTCGATCCGGTACGTGGCGAAGGCGTCGACCTCGGACGTCCACCTCGACAGCCGCTCGGCCAGGTCGGGCGCGACGTGCGAGACGTACCCGTGGATCGTCGACCAGGCCTCGTCACCGCTGACGACGACCTTGGAGAAGTCCTCGTTGAAGATGTCGCGGACGACCCGGACGGTCATGTCCGGCTCGCCGTACAGCAGCGTCGGGGCGTTGCCGCTCTTGGCCTTCTTCTGGATCTCCTCCCACTGAGCCTGGAGCCGCTCGACGTCACGGCGCAGCTCGTCCTCGCTGGCGCCCTCGGCGGCGGTGCGCACGATGACGCCCGCGTCCTCGGGGACGATCTTCTTGAGGATCGTCTTCAGCCGGGCCCGCTCGGTGTCGGGCAGCTTGCGGCTGATGCCGGTCATCGAACCCTCGGGCACGTACACGAGGTAGCGGCCCGGGAGGGAGACCTGGCTGGTCAGCCGGGCGCCCTTGTGTCCGATCGGGTCCTTCGTCACCTGGACGAGGACCGACTGGCCCGACTTGAGGGCGGCCTCGATGCGACGCGGCCCGTTGGCCATGCCGAGCGCCTCGAAGTTGACCTCACCGGCGTAGAGCACCGCGTTGCGGCCCTTGCCGATGTCGATGAAGGCGGCCTCCATCGACGGCAACACGTTCTGGACCTTGCCCAGGTAGACGTTGCCGACGTACGAGGTGGCCTGCTCCTTGTTGACGTAGTGCTCGACGAGCACGCCGTCCTCCAGGACGCCGATCTGGGTGCGCTCGCCGCTCTGGCGGACGACCATCACCCGCTCGACGGCCTCGCGGCGGGCCAGGAACTCGGCCTCGGTGATGATCGGGACACGACGACGCCCCTGCTCACGGCCTTCCCGGCGGCGCTGCTTCTTGGCCTCCAGGCGCGTGGAGCCCTTGATGGACTGCACCTCGTCGGACGGCTCGGAGGGCTTGCGCGGCTCGCGGACCTTGACGACCGTGCGCTCGGGGTCTCCGTCGCCCGGCTCGGCCTCGGTCGAGGAGTCCCCGGCCCGGCGACGGCGACGACGGCGACGACGGCTTCCGGCGGTGGAGCCACCGGCCCCGTCCTCCGCGTCCTCGGCGTCCTCGTCCTCCTGCTCGGCGGTGTCCTCGGCGTCCTGCACGGCCTGCTCGGCGGCGAGTTCGTCGGCCTCGGCGTCCCCGGACTCCCCCTCGCCGTCGGCGGCGTCGCCACGACGACGGCGACGGCCGCCACGGCGACGACGGCGACGCGAACCGGTCTCCTCGCTGTCGTCGTCACCCTCGACGACGTCCTCGGCGGCCTCGTCGGCCTCCTCCGGCTCCTCCTCGGCGGCGGGCGCGGCGGTCACGGCGGGCGCCGGAGCGGCGGCGGTCTCGGTCTCCTCGACCGCGGGGGCGCCCCGGCGGCGACGGCGACGGCGCGAACCGGCCGGCTCCTCCACCAGGGGCTCCTCGGCCTCCTCCGGCTCCTCGGCCTCGACGGCCTCCTCGGCCACGGCGGCGGCAGCCTCGGCGGCGGCCCGCTGCGGCGTCTGGAACTGCGGCTCGGCGAACACGGGCGCCTGGAACACGGCGACCGCGGGCCGCGCCGGACGACGCGGCGCGTCCTCCTCGCCGTCGCCCTTCACCGGCTCGGGCGCGGAGAACCCACCGGCGGCCCGACGGACCACACGCCGACGCCCACGCCGCGGACCGGCGTCCTCGTCGGCCTGAGCGGCAGGGGCCTCGACAGCCTTCGGCTCTTCGACGGCGACGGCGGGAGCGGCGGCGACCGGCTCGGCGGCGACCTCGGTCGCCTTCGCCACATCGGACGCCTCGGCCACGGCGGCGACCTCGGCCTCAGCAGGCGCGGCGACCCGGCGCGTGGCGCGACGGCGGGTACGGGGAGCGGCCTCGGCGGGCGCCTCGTCGGCCACGACCGGAGCCTCGGCCTCGGCGGCGGGCGTCTCGGCCTCCGGGGCGCCGGCGGGCGCGGTCGCCCGGCGGGTGGCCCGGCGTCGCGTACGGGGCGCGGGCGCCTCGTCGGCCACCGGGGCGGCGGGCGCGGACGCGGTCTCGGACTCTGCGGCGGGCTGTTCCACGACGGCGGCCTCCTCGGCGGCGGTCTCGACGACCTCGGCCGAAGCGGCTCCGGCGGGCGCGGACACGCGACGCGTGGCCCGGCGGCGGGTGCGGCGAGGAGCGGCGTCCTCGACGGGGGTCTCCTCGGCTGCGGGTTCCTCGGCGGCGGCCTGCTCGGCGACCGTCTCGGCGGCGACCACGGGCACGACCGTCTCGGCGGCCTCGGCGGCGGCCGGAGCACCGGCGGGCGCGGAGGCTCGGCGGGTGGCCCGACGCCGCGTACGAGGCGCGGCCTCGGCGGCTTCTTCGACCTCTGCGACCGCGGCGGCCTCTTCGGCCTCCTTGGCCTTGACGTCGGCGGTCCGGAGATCTTCCTCAGCCAGCTCCTCGACGGACTCCACGGCCGGTATGGCCGGCGTGGTGATCTCGGCCGGGGTGTCGGCGGCGGCGACCGGCGGACCCGCCGGCCGGGAGGCGGCACGGCGCCGACGACGCGGCGGCAAGGTGTCGCTGGGGGTGTTCGATTCGGAGTCCGTCACGGACTCTGTGGATTCGGTTGGCTCGAGCATGCGGGCGTTTCTCCCGTCAGGCTCCCGGGCGCCGCGCCTGGTCCGGCGTCGATCACGGAGGATCGATCGCCGTTGACGTCCGCGGCTCGCGCGATGCGCGGTGCCGCCGTCCGGGGCGCGGGCGCCGCACGGGAGCTCTCTGTGTCCTGTCTCGCCGGTTCCGTACGCCGAATGCGTACGGCCTGGCGAAAGTCTTCTGGTCGGTGCGCTGCCCGACCCAGGTGGCTCCCGAGTACGAGGGCGGCGCTACGACGTCCGTCCCTTCGCGGAACCTTCCCTACGCCGGCGCCTTCGCGGCGGCAGCGGGTACGGCCGTTGTGGGGGCCTGTGCTGCCTCGCGGTCGGGCGCGAGCGGGTCGGTCACCGTGCCGGTCTCTTCATCGAAAAGCCCCTGCGCCAGCCTGGTCACCGCTGCGGGGACCGGCGGCGCCAGGTCGGCCACGGCGCGGAGACCGGACAGGACGTCGTCGGGTCGTACGGCAGGCGTCACGTGCCGAACAACCAGCCGCAGTATCGCACAGGGCTGGTCGGTCGGCCTATCAGCAGGTTCACTGTGCGTTTCAAGTTGTACGACCGCGGCCCTGGCGTCGAAGGTGCGGACGCCGTTCTTGGTCATGCGCTGGACCTCGACGGTGTCGGCCTCGTTGAAGGCGTCCACCGCGCGATCGGCGTCGGCCGGGTCCACACCGGCCAGCCGCAGCTCCCAGACGGAGGCCGTCAGCCGGTCGGCGAGCCCCGAGGTCCGGGCCTCGACCGCGTCGACGACGTCGAGCCCGGCGGGCAGCGACTCGTCGAGGAGGATTCTCAGCTTCTCCGGGTCACGCGCCGCGGTCAGCGCGATCTCCAGGTACTCCGCCTCACTGCCCGTGCCGGTGGGTGCGGCATTGGCGTACGACACCTTCGGATGCGGCGTGAACCCCGCCGAGTACGCCATCGGCACCTCGGCACGGCGCAACGCACGCTCGAAGGCGCGCTGGAAGTCACGGTGGCTGGTGAACCGGAGGCGGCCGCGCTTGGTGTAGCGCAGTCGGATGCGCTGCACCGCGGGTGCGGGCGGCGGGCCTTCGGGCTGTCGCTTGCCCAGTGTCGTTCAGTCCTTCGTGAGAGCGGTCGTACTCCTACCAAGAGTACGTGTCTCGCCCTCCGATGGTTCCCGCCGGACGAGCGCCTCCCGCTCGCTCGGCTTCCTCGGCTCCCCGAACAGCATCCGGCGCACGTCCGCGCGGGCCTGCCGGGCCGTCTCCCGGGCGGCGGCCAGCGCCTGCCGGGCGGTGCGGCCCACGCTGCGCGCGGCCCGAGCCGCGGGACGCAGCACGGCGTCCCGGACGAGGCGCCCGACCGGGGTGAGGACGTTCCGGTACGCCCAGCGCACCGGCTCGACGAAGATCCACCGGAAGAGGGCGCCGAGGAACCGTCCGACGACGAGCGAGATCCGTCCGGCGATCCGCCAGGCGTGGCCGAGGGCGTCCCCCACCTCCCGTGCGAGAACCGCGAGGAAGCGCCCGACGGGGGCGAGCACCCAGCGCCACAGGGCCGACGCGGGCAGCACGACCAGGACCCGGGTGATCCAGTACAGGACGAAACCGATCCCCCTGACCAGCATCGCCAGGCCCAGCCACACCCCTCGCGCACACCAGGCGATCGCCCGCCCGACCGGCGCGAGGATCCACGCGTGGACCCAGCGGGCCGGAAGGACGACGAGGTACCGCGCCAGCCACGCCACACCGGCGTACGCGCCCACGCCGACGGCGGCGAGGACGGCGCCGACGCCCTTCAGCAGCCAGAGCACCGCAAGCCCGACGGGCGTCAGCACGCGCGCGTACACCCACGCCAGTCCGCCCCCCGTCCCCCGTGCCAGCCACGCGATGCCGTGCCCGACCGGAGTGAGGACGTACCGGTACGACCACACCGCCGGCACGACGAGCAGCACGTTCCCGAGCCACCCGAGCACCCGGCCCAAGGGGACGACGACGTACCGCCACAGCCCGATCAGCGGCCAGACGAACAGCGCCTTCGCCAGCCACAGCAGGGCCCGCCCCAGCGGCCTGAGGACCGTGCCCCTGAGGAACCGTGCGACGACGACGAGCGCGTCCCACGCCATCCGCACGGGCACGACCAGCACGAGCACGACGATCCGCACGGGCAGCCGGATCGCGACGACGAGACACCCCTCGGGCGCCTGGGCGGGCGGCTGCGCAGGCGGTGCGGCGGGCGGCTTCTGCAGGTCCATGTCGACGTAGACGCTACCGGCGCCCCGGCGGATGCACTGACCAGCCGGAACGCGGCCGTCAAGGCAGCGTCACCTCTTCCGGGCCCTGGCCGCCTTGCCCGCCCTGGACGCCTTCGGCCGACGGACCGCGGCGGCCGCCCGCGGGACGGCCTTGACGTGCGGGGCGGAGAACTCCCGGTTGGTCTCGGCCTGTTGACGGATGGCATCGGGCAGCTCCGGCATCGCCAGCAGCGCGTCGCAGGCCCGGACGGCGGCCGTGTGATCGCCGACCCAGTACGCGCAGATCGAGAACTCGAAGAGCAGACCCCACTGGTACACCCACGACTTGGTGAACAGCAGGTCGTCCGGCTCACGTGCGCCGACCACCCCGCCGAGCAGGGCGTACGCAGTGCGATAGCGGCTCTGCAGGCGCAGTCGCGAGGTCAGTTCGTAGACGGCTTCGAGGCGGGCGGGGCGGGACTCCCAGGCGCGGGAGAACGCGTCCATGGCGCCGGGCCAGTCGTCGGTCTTCTCCGCTTTGAGGATCCCGGCCTCCAGGAGCGAGCAGTAGACCTCCTCGCCCCAGCCGCCCAGCTCGGCCCGCCGCTCGTACAGCGCGATCGCCTCGTCCACGTGTCCCAGGTCGCGTTCGGTGTTGGCGAGGTAGAAGACGGTGCGCGGGTTGGTGGGATCGCGCTCCAACTCGCCCCGCAGCAGGCGTGCGTCGCGCTCGAACTTGTCGCTGCGGCAGCCGCCGTCCGCGTGGTCCTCGATGACGAGCGCGTCCAGGTTCTCCTGCCGGTCTGGCTCGTCGGTGCACGGGTACTCGTGGGTGACGCCCTCGTAGCGCCAGGCCCAGTCGCCGCGCATGAGGTGCTTGAAGCGGTGCTGGGTGCCCGGGGTGTCGTAGCGCAGCATGTACGAGCCCGCCGTCAGCCGGGGCAGCGGGGCGTCCTGGCGCATGACGTGATCGGCGTCGAGGGTGAGCAGGTAGTCGGCCTTGCCGCGGGCGTGCTGGATGTTCTGCGTCCGGTTGTGCCCGAAGTCGACCCAGGGTTCCTCGTGGAGCTCGCCCGGGATGCCGTCGAGCACCTTGCGGATCAGCTCCTGCGTGCCGTCCGTCGAACCGGTGTCGGAGATCACCCAGTAGTCGATGAGGGGGCGTACGGACTCCAGGCAGCGTTCGATCACCCGTGACTCGTCCTTGACGATCATGCACAGGCACAGGGTCTGCTGTTTCACGGGCGTCAAGGTGACACAGGCCTGGTGCGGGGCCGCCCATCCACGCGGGAAGCGGGCCGCAACGCTCCCCGAACGGCCGCGAAAACACCCACGTGGGCGCCCCCGGCAGAGAATGACCCATCAGCACGCACCGATTAGTCCGATACGTCGATAAACAGACGCTTTCGGGTCATCCGCCTCGCCGGAGCCCGTTCCTCGGGTCAGGCTCGCCCTCAGGTTCGGGGACCACCCGGACCGGTCGATGCAAGGAGCACGAGAATGCGACCTGAGTTCGGACCGTACTCCCTCCTGGGGCCGGTGACGCGGCACAGATGCAAGAAGGCCGGCATGGTGGCCTCGCTCGCCGTGGTCCTGGCGGCGGGCGTGATCAGCCCGGCCGCCGCGGCGGCGCGCAGCGTCACCGACTACGCGCGGTCGGAGGCCACCCCCAGCGGCGGCGACAAGTGCAAGCAGCCGGCCCATCACAAACCCCGGGCGGCCGAGGCGGCCGCCAAAGACCAGTGCAAGGGCCCGACCGGCCCCAAGGGCGCTACGGGCCCGACCGGCCCCAAGGGCGCTACGGGCGCGACCGGAGCCACGGGGGCCACCGGAGCCACGGGGGCCACCGGAGCCACCGGAGCCACCGGAGCCACCGGAGCCACGGGATCCACGGGATCCACGGGATCCACGGGCGCCGCCGGCCCCTGCATCGACCTCGACGCGGCGCAGGACTCGGCCGACTTCGAGCTCCGGGCCGCACTGTTCAACACGCGAGCGTTCGCGGGTGTCCGCGGCCTCATGGGCACCACACCCCAACCCTTCCTGTGGACCGATCTCAGCACGCACCCCAACTACCCCATGGGTGGTGTGGATTCACAGGGCGCCCCTGTCGGCTTCGCCTGCGCCATCGGAGTCAACGCCCACCCCCAGAACGCCGCGGCCCCCATCAAGTTCGACATCATCACGACCTTGGGCCAGGTCTGGGAGACCACCTGCGTAGAGCAGAACACCCAGCCCAATGCCACCCTGAACTGCGATAACGCACAGGGCCTCCCCCAGCCCTGGGTGAGGGTCAACCTTCAGCCCGCGGCCCTCGCCACCAACAGCGGCACAGCCGTCACACCCAGCTGACGGGCCGCCAACACACCAACGGGGTGTGCGGAGGTCCGGTCGACCGGCCCTCCGCACACCCCTGACGGCTCATGACCGCGAGTCAGTGACTGTGCCCGCTGCCCGCCGGCTGCTTCACCGTCAACGGCAACAGCTTCTTGCCCGTCGGACCGATCTGAATTGTCGTGTCCATGGCGGGCCAATCCGACACTGCAATGCGGGCAAGCTGTGAGGCCTCAGATACAGCTAGACCGTTCAGCCTGTCAGGTCGTTCACCAGCGCACGGATGCGCCGCTCAATCTCGTCCCGGATCGGACGGACGGCGTCAACGCCTTGGCCGGCCGGATCGTCGAGTTGCCAGTCGAGGTATCGCTTCCCCGGGAAGACGGGGCAGGTGTCTCCGCATCCCATCGTGATGACGACATCGGACGCTTGTACGGCTTCCGCCGTGAGGACCTTCGGTGTCTCGGCGGAGATGTCGATGCCGACTTCGTTCATCGCTTCCACCACCGCCGAATTGACCGTGTCGGCAGGGGCGGAGCCAGCCGAGCGGACTTCCACCTTCTCCCCGACGAAGTGAGTGAGGAAGGCGGCGGCCATCTGGGAGCGCCCGGCGTTGTGGACGCAGACGAACAGAACGGAGGGACGCGGGGTGGGGTCGCTCATGCCGGGGGTTCCTTGGAAGACGGTTCAGCGAGGAGAAGCAGCGAGTTCGGTGTCGCCTCGCGGCATGACGATGTCGGTTTCGGCAGGAGCGGCGGGCCCGAAGAGCAACGCCACCAGACCCAGGCCGACGGCAGCACCCGCCAGTTGCGCCGCGATGAACGGCGCGACGGAGGCCGGGGCGATTCCGGCGAAGGTGTCGGTGAACGTCCGGCCGATGGTCACCGCAGGGTTCGCGAAGGAGGTGGAGGAGGTGAACCAGTAGGCGGCCCCGATGAAGGACGCCACAACGGCCGGAGCGAATCGCTCATGACCCGTCCGGCTCAGGCCGAAGATCAGCAGAATCAGTCCGGCAGTCGCCACGACTTCCCCGAGCCATAGGTGCCCTGCGAAGCGGTCATGAGTGGACCACTTCACCAGGGGTTCGGAGAACATGGCGTCGGACAGGACTGCACCGGCGACGGCCCCCGCGATCTGCGCCGGAACGTACGCCGCCACCTCCCGCAGACTCAGCCCGTCTCCGCTCCTCCGACTGGTGAACCACGCTGCGAGGGTGACGACCGGGTTGAAGTGCGCGCCGGAGACCGGCCCGAGGAGCACGATCAGCACGGCCAGGCCGAAGACCGTGGAAGTGGAGTTGGCGAGCAATTGGACCCCCACGTCCCGCGAGAGTTCGGTCGCCTGGATCCCCGAGCCGACGACCACCGCCACCAGCGCAGCCGAACCGACCGTTTCCGCAGCGACGCGACGACCCAGGGGCGCGCTCACGCGGTTACCTTCGCCGTCTGCGGCATGGCCAGGAATCCGGCCAATCGGTCGAGCGCATCGGGCAGCACCCAGTAGTAGACCCAGGTACCGCGGCGCTCACAGTCGATGAGCCCCGCCTGCCTGAGAAGCTTCAGGTGGTGCGAGATCGTCGGTTGGGAGAGGTCGAAGGCAGGGGTCAGCTCACAGACGCACACCTCGCCGCCCTCCCGCGAGGCGATCATCGACATCAGCCGCAGACGCACCGGGTCACCCAGGGCTTTGAAGATCTTTGCCAGGTCGGCCGCCTGCTCCTCGCCCAGGGGCGCCGTGGCCAGTCCCTCGCAGCAGGAACCATCCCCGTCCTGACCGAGGATCTTCAACTCTTGATTCGACATGCTTCTATGTTGACGTTTTTCGAACCAAGGCGCAAGGTTGAATCAACGAACGTCAATACAAGCCGTTCAGGGCACCGCCATGCCCAGTCACTCAGGAGTGGTTCATGTCCGAGCAGTCCACCCACATGCGGGAAACCGTCCGTCAGCGCTACGCGGCAGCGGCCGTGCAGGTCACCGAAGGCGGCACCGCTTGTTGCGGGCCTCAGCCCATCGAGGTCGGCGAGAACTTCGGCTCGACCCTGTACGCCGCTGACGAGCGCGAGATCCTGCCCGCAGAAGCCGTGGCCGCCTCCCTCGGCTGCGGCAACCCCACCGCCGTCGCCGAACTGCGCGAGGGCGAACGCGTCCTCGATCTCGGCTCGGGCGGCGGCATCGACGTCCTGCTCTCCGCCCGCCGCGTAGGCCCCACCGGCAAGGCGTACGGCCTCGACATGACCGACGAGATGCTCACCCTGGCCCTGGCCAACGCCGAGAAGGCCGGCGCGACGAACGTCGAGTTCCTCAACGGCACGATCGAGGCGATCCCGCTGCCCGCGCACACCATCGACGTCGTGATCTCCAACTGCGTGATCAACCTGTCCACCGACAAGCCCGCCGTCTTCGCCGAGACTTACCGCGTCCTCAAGCCCGGCGGCCGGATCGGCGTGTCCGACGTGGTCGCCGACGACTCACTCACCCCGGCCCAGCGCGCGGAACGCGGCGACTACGTGGGGTGCATCGCGGGCGCCCTCTCCTTCGAGGAGTACCGCGCAGGCCTGGAAGCGGCAGGGTTCACCGACGTCGAGATCATCCCGACGCACGCGGTCGCCGACGGCATGCACTCCGCGATCGTCCGAGCGTCCAAGCCGACGACTCCGCAGCCCGGCATCCAGACGAACGCGTCGGCCGACTCTTGCTGCGGCGTGAACGCCTGCTGCACCGACGCCGAGACGTCAGCAGATCCCTCCGTCAGCGTCAGCACGGCCAAGGCTGCATCGGGCTGCGGTTGCCAAAGCTGATCCAGACACGACCGAGCCCCCTCCCGATCAAGGAGGGGGCTCAGAAGTTCACAGATGCCGTTCTCAGGCAGTCGACGGGGTCAGACCCACTCCACCTCGGAGAGGATCCTCGGCGAGCCCCCAGGCGGCGGCAGCGGTGTTCTGGTCGCGTCCAGTGCCTGGCTCTGCCGCCCCGGCAGCACTCCCAGCGTGCCCAGCGCCGCGACCACCTCATCCTCTGTGACCTCCGCCACAGCCTCAGCGATCCGCCGCAGCGCCTCACTCACCTCAGTGCCCGTGTCCGTGCACGTGTCCGCTGGTCGCAGCGTCCTTCTTGACCGTGAGCGGCAGCATCTTCTTGCCGCTGTTGCTCAGTTGTGGCCATGTGTCGAACTGGGGACATACCCCGCAGTCGAAGCACGGCGTCCAGCGGCAGTCCTCGACCTCGGTTTCGTCGAGGGCGTCCTGCCAGTCCTCCCAGAGCCAGTCCTTGTCGAGGCCCGAGTCCAGGTGGTCCCAGGGCAGGACCTCCTCGTAGGTCTTCTCGCGCGTCGTGTACCAGTCGACGTCGACGCCGAAGGCGGGCAGCGTCTTGTCGGCGCAAGCCATCCAGCGGTCGTAGGAGAAGTGCTCGCGCCAGCCGTCGAAGCGGCCGCCGTCCTCGTAGACGGCCCGGATGACCGCGCCGATGCGGCGGTCGCCGCGCGAGAGCAGGCCCTCCACGATGCCCGGCTTGCCGTCGTGATAGCGGAAGCCGATCGAGCGGCCGTACTTCTTGTCGCCGCGGATCTTGTCACGGAGCTTCTCCAGGCGCGCGTCCGTCTCCTCGGCGGAGAGCTGTGGGGCCCACTGGAAGGGGGTGTGGGGCTTCGGGACGAAGCCGCCGATCGACACCGTGCAGCGGATGTCGTTCTGGCCGGAGACCTTGCGGCCCTCGGCGATCACGTTCATCGCCATGTCGGCGATCTGCAGGACGTCCTCGTCGGTCTCCGTCGGCAGACCGCACATGAAGTACAGCTTCACCTGCCGCCAGCCGTTGCCGTACGCGGTGGAGACCGTCCGGATCAGGTCCTCTTCCGAGACCATCTTGTTGATGACCTTGCGCATGCGCTCCGAGCCGCCCTCGGGCGCGAAGGTCAGGCCGGACCGGCGGCCGTTCCTCGTCAGCTCGTTCGCCAGGTCCACGTTGAAGGCGTCGACGCGGGTGGAGGGGAGGGACAGGCCGATCTTGTCCTCCTCGTACCGGTCCGCGAGGCCCTTGGCGATGTCGCCGATCTCGCTGTGGTCCGCGCTCGACAGGGAGAGAAGGCCGACCTCCTCGAAGCCGGTCGCCTTCAGGCCCTTCTCCACCATGTCGCCGATGCCCGTGATGGAGCGCTCGCGCACCGGGCGCGTGATCATGCCGGCCTGGCAGAAGCGGCAGCCGCGCGTGCAGCCGCGGAAGATCTCCACCGACATGCGCTCGTGGACCGTCTCGGCGAGCGGGACCAGCGGCTGCTTGGGGTACGGCCACTCGTCCAGGTCCATGACCGTGTGCTTGCTGACCCGCCACGGCACGCCGGACTTGTTCGGCACGACCCGCGCGATCCGGCCGTCCGGCAGGTACTCGACGTCGTAGAACGCCGGGATGTACACCGAGCCCGTCTTCGCGAGGCGGAAGAGGACCTCCTCGCGGCCACCCGGCCTGCCCTCCGCCTTCCACTCGCGGATGATCTTCGTCATGTCGAGGACGGCCTGCTCGCCGTCGCCGATGATCGCCGCGTCGATGAAGTCGGCGATCGGCTCGGGGTTGAACGCGGCGTGGCCGCCCGCGAGGACGATCGGGTCGTCGATCGTGCGGTCCTTGGACTCCAGCGGAATGCCGGCGAGGTCCAGGGCGGTCAGCATGTTCGTGTAACCCAGCTCCGTCGAGAACGACAGGCCGAACACGTCGAACGCCTTCACCGGGCGGTGGCCGTCCACCGTGAACTGCGGGACGGCGTGCTCCCGCATCAGCGCCTCCAGGTCCGGCCACACGCTGTACGTGCGCTCGGCGAGGACGCCCTCCTGCTCGTTCAGGACCTCGTAGAGGATCATGACGCCCTGGTTGGGCAGACCGACCTCGTACGCGTCCGGGTACATGAGCGCCCAGCGGACGTCGCAGGACTCCCAGGGCTTGACCGTGGAGTTGAGCTCGCCGCCCACGTACTGGATCGGCTTCTGCACATGCGGGAGCAAGGCTTCGAGCTGCGGGAAGACCGACTCGACAGACATCGCGGGGTTACCTTCGTGAGCTGACAGGGACAGGGGTGACCATCAAGCCTAACCCGCCCGGAGGACTCCCCCGCCCGCGAAGACTGCGGTGCTAAACCTGCATCGAGCCGTTGGTCTTCTTCCACTTCTTGGGCAGTGCCTCCTCCACCCGCTCCGCACGCCGCTCCTCACGGGCGTACAGCACGCCGTAGGTGAAGGCGCTCTCCCCCGCCGCGTGCGCCACCGCGGACAGCTCGCGCAGGGTCGTGCGGGCCATGACGCTGTCCTGGTGGTCGCCGAGCAGGCTCTGGAGCGACTTCATGGACTTGACGAGGGCCTTGGCCGGCTTTCCGAGGGCCGGGTGGGCCGCCTCGGCCGCGTACCGCGTCCGCTTGGCCTTCTTGCGGGCCTCGTGCAGTCCGAGGTCGCGGTCGGCGCCGGGCGGCTGCTCCATGCCCTCCTCGATCAGCGCGGAGACCTTCCCGAAGTCCTTGCGCACGGCCTTGGCGAGCACCTTGTCCGGCTTCTTGGCGGCCGCCTTGAGCGTCGGCGGGTCGGCGACCACGGCGTCCAGGCTGTCGAGGAGCGTCAGATAGCGCTGCGAGTCGAGTACGCCGAGCAGCCGGCGGCGGGAACCGTGCTCGCCGGCCTTGGCCCAGGTGCGCAGCCGGTCGTGGATCGGGCCGGAGACCAAGGCGGAGGGCAGTTCGTCGAGGGCCGCGCCCAGCCGCTCGGCCAGCACCTCGTGGTCGCGGCCCACGCCCAGCTCCCCGGCCAGCCATTTCAGCTCGACGGCGATCGGGTCGGTGACGTCCCGGTCGAGGACCTTGCGGAAGGAGCGGAACGTGCTGCGCAGCCTGCGGGTGGCGACCCGCATGTCGTGGATCGACTCCTCGGCGTCCCGGCGCACGGCCGGGTCCAGCTCGACGATCGCGTCCCGCTGGGCACGGATGTACGCCAGGACGTGGTCGCCGGCGGTGACGGGCTCGGCGGGGCCCGTGTCCTTCGGCCGCGGATGCCCGCCCTTCGTCTCCGCCAGCGCCCGCTCCAGCTTCGACGCCGACTTCGACGGCCGTACGCCCGCCTTGCGCAACCGCTTGTCCACCTTGTCGAGGAGGGCCGGGTCGCCGCCGTCGGCGAGCTCCACCTCTATCTCGGTCCACTGGGCGGTGCCCTGACCGCCGAACAGCCTGTCCGCCCGTACGGCGTCCACGCTGGCCTCGGCGAGCAGCCGGCCCTTGGCGTCGACGAGGTCGCGGACGTCCCGGCTGGAGCGCAGCCGCACCACGGGCACCAGCTGTCCCTCCCGCACGCGGGAGCGGACCAGCTGGGCGAGCTCGTCGGGTACGGCGTCGGAGAGCGGGGCCCGGATCTCGTCCCGGATGCCCGGGCCGACCGGCAGTTTCAGGTGCCAGCCGGCGTCGGAACCTCCGGTACGACGACGCAATGTGATCGAGGCCGTGGCCAGCCGCAGGTCGGAGGTGTCGTAGTAGGTCGCGTCCAACTCGGCGACGCCCTTGTCCAGGACGGACGTGATCCCCGCGGCGCCGGTCAGGTCGGGCAGACCACTGTCGTCGGATTCGTACTTGCGCTCGATCTCGCGTTTCGTCTCCGCCATGATTCGAATCTAGTCGCACTCGGGCCCGAACGGCAGGGCGCACCGGACCCGAATCACGCCTGAACTCAGGGAAACCAGAAGGTGTCCGACGCCTTACACCTCCTGGATCCCCTACGCCGACATGGGCCGCTGCACCCGGATGGACTGCAACAGCCCCACCGCCACCCACACCGAGAACATCGACGAGCCGCCGTAGGAGACGAACGGCAGCGGCAGGCCCGTCACCGGCATGATCCCCAGGGTCATCCCTATGTTCTCGAAGGACTGGAAGGCGAACCAGGCCACGATGCCGGCGGCGACGATCGTGCCGTACAGCTCCGTCGTCTCCCGGGCGATGCGGCAGGCGCGCCACAGCAGAATGCCCAGCAGGACGATGATCAGGCCCGCGCCCATGAAGCCCAGTTCCTCGCCCGCGACGGTGAAGACGAAGTCCGTCTGCTGCTCCGGGACGAACTGGCCCGTCGTCTGCGAGCCGTGGAACAGTCCCGCCCCCGTGAGGCCGCCGGAACCGATGGCGATGCGTGCCTGGTTGGTGTTGTAGCCGACGCCCGCGGGGTCGAGGCTGGGGTTGGCGAAGGCGGCGAAGCGGGCGATCTGGTACTCGTCCAGGATGTGCAGCTGCCAGACGGCGATCGCACCGGCCGCGCCCGCGCCGAGGAGCCCGAAGACCCAGCGGTTGGAGGCGCCGGACGCCAGCAGCAGGCCCAGCACGATCATCACCATCACCATGACCGACCCGAGGTCGGGCATCAGCATGACGATCAGCATGGGCACGGCCGCGAGGCCCAGTGCCTGGACCACCGTGCGCTGGTCGGGGTAGGGCTTGTCGCCCGCGTCGACCCGGGCCGCGAGCAGCATCGCCATGCCCAGGATGATCGTGATCTTCACGAACTCCGAGGGCTGGAGCGAGAAGCCGCCGCCGAGCACGATCCAGGAGTGCGCGCCGTTGACGGTCGAGCCCAGCGGGGTCAGCACCGCCAGGATCCCCATGAGGGAGAGGCCGTACAGGACCGGTACCGCGTTGCGCAGGGTGCGGTGGCCGAGCCAGATCGTGCCGATCATCAGGGCGAGCCCGATGCCCATGTTCATGAGGTGACGGATGAGGAAGTAGTAGGGGTCGCCCTGGTTGATCTCGGTGCGGTTGCGGGTCGCCGAGTAGACCAGGAGCGAGCCGATCAGCGACAGGGCGATCGCCGACAGCAGTATCGGCCAGTCCAGCCGCCGGGCCAGCGAGTCACGGGCGAAGACCCGCGTCCAGCCGGCCCGCTCGGGCCCGTATCCGGAGACGGAGAAGCTGTTCGCGCCGGTCATGTGCACATCCTCCGGCTTCCCCTCTTCCGCCGTCGCCTGCGGGTGTCGCGGTTGGTGTTCGTGTTCTGCTGCACGGTGGCCCCGGGCTGCGTCTCGTCCGACTCCGGCGCGGTCTGCTGGCTGGCGCGCTGCTCCTTCGCCGGGTCCTTGGAGACCTTCGGGGACTTGATCGTGCCGTCCGCCTGCACCTTCGGCAGGGCGGTCTGCGGGGTGGGCAGCAGGGCGTTCTTCTTGTCGATCTTGCCGTCGTCGGAGACGCCGTACATCGCGTTGTAGATGTGCCGCACGGCCTCACCGGAGGCGCCCGAACCGGTACCGGCCTGAGCGATCGTCATGACGACCGTGTAGTCCTTGCTGTACGTGGCGAGCCAGGACGTCGTCTGCTTGCCGTAGACCTCCGCGGTACCGGTCTTCGCGTGCAGCGGGATCTCGTCCTGCGGCCAGCCGCCGAACTTCCAGGCTGCGGTACCGCGGGTGACCACGCCCTCGAGGGCGGTGTCCATGCCCTTGATCGTCGCCTGGTCGACGGGCAGCTTGCCCTTGACCTTGGGCTTGATCTCGTGGACGGACTTGCCGTCGGCGCTGACGATCGCCTTGCCGATGGTCGGGGTGTACATGGTGCCGCCGTTGGCGAGCGCCCCGTAGATCACGGCCTCCTGGATCGGCGTGACGAGGGTGTCGCCCTGGCCGATGGAGTAGTTGATCGAGTCGCCCTCGCGCATCTTGTTGCCCTCGAGGCAGTTCTCGTACGCGATCTTCTCGACGTAACTGCCGTCCTTCTTGCCGGACTTGCACCAGGAGTCCTTGTTGGCCTTCCAGTAGGACTCCTTCCACTGGCGGTCCGGGACGCGGCCGGTGACCTCGTTGGGGAGGTCGAGGCCGGTCTCCTTGCCGAGGCCGAACTGATGGGCGGCCTTGTAGAAGTAGTCCTTGGGCTCACCCTTCTTCGGGTTGATGCCGCCGTCCTTCTTCCACTCCCGGTCGGCGAGACCGTAGAAGACGGTGTCGCAGGAGACCTCCAGGGCCCGGCCGAGCGAGATGGGGCCGAAGCTCTCCCCCTCGAAGTTCTTGAAGACCTGGCCGCCCACCGAGTACGAACTGGTGCACGGGTAGCCGCCGTCCCACTCGTAGCCCGCCTCGACCGCGGCGGCCGTGGAGACCACCTTGAACGTCGAACCGGGCGCGGACTGACCCTGTATGGCCCGGTTCAGCAGCGGGTAGTCGGAGTTCTTCCCGGTGAGCTTCTTGTAGTCCTTGGCGGAGATCCCGCCGACCCAGGCGTTGGGGTCGTAGGTCGGGGCGGACGCCATGGCGACGACCCGGCCGGTCTTGGCCTCCATCACCACGACCGCTCCGGAGTCGGCCTTGTAGTTCTCGCCGGTGATCTTGTCGAACTGGGTGCGGGCGATCTTCATCGCGTTGTTCAGCTCGTACTCGGCGACCCGCTGAACCCGGGCGTCTATGCTCGTGACGAGGTTGGAGCCGGGCTGAGCCGCGTCCGCCTCGGCCTGACCGATGACGCGGCCGAGGTTGTCCACCTCGTAGCGGGTGACGCCCGCCTTGCCGCGCAGTTCCTTGTCGTACTGGCGCTCCAGGCCGGAGCGGCCGACCTGGTCGGAGCGCAGGAACGGCGAGTCGGTGTCCTGGGCCTTGGTGATCTCCTCGTCCGTGACCGGGGAGAGATAGCCGAGGACCTGGGCGGTGTTGGCCTTGCCGGGAGCGGCGTAACGGCGCACGGCCTCGGGCTCGGCGGTGATGCCGGGGAAGTCCTCGGCACGCTCACGAATCTGCAGGGCCTGCTTGGCGGTGGCCTCGTCGGTGATGGGGATCGGCTGGTAGGGCGAGCCGTTCCAACAGGGCTGCGGGGTCTTCGCGTCGCACAGCCGCACCTTCAGCATGACCTCTGCGGGCTTCATGCCGAGGACGCCCGCGAGCTTGGCCAGAACCGCCTTGCCGTCGTCCGGCTGCTTCAGCAGGTCCGTGCGGGAGGCGGAGACCACCAGCCGCGTCTCGTTGTCGGCGAGCGGCACACCCCGCGCGTCCAGGATCGAGCCGCGCACGGCGGGCTCGACGACCTGCTGGACGTGGTTGCCGGAGGCCTCCTTGGCGTACGCGGCGCCCTCCCGGATCTGCAGGTACCACAGGCGGCCGCCGAGGGTGCCGAGCAGGGAGAGGACGAGGATCTGGATCACGACGAGCCGGATCTGGACCCGTGGTGTCCGACCGGTCTCGGGAATGTTGGTCACTGCGGCTGTCTCCCCCTCTCAGTGCGCGGACGCGTGGGCGAACGTGTGTGCACGGACGTGCGTACGGCCCCGCGTACGACTGTGCGTACGGCTGTGTGTGCGTACGCATGATGAACGACCGGCCTGTGAGGCCGCGTTCCGCCCGAACTTCCCCGTTCGGGTGAACCTTCCAGCGAACTCGCCCGCGCTCACAGCCGCTTGACCCCCTTGATGCGCCCCGCCCGGGTCGCCCGCGACTTGGCCGCCTTCAGCTTCAGCCCGCCGCGCTGGCCGCCGATCCTGAGACCCGTCCCGGAGGAGAGCCAGCCGGAGGAGATGTCGGGACTCTTGGCGGAGTTGGTCTCCGCGAGCGGATCGTTGTCGGCGCGCCGCGCCAGGAACATGATCGCCGGGACCACGAACGGGGCGAGCAGCAGGTCGTACAGGGCGGACGTGAACAGCAGCCCGGTCAGGCCGACATGGCGGGCGGCGGTGTCGCCGACGAGGGCGCCGACCCCCGCGTACAGCAGAGTGGAGCCGATCGCGGCGCCGACGACCACGACCATGGGGCCGGTGGCCGACTTGATCTGCCCGGTCTCGGGCTTGATGAGGCCGGCGAGGTAGCCGATCACGCACAGCACCAGGGCGTAGCGCCCGGCGGCGTGGTCGGCGGGCGGGGCGAGGTCGGCCAGCAGGCCGGCGCCGAAGCCGATGAGGGCGCCGCCGACATGGCCGTAGACCATGGCGAGGCCGAGGACGGTGAGCAGGAGGAGGTCGGGGACGGCGCCGGGGAGGTGAAGGCGGGCGAGCACGCTCACCTGGATCACCAGGGCGACGACGACCAGCGGGACGGAGAGCAGGATCCGGTTGACGCGCATGGGGGTTGTCAGCTCCTACTGCTGCTGGCCGTCTACGGGTGCGTTCGCGCTCGGAGTGACCGTGACGGTCACCGTCGGCGTGGGAACCGGTTTGGGCTTCGAGGGGAGCACGGTGTCGCGCGGGTCCTTCTTCGGGGCCTGGACGACGACGCCGACGATGTCGAGCTTGGTGAAGCTGACGTACGGCGTGACGTAGAGGGTGCGGGTGAGGTCGCCGCCGGAGGGGTCGACGCGGGAGACGACGCCGACGGGGACGCCGGGCACGAAGGGCTTGTCGGCCTGCGAGCCGAAGGTGACCAGCCGGTCGCCCTTCTTCACGTCGGCCTTGCCGTTGAGGAGTTCGACGCGCAGCGGCCGGTCGCCCTGCCCGGAGGCGAAGCCGAGCTCGTCGGACGCCTCCATGCGGGTGCCGACGGTGAAGTCGGGGTCGGAGGCGAGGAGCACGGTCGCGGTGTCGGGCCCGACGGTGGTGACCCGTCCGACCAGCCCGTCCCCGTTCAGGACCGTCATGTCGCGCTTGACGCCGTCGTTCGCGCCGACGTCGATGGTGATGGTCCAGGAGAAGCCCTGGGCCGCTCCTATCGCGATGACCTCGGCGCCCTTGATGCCGTACTGGCCCGCGCCGGCGATCTTCAGCATCTTGTCGAGCTGCGCGAGGCGGCTGCGGTTGCGGTCGTCGCTGCCGAGTTTCGCCTTGAGGGCCGCGTTCTCCTTCTCCAGCTCGGTGAGCCGGTCATGGCGTTCGCCGGAGTCACGGACGGCGGAGACGGCGTTGCCGACGGGATCCACCGCCGACGACACACCGTCCTCGATCGGACCGAAGACCGCGGCCGCGGCCTGCCGGGCGCCGTCGACCGGGGAGTCCTCCCCGCCGCGGATGTCCACCGTGATCAGCGCGAACGCGATGGCGATCAGCAGCACCAGGAGCAGCCGGCTCTCTCGTGTGTCCCTCACGTGCGGCGGCCGTGCCCTTCCTCGAGAGAAAAAACCAGGAATTCGGGTAGCCCCGGGCCAAGATGACCAAGGGCGCTTTGTGGGAGCTTATGCCTCGATATCAACGATCCGCCGCACGAGAGGAGATCATCCCGTACGGCGGAATCGAAGCGTTACGTCATCTGCGGGGCGCGGCGTCCAGGACCTGCTGCAGGGCCTCGAACTCCTCGACGCACTTTCCGGAGCCGAGCGCCACGCTGTCCAGCGGGTCCTCGGCGATGTGGATGGGCATGCCGGTCTCCCGGCGCAGCCGCTCGTCCAGACCGCGCAGCAGGGCTCCGCCGCCGGTCAGAACGATTCCGCGGTCCATGATGTCGCCGGACAGCTCCGGCGGACACTTGTCGAGCGTGGTCTTCACGGCGTCCACGATCGCGTTGACCGGCTCCTCGATCGCCTTGCGCACCTCGGCGGCCGAGATGACGACGGTCTTGGGCAGGCCGGAGACGAGGTCCCGGCCGCGGATTTCGGTGTGCTGGTCGTCGTCGAGGTCGTACGCCGAACCGATCGTGATCTTGATCTGTTCGGCGGTCCGCTCACCGAGGAGGAGGCTGTACTCCTTCTTGATGTGCTGGATGATCGCGTTGTCCAGTTCGTCGCCCGCGACACGGATGGACTGGGCGGTGACGATGCCGCCGAGCGAGATGACCGCGACCTCCGTGGTGCCGCCGCCGATGTCCACCACCATGTTGCCCGTGGCCTCGTGGACCGGCAGGCCGGAGCCGATGGCCGCGGCCATGGGCTCCTCGATGATGTGCACCTGACGGGCGCCGGCCTGGGTCGACGCCTCGATGACGGCGCGGCGCTCGACGCCCGTGATGCCCGAGGGCACGCAGACGACGACCCGCGGCCGAGCCAGATACCGCCGCTTGTGGATCTTCAGGATGAAGTAGCGGAGCATCCGCTCGGTGATCTCGAAGTCGGCGATCACGCCGTCCTTCAGCGGACGCACGGCAACGATGTTGCCGGGGGTGCGTCCGATCATCTTCTTCGCTTCGGCGCCGACCGCGAGGATGCCACCGGTGTTGGTGTTGATCGCGACGACGGACGGCTCGTTGAGTACGATCCCGCGACCCCTGACGTACACCAGCGTGTTGGCGGTCCCGAGGTCGACAGCCATGTCACGGCCGATGAACGACATTGAGTTCCCCATCAGGATTCGACTGGCCTTCCATGAGCTTTGAGGGCTTTTCAGGTCGGCGTGGTGGGTGCTGTGACGTGAAGGCTTCCATCGTAAACGCGCCTGCACGAACACTGCGGAGCGGTCTCCGCCATTGTTTGCAGATGCTGTGTGGGTTCGCTTCTGGAGACGGGCGTTCGGGGGCTCGCGTTCCCTCGATCGCCCGTTTCAGCCGCTTCCGCCGCTCCGCCAGTTGGGCCAGTTGGGCCAGTTGGGCCACTCGGCCGCGGTCGGTGTCAGACGCGACCGGGGAAGAAGATCTTCACCTCGCGCTCGGCGGACTCCTCGGAGTCGGAGGCGTGGATCAGGTTCTCGCGGACGATCACGCCGTAGTCGCCGCGGATGGAGCCGGGGGCGGCGGCGATCGGGTCGGTCGGACCGGCGAGCGCGCGCACGCCCTCGATGACCCGCTCGCCCTCGACGATCAGCGCGACGACGGGGCCGGAGGCCATGAACTCCACCAGCGGCTCGTAGAAGGGCTTGCCCTTGTGCTCGCCGTAGTGCGACTCCAGCGTGTCCTGGTCCAGGGTGCGCAGCTCCAGCGCGGTGATCTGCCAGCCGGCCTTGCGCTCGATACGGCTGATGATCTCGCCGGTCAGGCCACGACGGACCGCGTCGGGCTTGAGCAGGACGAGGGTGCGCTGGCTCACGAGGTGACTCCTTCTACTGCCGGATTCCACAACCGGTTCGTACGGCCGGTGTGTGCGGTGGGATGAGGTTACAGGGCGTGTCCCGGTGCCTGTTACGCAGCGTCAGCAGTATCCGGAGAGGTTGCTGCGGCCTGCGCGGCGAAGCGGGCCTTGGCCTCGTCGATCTTCCTGCCGAAGTGGACGGACGCCCACCACAGTGCCCCGAACAGCACCCCCATGAAGAACATGATCGGGACGAAGAAGCCGGACGCGACGAGGGCGACCTGCAGCGCCCAGCCGAGGGCGACGCCCCCGGGCCGGGTGACCACGCCACACAGCAGGACGCTGAGCAGCATGGCGATGCCGCAGACCGTCCACACCGTGGACGTGGACAGGTCGGCGTCCTTCATGGCGACCAGACCGGCGAAGCCGATGATGAAGAACTCGCCGATCAGGGTCGAGGAGCAGAGCGTGCGCATGGCGGGGACCTCAGCCCTTCCCGAGAAGCAGTCGGGCCTCGCCGACGGTGATGACGGACCCGGTGACCAGCACGCCGCCGCCGGCGAACTCGCCCTCCTCCTCGGCGAGCGTGATCGCCGCCTCCAGGGCGTCGGGCAGCCGCGGCTCGACCTGCACGCGGTCGTCGCCGAACACCTCGACGGCGATCGCCGCCAACTCGTCGGCGTCCATCGCGCGGTGGCTGGAGTTCTGGGTGACGACGATCTCCGCGAAGATCGGCTCGAAGGCCTCCAGCAGGCCCCGCACGTTCTTGTCGCCGCTGGCCCCGACCACGCCGATCAGCCTGCTGAAGTCGAAGGCCTCGCCGACGGCCTCGGCGGTGGCACGGGCGCCGGCCGGGTTGTGCGCGGCGTCCAGGACGATCGTCGGGGAGCGCCGTACGACTTCGAGGCGGCCCGGCGAGGAGACGGCCGCGAAGGCCTTGCGGATCGTGTCGATGTCGAGCGGCTCGGGCCGCTGGGAGCCGACGCCGAAGAACGCCTCGACGGCGGCGAGCGCGACGGCCGCGTTGTGCGCCTGGTAGGGACCGTGCAGGGGCAGATACACCTCGGGGTACTCGCCGCCCAGCCCGCGCAGGGTGAGCAGCTGTCCGCCGACGGCGACCTGCCGGGCGACGACGCCGAACTCCAGCCCTTCCCGGGCCACGGTGGCATCCACCTCGACGGCCTTCTTCAGCAGCACCTGGGCCGCGTCGACGGGCTGCTGGGCCAGGATGACCGTCGCGTCCTGCTTGATGATCCCGGCTTTCTCGACGGCGATCGCGGCGGGCGTCTCCCCGAGCCGGTCGGTGTGGTCCAGGTCGATCGGCGTGACGACGGCGACGTCACCGTCGATGACGTTCGTGGCGTCCCACGAGCCGCCCATCCCCACTTCCACGACGGCGACGTCGACGGGCGCGTCCGCGAAGGCGGCGTACGCCATGCCGGTGAGCACCTCGAAGAAGGACAGCCGGTACTCCTGCTGGCCGTCGACCATCTCGACGTACGGCCTGACGTCCTGGTACGTCTCGATGAACCGCTCGGCGGAGATCGGGGCGCCGTCCAGGCTGATCCGCTCGGTGATCGACTGGACGTGGGGGCTCGTGTACCGGCCGGTGCGCAGCTCGAAGGCGCCGAGCAGGGCCTCGATCATGCGGGCCGTGGACGTCTTGCCGTTCGTCCCGGTGATGTGGATCGAGGGGTACGAGCGCTGCGGGTCCCCCAGCACGTCCATCAGCGCGGCGATGCGGCCGACGGACGGCTCCAGCTTGGTCTCGCCCCAGCGGGTGGCCAGCTCCGCCTCGACCTCGCGCAGGGCCTTGTCGACCTCGGGGTCCTCGGGACGCCCCGGCACGTCGGCCTGCGGCGCGCCGCCCTGGGTACGGAGGGTGCGGCTGCCTGCCTCGATGACCGCGAGGTCGGGGTCGCGGTCGGTCTCGGCGGCGACGATCTCGTCGAAGGGGTCGCTTTCAGTCACAGGGCCAGTCTACGGACGGCCGCTGACAGACGTAGGCGAAGGCCCCCGGAACCGTACGGGCGCCGGGGGCCTTCGCCTACACGCTGGTCGTCACGCCTCGGGCAGGCGCTCCAGCTGGGTCTGGATGCGGGCGATGTCCTCGTCCGCCTTGGCGAGGCGGGTGCGGATCTTGTCGACCACCTGGTCAGGGGCCTTCGCGAGGAACTCCTCGTTGCCCAGCTTGGCGTTGGCCTGGGCCTTCTCCTTCTCGGCGGCGGCCAGGTCCTTGGCGAGGCGCTTGCGCTCCGCGGCCACGTCGATCGTGCCGGACAGGTCCAGCGCGACCGTGGCGCCCGCGACCGGCAGGGTCGCCGTCGCCGAGAAGTCCTCGCCCTCCGGCTGGAGACGCAGCAGCTGGCGGACGGCGGCCTCGTGCGCGGCGAACGGCGTGCCGTCCAGCGTGAGGCGGGCCGGGACCCGCTGCCCCGGCTGCAGACCCTGGTCGGCGCGGAAGCGGCGGACCTCGGTGATCACCGACTGGAGGCTCTCGATCTCCCGCTCGGCGGCCGCGTCCCGGAAGCCGCTGTCCTTCGGCCACTCGGCGACGACGACCGACTCGCCGCCGGTCAGCGTCGTCCAGAGCGTCTCCGTGACGAACGGGACGATCGGGTGCAGCAGCTTCAGGGTGACGTCGAGGACCTCGCCGAGGACGCGGCCGGAGACCTTCGCGGGCTCGCCGCCCGCCATGAACGTCGTCTTGGACAGCTCGACGTACCAGTCGAAGACCTCGTCCCAGGCGAAGTGGAACAGCGCGTCGGAGAGCTTCGCGAACTGGTAGTCCTCGTAGAGCGCGTCGACTTCGGCGACGACCGAGTTGAGGCGGGAGAGGATCCAGCGGTCGGTCGCCGACAGCTTCGAGGCGTCCGGCAGCGGGCCTTCGACCGTGGCGCCGTTCATCAGCGCGAAGCGCGTGGCGTTCCAGATCTTGTTGGCGAAGTTGCGCGAGCCCTGGACCCAGTCCTCACCGATCGGGACGTCGACGCCGGGGTTGGCGCCTCGGGCGAGGGTGAACCGGAGCGCGTCGGAGCCGTACTTGTCCATCCAGTCCAGCGGGTTGACCGCGTTGCCGAAGGACTTCGACATCTTCTTGCCGAACTGGTCGCGGACCATGCCGTGCAGGGCGATGGTGTGGAACGGCGGGGTGCCGTCCATCGCGTAGAGGCCGAACATCATCATCCGGGCGACCCAGAAGAAGAGGATGTCGTAGCCGGTGACCAGGACGGAGTTCGGGTAGAACTTCGCGAGCGACTCGGTCTGTTCGGGCCAGCCGAGCGTCGAGAACGGCCAGAGACCGGAGGAGAACCAGGTGTCGAGGACGTCGGTGTCCTGACGCCAGCCCTCGCCGGCCGGGGCCTCGTCGTCGGGGCCGACGCAGACGACCTCGCCGTTCGGGCCGTACCAGACCGGGATGCGGTGGCCCCACCACAACTGCCGTGAGATGCACCAGTCGTGGAGGTTGTCGACCCAGTCGAAGTACCGCTTCTCCATCTCCTGCGGGTGGATCTTGACCCGGCCGTCGCGGACGGCGTCGCCGGCGGCCTTCGCCAGCGGGCCGACCTTGACCCACCACTGCATGGACAGGCGCGGCTCGATGGTGGTCTTGCAGCGCGAGCAGTGGCCGACGGAGTGGACGTACGGCCGCTTCTCGGCGACGATCCGGCCCTCTGCACGCAGGGCGGCGACGATGGCGGAGCGGGCCTCCAGGCGGTCCAGACCCTGGAAGGGTCCGTGGGCCGTGATGACGGCGTGCTCGTCCATGATCGTGAGGGACGGCAGGTTGTGGCGCTGGCCGATCTCGAAGTCGTTCGGGTCGTGCGCCGGGGTCACCTTGACGGCGCCCGTGCCGAACTCGGGGTCGACGTGCGTGTCGGCGACGACCGGGATGAAGCGGTCGGTCAGCGGGAGGCGGATCTCCTTGCCGACGAGGTGCTTGTAGCGCTCGTCGTCGGGGTGGACGGCGACGGCCGTGTCACCGAGCATCGTCTCCGCGCGCGTGGTGGCGACGACGATGGTGTCGTCCCCCTCCCCGTACTTCATGGAGACGAGCTCGCCGTCGTCGTCCTGGTACTCGACCTCGATGTCGGAGATCGCGGTCAGACAGCGCGGACACCAGTTGATGATGCGCTCGGCGCGGTAGATGAGTTCGTCGTCGTAGAGGCGCTTGAAGATGGTCTGAACGGACTGGGACAGGCCCTCGTCCATGGTGAAGCGCTCGCGCGACCAGGCGACGCCGTCGCCCAGGCGGCGCATCTGGCCGCTGATCTGGCCGCCGGACTCGCCCTTCCAGCGCCAGACGCGCTCGACGAACGCCTCGCGGCCCAGGTCGTGGCGGGACTTGCCCTCCTTGCCCAGTTCACGCTCGACGACGTTCTGCGTGGCGATGCCGGCGTGGTCCATGCCGGGCTGCCACAGCGTCTCGTAGCCCTGCATGCGCTTGCGGCGGGTGACGGCGTCGATGAGCGTGTGCTCGAAGGCGTGTCCCAGGTGCAGGCTGCCCGTGACGTTCGGCGGGGGGATGACGATCGTGTACGGAGGCTTGTCGCTCTTCGCGTCGGCCTCGAAGTAACCGCGCTCTACCCAGCGCTCGTACAGCGGCCCCTCTACGTCGGCCGGCGCGTACTGGGTCGGCAGTTCGGTGGGGGGCGCTGATGGCTGCTGCTGAGCGTTCTCGGTCACGGGGCCAGTTTAGGGGTGTCACCGGGCCGTCCCGAAACGTGTTTGCCGTGTAACGGTCGGGCCCCCGCTGCCGTGCAGGTGTTGGCTTTGAGCCAGGATGTGAAAATCACATAAGCATCTGGAGGGGAACCCAGAAATGAGTCACAACCAGCCGGGCCCGTACGGCGGGCAGCCCCAGCAGCCCGGACCGTACGGCCAGCCCGGTCCGTACGGCCAGCCGCCGCAGGCGCCCCAGCCCGGCTACGGCTACCCCCAGCAGCCTCCCGCCCCGCAGCCCGGCTACGGCTACCCGCAGCAGCCCCCGCAGGGCGTCCCCCCGCAGACGCCGCCCTACGGCCAGCAGCCGCCGTACGGCCAGCCCCCGACCCCTCCCTACGGGCAGCCGCCGTACGGCCAGCCTCCCTACGGTGTCCCGCAGCCCCCGGCGCCGAGCGGCGGCGGTGGCAAGAAGGCGGCCGTCATCGTCGGCGCGGTCGCGGTCGTCGCGGCGATCGGTGTCGGCGCGTACTTCGTGATCGGCGGAGGCGGCGGCGCGGGCGGTCTGAAGGACGACGGCGCACACAAGCTGGACACCCCGGCGACCGTCCTCAGCGACTACAAGCGGGCCTCCAAGGAAGGCGCGGGTGCGAGCGACGACTCGGCCGCCGACCTGGAGAAGAGCGGCGTCAAGAACGGCAAGAGCGTGATCGGCGTCTACTCGACGGCGGACCTGAGCGGGTACGACCCCAACGACCCGAGCACCGCTCCCGACGCGTCCGAGCTCGCGACGGCCAAGGGCATCACCTACGCCGGCGCCTACGGGACGATCGCCGACCCCGAGAAGGCGCTCGACGCGTTCTTCGCCAACTTCAAGGCGTCGTCCGAGAAAAGCTCCTCCTCCAGCAGCGGCACCGCCTCGGGCACCGAGCTGGTCGGCGAGCCGGAGGAGGTCGACCTCGACGGCGCGGTCATGAAGTGCCAGGCGGCCAAGGGCACCGACAAGACCACCAAGCAGGAGAAGACCGACTGGTTCTGCGCGTGGGCCGACTACAGCACCATCGCCATGGTCTCGCCCGGCGACGTCACGAAGAACATCACCAAGGACGTCGCGATCGACATCACCACGAAGCTGCGCAACGAGGTCCGCGTCAAGGCCTGACGGTCTGCGCTGCTGCCTCAACGACGAAGGGGCCCCGGTCGGTTGACCGGGGCCCCTTCGGTGTACGGGGGTGGATCAGGCGGTCTTCTGCTCGCCCGGGCCGCGGCCGCCGCGGGCGTCGCGGGGGATCAGCGTCGGGTTGACGTTGGACAGGACGACGTCCGCGGTGATGACGACGCGGGCCACGTCCTTGCGGGACGGGACCTCGTACATGACCGCCTGGAGGACCTCCTCCATGATGGCGCGCAGGCCGCGGGCGCCGGTCTGGCGGAGGATGGCCTGGTCGGCGATGGCCTCCAGGGCCTCACGCTCGAAGTCCAGCTCCACGCCGTCGAGTTCGAAGAGCCGCTGGTACTGCTTCACCAGCGCGTTGCGCGGCTCGATCAGGATCTGCAGCAGCGCCTCGCGGTCCAGGTTGTGGACCGAGGTGATGACGGGCAGACGGCCGATGAACTCCGGGATCATGCCGAACTTGACCAGGTCCTCGGGCATGACGGCCTCGAACTGGTCCTTGGACTCCAGCTCGCGCTTGGAGCGGATCGTCGCGCCGAAGCCGATGCCCTTGGCGCCGGCCCGGGTCTCGATGATCTTCTCCAGGCCCGAGAAGGCGCCGCCCACGATGAACAGCACGTTCGTCGTGTCGATCTGGATGAACTCCTGGTGCGGGTGCTTGCGGCCGCCCTGCGGCGGAACCGAGGCCGTGGTGCCTTCCAGGATCTTCAGCAGGGCCTGCTGAACGCCCTCGCCCGACACGTCGCGTGTGATGGAGGGGTTTTCACTCTTCCTCGCGACCTTGTCGATCTCGTCGATGTAGATGATCCCGGTCTCGGCCTTCTTGACGTCGTAGTCCGCGGCCTGGATCAGCTTCAGCAGGATGTTCTCGACGTCCTCGCCGACGTACCCCGCCTCGGTCAGCGCCGTGGCGTCGGCGATGGCGAACGGAACGTTCAGCATGCGCGCCAGGGTCTGGGCGAGGAGCGTCTTGCCCGAGCCCGTGGGGCCGAGCAGAAGGATGTTGGACTTCGCCAACTCGATGGCGTCGTCGCGGCCTTGGGCGCCGCCGTTCTCACCGGCCTGGACGCGCTTGTAGTGGTTGTACACCGCGACCGACAGGGCCTTCTTGGCGGGCTCCTGACCCACCACGTAGCCCTCGAGGAACTCGTAGATCTCGCGCGGCTTCGGGAGTTCCTCCCAGCGGACCTCGCTCGTCTCCGCGAGCTCTTCCTCGATGATCTCGTTGCAGAGATCGATGCACTCGTCGCAGATGTACACACCGGGCCCTGCGATGAGCTTCTTGACCTGCTTCTGGCTCTTGCCGCAGAACGAGCACTTGAGCAGATCGCCGCCGTCACCGATGCGTGCCACGGTGTGCTTCCCCTTCGCCTGGGAGACGCCTGGACGCTTTCGAATCCAGCGGCTCCTGGTGCTGCCTTATTCCGACGGTACCTTGCCTGGGCCCCCGTTCGGGTCCCCCTTGGCACGGTTCACTGCGACGTGGACCGTGTCACACCGTGCCGAGGAGGGCCCGAACGGGACGAACCCGTGCGTCAACGCAGAGAGCCGTTGTTCATCTTCCGGGTGGAGATGATCTGGTCGATCAGGCCGTACGCCAGCGCGTCCTCGGCCGTGAGGATCTTGTCGCGCTCGATGTCCTCGCGGATCTTCTCGATCGGCGTGGTGGAGTGCTTGGCCAGCATCTCCTCCAGCTGCGCGCGCATCCGGAGGATCTCGTTGGCGGCGATCTCCAGGTCGGAGACCTGACCGCGGCCGGTCTCACTGTACGGCTGGTGGATCAGCACGCGCGCGTTCGGCAGCGCCATGCGCTTGCCCGGCGTACCGGCGGCCAGCAGGATCGCGGCGGCGGAGGCCGCCTGGCCCATGCAGACCGTCTGGATGTCGGGCTTCACGAACTGCATCGTGTCGTAGATCGCGGTCAGCGCCGTGAAGGAGCCGCCGGGGCTGTTGATGTAGACCGAGATGTCCCGGTCGGGGTCCATCGACTCCAGGCACAGCAGCTGCGCCATGACGTCGTTGGCGGAGGCGTCGTCGATCTGCACGCCCAGGAAGATGACGCGCTCCTCGAAGAGCTTCGCGTACGGGTCGTACTCGCGCACGCCCTGGGAGGTGCGCTCGACGAAGCGCGGGATGACGTAGCGGGACTCGGCGCGGGGGCCGGTGTATTCGGCCTCGGTGCGGGCGTAGAGGCCGCTGCCGGGGAAGTCGTTCACGGTGTCTCCTGGAGAGAGGGCTTGAGGCGGTGGGCTGGAGGGGCTGGACGGGGCGCTGACGGCTTCCGAGGCCCTGGGTGGCTCCCGGATGACCCCAGGGAGGCCTGAGGCTCCTGAGGGGCCCCAGGAGGGCCCGAGGGGCTTCCTGGAGCTCCGGGAAGGGCTCCGGGGAGCGCCCTGTGCGGCCCTGCTGCCGTCAGCGGCCCTCAGGCCGCGCCGGTACCGCCGCCGCCCGGCATGCCGGCCGCGGTGGGCATGATGTCGTCGATCAGGCCGTACTCCTTGGCCTCGATCGGGTCGAACCAGCGGTCGCGGTCCGAGTCGATGGTGACCTGCTCCACCGTCTGGCCGGTGTGGAAGGCGGTCAGCTCCGCCATCCGCTTCTTGGTGTGCAGCAGCCGCTCGGCGTGGATCTTGATGTCCGACGCGGAGCCGGCGAGGCCGGCCGAGGGCTGGTGGATCAGGATCTCGGCGTTCGGCAGCGCGAAGCGCTTGCCGGGGGTGCCCGCGCTGAGCAGGAACTGGCCCATCGAGGCCGCCATGCCCATGGCGATGGTCACCACGTCGTTCTTGATGTACTGCATGGTGTCGTAGATCGCCATGCCGGCCGTGATCGATCCACCGGGGCTGTTGATGTAGAGGTAGATGTCCTTCTCCGGGTCGGAGGCAAGGAGCAGCAGCTGTGCGGTGATCTTGTTGGCGATGTCGTCGTCGACCGCCTGGCCGAGGAAGATGATCCGCTCGCCGAGCAGCCGGTTGTAGACCTGGTCGCCGAGGCCACCACCGATAGGGTCGCCGGCGGCTGTGGGCATCAGATTCGTCACGTATCCACCTGCTCGTCTTACGACGGCGCCGGGCCGTCTCACGTGTACTGCCGGGGGCAACGGGGACTCCCCTGCCCTCGTATTCATGGACCCTAACGCGCGGGTCCCTTCGGGGAATCCCGGAGAGAGGAGTGTTCGCCGGGGGCGTAGTCGCCGGGGACGCAGCGTGATCCCCGCGCCCCGGGGGCAGGCCGTCCCGGCGTACGACAGAAGGGCCCCGGAGCGAATCCCGCCCCAGGGCCCCTCGTGTCTGCGTCGGATCTGCCTCAGAAGTGACGCGAGGCCGCTCAGGCCTCGGGCTTCTCCTCGGGCTCGTCGGCGCTCTCGACGACCTCGACCGTCTCCGTGGCGGCCTCGTCCTCGTCCTCGTCGTCCAGGTCGATGACCTCGCCGTTGGTGTCCTTCACCGTGGCGGACTCGACGACCGTGGCCAGCGCCTTGCCGCGGGCGACCTCGCCGACCAGGAGCGGAACCTGGCCGCCCTCGACGACCGCCTGGGCGAACTGGTCCGGCGACATGCCGGAGGAGGCGGCACGGCGCATGAGGTGCTCGGTGAGCTCCTCCTGGTTGACGTTCAGCTTCTCGCGCTTGACGAGCTCGTCGAGCACGAACTGGGTCTTGATGCCCTTGACCGCGGCCTCACGGGTCTCGGTCTCGAACTCCTCGGCGGTCTTGCCCTGGATCTCCAGGTACTTGTCGAGGTCAAGGCCCATCTGGCCGAGCTGGTGGTGCTCAAGGTTGTGCTTGCGGGTGTTGATCTCGTCCTCGAGCAGCTTCTCGGGGACGGGCACCTCGACGAGCTCCAGCAGCTTCTCCAGGACGCGCTCCTGGGCCTGCGTGGCCTGGTCGTACTGCTTCATGTTCTCGAGGCGCTTGCGGCTGTCCGCCTTCAGCTCGTCGAGGGTGTCGAACTCGGAGGCGAGCTGCGCGAACTCGTCGTCCAGCTCGGGGAGCTCACGGGCGGCGACCTGGGTGACCTTGACGGTGACCTCGGCCTCCTTGCCGGCCGCCGAGCCGCCCTTGAGCTCGGAGGTGAAGGTGGCCTCGCCACCGGCCTCCAGACCCTTCACGGCGTCGTCGATGCCTTCCAGCAGCTCGCCGGAGCCGATGGTGTAGGAGACGCCGCTGGCGACGCCGTCCTCCAGGACCTCGCCGTCGACCTTGGCCTCCAGGTCGACGGTCACGACGTCGCCGTCCTCGGCGGCGCGCTCGACCGGGGAGGTCGAGGCGAAGCGCTCGCGGAGCTGCTCGACGGACTTGTCGATGTCCTCGTCCGACACCTCGACGGCGTCGACCTCGACCTCGATGGAGGAGAAGTCCTCGGGGAGCTCCAGGGCGGGACGGACGTCGACCTCGGCGGTGAAGTTCAGCGTCTCGCCGTCCTTCAGCTCCGTGATGTCGACCTCGGGCTGGCCGAGGACGTCGATCTCGGCCTCGTTGACCGCCTCCGTGTAGAACTTCGGCAGCGCGTCGTTGACGGCCTCCTCCAGCACGGCACCGCGGCCGAACCGCTGGTCGATGACCCGGGCGGGGATCTTGCCCTTACGGAAGCCCTTCACCGTGACCTGCTGGTTGATCTTCTTGTACGCCGCGTCGAGGCTGTCCTTGAGCTCCTCGAAGGGCACCTCGATGCTGAGCCGAACCCGAGTCGGGTTCAGGGTCTCCACGGCGCTCTTCACGGTTCGGTCTCCTTGGGGGCTGACTTCTTGGGTTCTGCCGGAGCCAGACTGGCCCGGCGGATTTCGCCGCCCGGAGGACTTCAGTGGATGAGGACACACGGGCGTGCAGCTTGCATAGTAACGGCAGCGAGGACACGCCCCAAAGGCGATCAAGCGAGGTGACCGCACAGGTGTGTCGGTCGGTGGTCGGGGTGGCGGGATTTGAACCCACGGCCTTCCGCTCCCAAAGCGGACGCGCTACCAAGCTGCGCCACACCCCGTCTGGTGCGACACGTAGGGTACATGCCCGCAGGCCGTCTGACCGCCGCTTTTGCCGAGCGTCGGGGCGGGTCGCGGCGGGGCCGGGAAACGGGGTGTGCGACACAGGGCGCCGACCCGCTACGATGCCTGCAGTGCCGCGGTCGGCTGACCTGCGGCGCGTCCTGTGCGGGCGTAGCTCAATGGTAGAGCCCTAGTCTTCCAAACTAGCTACGCGGGTTCGATTCCCGTCGCCCGCTCCACATGACTCAGGGCCAGGTCAGAGGATCATTCCTCCGCCTGGCCCTGATCGTTTCCGGGGGCTCCGATCAGCCCGCCGTGTCCCCCTCGTGCCCCTTGGGCTTTCGATCTTGCTTCTTCTTGGCCTTGCGAGCCTTCTTCCGCCCCTTGTCGACGAGCCCGCTCACGGCATCGGCGATCAGCCGGTCACGGTCGGCACTGGCGTGCTGATAGATCAGCGCAGCGCGAGCACTGCTGTGACCCATCCGGGACATCAGCTCGCGCGTGCTGGCACCGGTCGACGCGGCGAGGGTGTTGCCCGTGTGGCGGAGATCATGGAAGTGCAGGCCCTTGATTCCGGCGCCCGAACACGCCTTGTGCCACAGCCGGTTGAAGTGGTTCCGGCGAGGAGTCGCCCCCTTGGCACCGACGAACACCCGACCGTCGGCACCGCGTTCGGCGTACACCGCCAGATGCGCCCGGATCTCCGGGAGGATCGCGGCCGGAATGGCGACCGTGCGCTTGCCGGCCGCGCTCTTGGGTGCCTTGATCTCACGCTGCCCGTTGTTCAGTTCGGCGACGGCTCGGCGGACCCGGACGGCCCCACCGTCAAGATCGACGTCACGGCGGTGCAGTCCGATCAGCTCGCCGAAGCGGAGACCGAGGAAGCCGGCCATGAGCACGAGGGCTCGGTAGCGCGGCTGGATCGCGTCGGCCAGGTCGTACACCTCTTGCACGGTCGCGGTAGGCCGCTCAGGAGTGTGCACGGTGCTTGCTCCCTTGATCGAGCACGGGTTACGCCTGATCAGCAGGTCGCTCACGGCTGTGCGCATGATCCCGCGCAGCAGGGCGTACGCGTTCGCAACGGTGGTTGGGCCGGTACCGGCGGCGAGTTTGTCAGCGCGCCAACGGCGGACGAGCGGAGGCGAGATCTCAGCGACGTTGAGCGCGCCGAAGGTTGGTTCGAGGTGGTGACGCAGGAGCGACCCGTAGAGCTGCCGCGTGGTGGTGGCCAACTCCCGCTCCCTGATCCACGCGGCTGCGTACTCGCTGAACGGCACCTTCCCGGCGTCCGGGTCGTGCCAGTCGCCGCGGCGCATCTCGGTCTGTTTGTCGGCCAACCAGTCGTCAGCGTCCCGCTTGGTGGCGAAGGTGTCCGGGGCGGGCCGTAGGAGCCCGTCAGGGCCGACGTAGCGGGCCTGATAGCGGCCGGACGGGAGCTTGCGGACGCGGCCGAACTGTCGACGTTTGCCGGCCATCAGGCAGCCACCCCCCGGAGGGCAGAGCCACGGCGACGGGGCTGCACAGTGTTGACCGCTATGTACGCCTCTACGACGCTCTGCCGGATGCGAACGTATCGGCCGACCTTGACGTACGCGATCCGGCGCTCTTCGACCAGGCGACGCGGGAAGCGTTCCCCGCTGTCCTCCCAGGTGCCGAGCAGTACGGCGACTTCCGCCACATTCAGCAAGCGGTCAGTCATCCTCGTGCCTCCTCGAATCGTCGTTGAGCAGTTCTTCGCGTGCCGTCTCGCGGTTGAGTTGGATGTCGCGACGGATGTTGGCGGCGAGCCAGGATTCGCCGGGGGTGTGACCATGGCCGGCGTAGGTCCAGTGAGCGAGGGTCAGGGTGGTCGCCTCCGTGTCGTCGGGGTCTGGCAGGCCGAGGGCTTCGCGCTGTTGGGCTGCGCGGTAGTCGGCGCGGGTCTGGCGAAGCGCGCCGAGGGTGGTCGAGTACTGGCGGGACTTGGTGGAGAAGTGGCCGCGGAACCCGAGCATGTGAGCCCAGTCCCGGAGCTTGCGTTCCGGGTAGAGCGGGTGGAGGTCGAGGCAGGCCGAGATGAGTCGGCGGGGGTGCTCGGGCACGTCGAGTAGGTCGAGGGCTTCCTTGTTGCCGATGCGGCGGTCGACGGTGCCGGTGGTCTCGGCTGCTTTGGTGGCGTACTTGGCGAGGTAGGAGGCGACGGCCTGTTCTGTGATCTCCTCACCGTCGCCGAAGGCCCGGATCGTGCGGACGTCGAGTTGCGTGCCCCAGCGCAGCACGCGGGCGGGCTGGTCACCGGCCGGCTTGACGTCGACCGCGACGCGAGCGGCGGCGGCCTGGATCGCGCCGGTGAGGAGGTCCAGGGTGGCCCAGGCCGGGGGCGGCGAGTCCGGCCCGTCGGGACCGTCGAAGCGGATCACGGCATGGAAGTGGATGCCGCCGCGCTTCTGGTACTCGGCGACCTTGCCGAAGGCGACGCGGGACTGTTCGCGGGCGTCCTTCTGCGTGAGTCCGGCCCGCTTGGCGATCTCCCGGCGCAGGTAGATCGTGAAGTAGCGCCACAGGTCGGAGGCGTGGTTGTTCCACAGCACCGCGCCCGCGTAGTCGTACGACTCGGGGTCGAGGGGCGTGCCGAGGTCGGGGGCGTCCTCGTCGTGGCGGGCGCCGCAGCGGCAGGGCCGGTTTCCGGGGCGGTTGTGGACCGGCCCGAACGACGGTGCGGTGAGCGTCGCGAAAACCCGCGGGTGGTCCCGGACGGTGTGCGGGGTGCCCTTGGCGGGGTCACCGACGAGGCCGGCGCGGATCAGGTGGTAGGTGTCGCCCGCGTAGGTCCAGGCGCAGGACGGGCAGCGCGAGGCACGGCGGTTGCCGCAGGCGATGCGGAGCATGCCGCCTGGCTCTTCATCGGTGTTGTAGTAGTGCAGGACGGTCTTTGTAGCGGGGTCGATGGTCTTCGTTCCGCCGATGAGGCGGATCGGGTCGGAGCAGCCGCCGGTACGGCGGATCTGGTCTTGGACGCGGTCGAAGCCGGTGGACCCGGCCAGCCTCAGCACGTCGGCGAGGGTGGCCGGGTCCAGGCCCGCCGCAGTGGCGGTGTTGGTCACGCGAAGACCTCCTGACGGGTGGTCAGGAATGCCGTGCCGATCCAGCGGGTGTACGCGGGAGGGATCGCCTCGGTGAGTTCTTCGCGGACATCGGTCCAGGTGATCCCCATGGCCTTCTGCATCTCGGGCACGGTGGCCTTCCCGCCCCCTTTGCCGTACGCGGCCACGTAGGGGCCTTCACGACGTACGCCGTGACGGTGACCGCGCACGTAGCCCCGGTGGCGGGGGTGAGCCAGCCGCACGGTGGCCCAACGGCCGAGTTCGAAGTTGCGGTGGCGCAAGACGCCGAGGCCGAACATCTCGCCGCACAGGGACACGTCCTTGCGGATGGCCGCCTTGCCGTTGGGCTGTTCGATCACGTACGGCAGCCCGGAGGCGTCGAGGAGTTCACGGGTGGGGGCCACCAGGTCTTCATGGGTGCCGCCCCACCCCTGGGAAGCGTTGGTGCCCACGGTCAGACCGCACTTGTCCTGACAGGGCGGGGAGCCGTGCACGAGGGTGTACCGCTCGATCTCACCCGTGGCAATCAGGTGGGCGAGGTACTCCAGGGCGTCACCCCGGTGGTATGGGAAGGGATAATTGGGCCGAGGGGCGACGTCGCAGCCGTCGACCGCAAACCCGGCCAGGTGGTAGCCCATAGCGGCACCGCCGGCGCAGGAGAACAGGTCCAGGACTCGGGGGTTGGTGGTCATCGCTTGCCCCCGTTCCGGTGGGCGGGGCCGTGGTTGTCGGTGTAGTCGTCGACCAGGGCCTTGACGTCGCTGTCGCCGTTGGCGTGGTCCTCGGCACCGCAGCCGCCACATACGTAGTCGCCCTGGGAGCGGGTGTACTTCGTGCCGCCACGGACGCGGAGGCCGGGGCTGTCCTCGGTCGGGGTGAGGTCGGAGGGGAGCTTGCGGAACATGCCCGTCACCTCCCAACCGGGGCGGTCAAGGTGGTGACGGCCGCGACGGTGCCGACGCCCTTGCAGGCGGGGCAGGTCACACGGAGGGTGACGCGGGTGCCGTCGAGGTGGCGGGTGCCGGTCGTGACCATGGCCGAGGCGAAGCCGGCGCAGTCACGGCAGACGCGCGTGATCCGGACGTGCTGAGGCATGATGAGACTTCCCTTTCGGGTCCGTTGGATCTGGATGGGTGGAGCCGTCCGGGGCGGCGGATACTTGGCGGTTGAGGCCGTCCCGGAGGGCGTTACTTGTGCTTGGACGCGCGGTTGATCGTGTAGCTCAGGCCGCCGGTGGCCGACAGGACCGCGACGGCAGCGCCGGCGATGACCTGGACGACGAAGGCGAGCACCAGCAGCACAGCGACCGATCCCGTGACGATCAGGACTGTCAGGACGATCGGGCCCTTGTAGGAGCGCGGGGCTTCCTGAACGATCACGACCTTGCGGACATCGGTGCCGGCGGGGATCTGCCGGTAGAGATCGGCGGGGATGTGGCCGGCGCGGAACTGGTCTTCGGGCAACTGCACAGGTCGGCCCTCCTCAGGTGCACTTGTGGGTGCGGGCGGCGAGTTCGGCGGCGGAACGGTCGCGGTACTCGGTGGAGAAGCCGCAGTTCGGTGCGGTGCACGCGGCGGTGTGCTTGGTCTGGCCCCGGCCGTTGTTGAATGTGCCGACCTTGACCGGGCCGATTCGGATCACGTCGTAGAAGCGGTTCGGTCGCATCGGGTGAACCTCCTTGTCTGTCAGGCGAGTTGGGCGGCGATTGCGCCGGCGAGGTCTTCCGGGATGCCGAGGCGGGCGCGCAGAGTGGCGGTGTCGATGTCGGATCCGGTTCGGGTTCGGTGATCGGCGGCGACCTTGCGGGCGTGGTCGATCAGAGCCGGGGGCACCGACGGGCCGGCGGTTTGCGGCAGCGCCGCAGGCGGCTCGGTGGGGAGGACTTCCGGGACGGGCGTCGGTGCCGGTGGGCGGTCGCCGGTAGGCACCGACGGCGCTTCGGCCACGGACTCGGGCTCGGGCTGGAGGGCGGGGGTGTGGACCAGGAGGGTTCCACCGAGGAAGGCCAGAGCGGGCCAGCCGGCGACGAGGATGCGTAGCCAGGCGGGCACGTTGCCCAGGTTCAGGAGTCCGGCGGTCGCGACGTTCGCCCCGAGCGAGGCAGTCAGGGCGATCACGAACCAGGTCCAGGCGGAGCGGTCCCGGCGGGCCGTGCGCAACCGACGCCAGGCGGCGACAAGAAGCAGGTCGACCGAGATCGGGTAGGCCCAAGCCTTCCAACCGGTCTGCCCGGCAGCGGCGGCGAGGTCGTGCAGGTGAGCGAAGGACAACGCGCCGGCGATCACGGCTTGCACGAGTACGGCATCGGGGCGGATCGAGCGAGACACGGGTCTTCACCTCCTTCGCGGGAATCGGGCCAGGAGGCGGGCGGCGGACGTTCGGCCGCCCGGCCCCAACACGGGTTCAGTAGATGCTGATGCGCGTGACTGGCCGGGATCCCGCAAGCGGTACCGGAGAGCCTTCGTCGTGGCCGAAGCCCTCGCACCAGCAGCGTTTTTTGAGGCAGACGACGGTGTGGACGTAGGTCCAGCGGCAGTCCGTCACGTCGTAGGTGATGCAGCCCTTTGCGTCGCGGGACTCGCGGGCCAGCGAGAGGTAGCCCCACATCTCACGGGCGTAGAGGTTGGCGGCGGCCAGAGCGACGCGCGAGGGCACGTGACCGTCGACCTCTATGGCGATCAGTTCCTCGCAGACGCTCCACACGTCGGTGACCGTCAGCGAGCGGTAGCCGTTCTGACTGGTGTAGCGCTCCACAGTCGGTTCCTTTCCGAAGTGTCAGTCGGTCGGGGCTTCGCCGGATCCCCAACAAGTCAGGCACACGGCCGCCTGCTGGTGATCGGTGGCGCGGCCCTTGCGGGGTCCGACGCGGATGGTCTCGGTGATCTCGCCCTTGCCGTCGCAGTCCGAGCACTTCGCCACCTGCGGTTTGGTGCGCTTGCGCGGTGCCATGAGCGATCTCCCCTACTCAGTGACCGGCTGCGCACGGACGAGCGGCGGAACAGGTTCCGGCGTCGGTGCAGGCTGCAGGGCCGGGCGGAACGGAGTCAGGAACGGCAGGTCCGGGGTCAGGTGTGCGTACTCACGGCAGACGGCCGCCGCTTCGTCCGGGGTGATCTCAGGGGTGCGGATGCGGGACCAGCCGCCCGAGGTGTCGCCGGCTACCGCAACGCCGGGACGGTCCGGCCGTATCCCGGTCACAGCAACCACGGCATCCGGGGCGATGTCTCCCAGACCCATTTCCGCCGTCTGCTTGTCGTTGACACGGTGCACGATCCGGCCAGTGAGCTGGGCGCGCAGGGCGGTTGCGCCCCTGCCAAGGTCAGAGCCGAAGCGCTGCCCGCACGCCTCCAGATAGATCCCGATCGCGCGGGCCATCTGACCGAGCCGGACCAGTTGTGTGACCGTGTGGTCGCGGGCCGCTTCATCCTTCTTCGAGGTCACGAGGAAGAGTTCCGCCACCTCGTCGATCAGGACCACCAGCGGCACCGGACGGACATCGTCCGGCAGTGCCCACAGGTCGGAGACCCCGTGCAGGGCGAGCAGGTCGAAGCGGTCTTCCATTTCCTTGACCAGGGCGTCGACCATGCGGCCGGCGCTCTCGGGGTCGGTGGCCAGCGCGGACAGCCGGGGCGCGTAGGGGCGTTGCTCGACGCCACGCTTGCAGTCGATCCCGACCAGGCCGACCGGCAGTCGAGCCAGCCCCTTGACCAAGTTCCGCTGAAGCATGGACTTGCCCGACTGGTTCGCACCCAGGATCAGGGAGTGCGGGATCTTGCGGTAGTCCCGCTCGAACACTGTGCCGTCCTCCCGCAGGGCGATCGGGACGACCAAGTCACGAGGCGTGGCAGAACGCGGCATCCGAACCCGCTTGAGCACGTCGTAGCCGGTCATTCGCAGTTCGACGTATCCCGGCTTGACCTCAGCCACGGTCACCGAACGGACACCCCAGGCGTGCCGAAGACGCTCACAGGAGGCGGCGACGTCGGCGGGTTCGAGGCCGGCGGGAAGACGCAAGGTGACTCGCAGGCCGGTCGAAGTCGGGCGGACCCGGCGCACCTTCGGCGGCACCGGACGGACCTCCTGGCGGGCCAGGTTACGGGTCACGAAGGCCCGCATCCTCGACGGCTGCACCGTCAGCCCGCACACCTCCATCGTGGAGGAGTACGTCACGGTGAACCGACCCCAGGTAACCGGCAGACCGACCAGCGACCAGTACACGCGCGGGGCACGCACCTTCGCGTAGCCGAGGCCGCCGGCACCGGCTGCTAAGCCCCCGGCCTCCACCCACATGGACAGGTCCGTCATGGTCAGGCACCCACCGTGAGGGCGACCGCGCGGAACGAGATCCCGTGACGCTTCTGGCCGTTGAACTCGTTCTCCCAGTCACGGGCCTTGAGGCCGATTACGCGCACCGGCATGCCCGGCGCGAGGCCCTCGGGAACGCCGGTCTCCGGGACGGTCACCTGGTAGAGGTTGCCCTCACCCTCGTCCGAGATCAGCAGGCCCACGGTGGAGAGGCCAGCACCGGTCTCCCGGTCGATGGCCCGCTCACCGGTCTTCTGGCTGACGACCTTCGGCACGGGCGCAGTTGCCACGAACACCACGGCGGTCGACACGTCAATCTTGAAGGACGGCATTATGGAGTCTCCCCTAGTGGGATGAGCCCCGGGCTGCGTTGTGATCTTGGCGGATGCACGTAGCCCGGGGTGTCTTGTTGTTCCGACACCACCGAAGCTACCCGCAGAAAAACTGCGAGTCAACAGAAAACCTGCGACTAGCAGAAGAAGTCTGCCTCTGCGAGACTGAATGCGACGAGAAGGAGGAGAAATGAACAACTTTGGTCTTTTTGTTCGCTTCACGCTTCGCGAGGGTGCAGGCGAGGCATTTGACGCCCTGATCCGGGAGACCGCAGCGGGCATCCAGGCTCACGAGCCCGGCACGCTGGTGTACGCGTGCCACGAGGTCGAGGGTGCGCCCAATGAGCGGATCTTCTTTGAGCTGTACGCCGACCATGAGGCGTTCGAGGAGCACGAGCGTCAGCCCCACACGCGTCACTTCCTCACGGAGCGCGGCAAGTACGTCGAGAAGACCGAGGTTGACCGGCTTCAGCCGTACGCCGGCAAGTACCCCACCGGAGCCGAGGCGTGACCGGGTCCGACACCAAAACACTCGGTCAGCGAATCAAGGAGCTGCGCCGCGACGCAGGCATGTCGCAGAGCGACCTTGCCGCCGCAATGGGACGCTCCGAAAGCTGGGTATCGCAGGTCGAGAGGGGTGTACAACCCGTTGAGCGGCTGTCGATTCTTCAGGCTCTTGCCGACGCACTCAACGTGCCCGTGCGCGAGGTACGGCCGGATGCCGCGCCGGCTGAGCAGGCCCAGCCCGAAGAGATCCATCGGAGCAACGACCTCGAAGGACTTCGCGTAGCCCTCACGGGGCACCCCGCCTTGGGAAGCCTGTTCGAGCAGTCACCGGCTGCACCGGTTCCTTCCCTGGCCGACTTTCGCCAGCGCGTGGAGGAGGCTTGGACGCTCGCGCACGCTTCGAGCTACGCGGCATTGAGCGAGCACCTCGCCCAGTTGCTTCCGAGCATCGAGGCCGCAGTACGCCACGCCCCGGCCAGCGACCGCACAGAGCTTCACTCCCTCCGCGCCAAGGCGTACCAGGTGGCCGCAGCGAGCTTCACCCGGCAGGACCAGGCCGACGCGGCATGGGTCGCGGCCGACCGGGCTCTACAGGCGGCCGAACTCGCGGGCCAGCCGTTGGAGGTCGTGGCGAGCCTGTTCCGCATGGCGCATGCCTTCATGCGGCAGCAGCACATGGAGCAGGCCGAGCAGGCAGCGCGGTCCGCCGCAGCCGTCATGGCACCGAGAGCGGAGGCCCCCACATGCCCGCCGGAAGAGCTCTCGCTCTTCGGTGCCATGAACCTCGTACTCGCAGTGATCAATGCAAGGGAAGGGAACCGAGGGGGGACCCATGAGCACATTGAGCGGGCCCGAGGAATCGCAGCGCGGTTGGGCGAGGACCGGAACGACTTCGACACTGAGTTCGGGCCGACGAACGTGGAGATCCACGCGGTGAGTACGGCTGTGGAGCTGGGGGACGCCGGATTGGCCCTGGAGGTGGCCCAGCAGGTTGACGCGTCGGGCCTCTCGCCTGAACGGCAGTCGCGTTTCCTGTTGGACGTGGCGCGAGCACACGCGCAGCGGCGACACGTCGGCGAGGCCACAGCCGCGCTCCTGGAGGCCGAGAGCTGGGCACCTGAGCAGATCCACGACCATCACCTAGCCCGCGAGGTCATCCGCGATCTAGTGCAACTCTCAGAACCCCGCGTACCCGAGGCCCTGCGCCAGTTGGCCGAGCGGAGCGCTATCGGCTAGCCGATCTTGTTACAGATTTCCCTACCTCATCAAGCCCCGGCTGCGCTCCGCTCCGCCGGGCGCGCTCCCGGCTCCGCCGCGGGCGCCGCTCCTGCCTTCGGCCCGCTCCGCCCGCGCTGCGCCGACGCGCGCCCTGGTAAGGGATGGCCGGCGGCATGAGGCCAGAACACGTCGCGGCTGGGGGCGACCGCTCCGAGACTTTAAGGTCTGCTGACCTGCGGGGACCCCTCCGAGAGCAAGAAAGGGGGCCGAGTGCCTGCTTCGCACGGTGAGGGCACTAGCCCTCTCCATTGGCACAAGTGTAATTGCCCCCTTTCATGCCCTCGCCCCGCAGATCACCAGACCTCAAACTCTCTCCCCCGGCCGCGTGGGCACCGATCAGGCCGCTTCTGGCCCCGGAGGACACCGGAGCCCCGCGGGGGCGGGAGAAGGGCATACATGCCCCTTGCGTGCCCGATCGAGCGGCACGCGACGGGGAACAACGGGGAGTTGCGGTGAGCATCCCGGGAACACGCAGGTCAGCGTCTTGCCAGCTCAGGCCGCATCCGCATACGCGATCTTCCAAACTAGCTACGCGGGTTCGATTCCCGTCGCCCGCTCTGTACGGCCCGGGCCGGGTCGGAGATGTACTTCTCCGACCCGGCCCTCGTCGTGTTCGGGCGTATGTCCGGAACACGGTGAGGGCCGGCCTCAGAAGCTGATCGAGTTGATCGTGTCGGCGAGGGAGTTCAGGAAGCGGTTGATCGACGGGGCCATGCCGGTCGAGGCGAGGAAGAAGCCGAAGAGGATCGCGACTATCGCCGGGCCCGCCTTGATCGACCCTCCCCGGATCAGTACCACCAGGATGATCGCCAACAGCAGCACCACTGACAGTGAAATGGCCACAACTGATCACACACCCTCGATCGGTCCGCACTCCCGAGAACCATCGTGCCACCAACCCGGCCTCCCTATGCGGCCCGTGACGCATCATCGCGCGGACCTTCCGAGCACGGGTGCGCCGCACGGCAATTCGACGGCCCATCCGCACCGGAAATTGGGGCAGTTGGTTTCCGTCTCCACACAACGTGTGCGCAGGTAATTCGAATAACGACGGCAAGCACGTCAACTACAGGCACACAACCGGCGTTATGCACCTTTTAGTCGGGATGAATCGTGACATCGAGGGCAGGCGTGAGATGCTCGGAGAGCAATAACGAGGAATGACCTGGGGTGTTTTACGAATACGCGCACGCGACGCTAGGGTGCCTCGAATGTTCTCCGCCGCCCCGTCCCTCGTTCCGAGCCAGAACGATCAACACGATCAGCACGACGAACACGATCCACACGATCCGTCCAAGGACAGATCCGCCGAGCAGCCGTCCCCGCGGCCGGTCACGAAGCGTGACGCGTTCTTCGACAACGCCAAGTACCTGGCGATCGTGCTGGTGGCGATGGGGCACACCTGGGAGCCGCTCAAGGGCGACAGCCGGGTGCTCACGGCGGCGTACGTGCTGGTGTACACGTTCCACATGCCGGCCTTCATCCTCATCTCCGGCTTCTTCTCCCGCAGTTTCGACGGGAGTCCCGGCAAGCTGAAGCGGCTGGTGACGGGCGTCGTCGTGCCGTACATCGTCTTCGAGACCGCCTACCCGCTCCTGAAGACGTACGTCGACGGCTCCCCCCAGGACATCAGTCTGCTCGACCCCTACTACCTGACCTGGTTTTTGTGCGCGCTGTTCATCTGGCGGCTGACCACGCCCATCTGGAAGCTGGTCCGGTATCCCTTGCCGCTCGCACTGGGCATCGCCATGGCGGCGTCCGCCACCCCGAACATCGGTGACGACCTGGACCTCCAGCGCGTCCTTCAGTTCCTGCCGTTCTTCGTGCTGGGGCTGAGCCTGAAGGCGGAGCACTTCCGGCTGGTGCGTCGGCGCTCGGTCCGGATCGCGGCGGTGCCGGTGTTCGTCTTCGCGCTGGCCTTCTGCTGGTGGGCGGTGCCGCGGATGAACAGCGGATGGCTCTACCACCGCAACTCCGCGCAGGAATTGGGCGTGCCGTGGTGGGTCGGTCCGGTGATGCAGCTCGCCCTGTTCGGCTGCTCCCTGCTGCTGACCGCCTGCTTCCTCTCCTGGGTACCGGGCCGCACGATGTGGTTCACGGCGCTCGGCGCGGGCACGCTCTACGGCTATCTGGTGCACGGTCTGCTGCTCAAGACCGCCGACTACCGCGGCTGGTTCGATCACCCGGCTCTGCACCGCCCGCTCGGGGAGATCGCCGTCACGGCCCTCGTGGCCGTCATCGTCACCCTGTTGTGCACCAGGCCGGTTCGGCGGGTGCTGGGGTTCGTGGTGGAACCGAAGATGGAGTGGGCCTTCAAGCCGGACGCCGTCACACTCGCCCGCGAGCGCGAGAAGCGCGAACGGGGCGAGAAGCGCGAGCAGGGCGGCAAGGGGGAGAAGGTCGGCGTCTAGTCGCCCGTCAGGGAGACAGGCCGAGGAGTGCGCGCATGTGGGTGTACTTCTCGGTCAGGCGGGCCCGGGTCGGCGCGTCCAGGACCGCCAGCCGGGCCGGGTCGGCGTTGTGCGCCAGGTCCGCTTCCTTCACCAGCAGCGCGCCCGGCGTGGCCAGGATGCGCGCCGCGTACGCCTCCGGCGTCTCCCCCGCCCGTCTGGTGACCGAGAGGACGACCGCCTTGGTGCGGTCGCTCAGCGCCGCGCCGTCCAGCCAGGCCGCGGACAGGGCGTCGTCCTCGACGGCGTCGTGCAGCCAGGCGGCCGCGATCTGGTCGGCGTCGCCACCACGCGCGCGTACGCCCTCCGCGACCGCCTGAAGGTGCTCCGCGTAGGGCCGGCCCGCCTTGTCGGTCTGCCCCTCGTGGGCGGCGCGGGCGAGGGCCTCGACCTCGGCCAGGGTGAGCATGGGTGTCCCCTTACGGCTCAGGAGGATTGCGTCTCAGGGCTCAGGGCTCAGGGGAGTGCGTCTCAGGACAGCGGGGCCATCTGGGCCGTCGGGCCCTCTCGGCAGACCAGCAGCAGGGCCCGGTCGTCGTTGACGTCCTTCGCCACCGCCTCGATCAGATGCCAGGCGGCGCCCTGGAAGCCGCCGGCGACATAGCGGTCGGCCTCGCCGGTGAGACGGTCGATGCCCTCGACGATGTCCCGGTCGGAGGTCTCCACCAGGCCGTCGGTGAAGAGCATCAGCACGTCACCCGGGCGCAGGGAGCCCTTCACCGGGTCGAACTGGGCGCCGTCGTACACCCCGAGGAGGGGCCCCTCGGCGGCCTTCTCCTCCCAGCGGCCGCTGCCCGCGCTGAGCTGGAGGCCCGGCGGGTGGCCGGCGGAGTAGAGCTCGTAGTCGCCGGAGTCGAGGTCGAGGACCAGGTGGATGGAGGTCGCGAAGCCCTCGTCCCAGTCCTGGCGGAGCAGATAGCCGTTGGCGGCCGGGAGGAAGGCGTGCGGGGGCAGGGAGCCGAGCAGGCCGCCGAAGGCGCCGGACAGCAGCAGCGCGCGCGAACCGGCGTCCATGCCCTTGCCGGAGACGTCCGTGAGGACGACCTCCATGGTGCGGCCGCCGTTGGTGCGGGCCGCGACGACGAAGTCGCCGGAGAACGACTGGCCGCCCGCCGGCCGCAGCGCCATCTCGCGGTGCCAGCCGGGCGGCAGGCTCGGCAGCTTGCTCTGCACGCGGATGCGTTCGCGCAAGTCGAAGAGCATGGTGCCGCCGCGCCGCCAGGGCACGCCGACCCGGCTGCGGAACTGGGCGATGAGCAGGCCGAAGAAACCGCATGCTGCGACGACCAGGACGACTCCGGGCGTCACGCGTGAAGGGCCCTCGGTGTAGGGGCCGAGCTGCACCGACTCCACGATGAGGGCGGTGGCCGCCGCCGCGTACAGGCCGAGCAGGCTCGACGGGCGCAGCAGCAGGCCGCCGGCGACGATCGGCAGCACCAGGGCGGCCGGTGAGCACCACACCGAGTTGGCGAGCGTGGTGGCGGCGATGAGCGGAACGGTGAGCAGCAGGAAGGCCAGCGCGATCCAGTCGGAGCCGTCGCCGCGGAAGTAGTCCACGGCGCTTCTGCGCACGCCGGTGCGGACCCGGTGCATCCAGTGCTTCAACCGGGCCGCCAACGTCTCGGCTTCCGCGCGCCGCTGTCGTCCTGCTGCCATTAGTTCGGGACCCTATCCATCGAACCCGCCGCTTGGCACGGGAGGTCCCACTTGTCCCCCGTCCGAGGCTCAACTTCACAGTGAACTTCACGGAAAGCGCTCGCGTCGCCAGGAGGGAGAAATTCCCTGGCTCGTCCCGCATTGGGCTGCTAGGCATGAACTCATGACGACTGAGGCGGGGCGCGACGAAACCCGGGCGGCGGACGGCCTGCGGGTGCTGCGGCGGGACGAATGGGACGAGTGGTACGACACTCTGCTCCGCGCCTTCGGCGGGGTCGAGGAGCCGGCCGAGGAGCGCGAGCTGTTCAGGGCGCTCACCCCGTACGAGCGCTCCCTCGGGGTGTGGGACGGCGGCGCGTGCGTGGCGACGGCCGGGGCGTACGACTTCCGGCTGACCGTGCCGGGCGGGGCCTCGGTGCCGGCGGCGGGCGTGACGATGGTCGGCGTGAGCGCGACGCACCGGCGGCGCGGGCTGCTGACGTCGATGATGCGGCGGCAGCTGGACGACGTGCGGGCGTGGGGCGAGGCGCTCGCCGTCCTCACGGCCTCGGAGCCCGCGATCTACGGGCGGTTCGGGTACGCGGCGGCGAGCTTCGGACTGCACGCCGAGATCGACACCGGTCGGGTACGACTGTCCGTCCCGGCCGGCACGGACGACGTACGGCTGCGGTACGTCGATCCCGGCGTGGAGCTGGACGCGTGCGAGGCGGTGTACGCGCGGACCGTGCCCCGGCGGGCCGGGATGCTCGCGCGGCGGCCCGGGTGGGAGCGGCTGGCGCTGCTCGATCCGGAGAGCGGGCGGGGCGGGGCGTCGCCGCTGCAGTGCGTGCTCGCCGAGCGGGACGGCGAGGTCACCGGATACGCCCGATTCCGGATACGGCCCGAGTGGAGGGACAGCGGGCACAACGGGCAGGTGCAGCTCCAGGACCTGGCGGGGCTCGACCCCGCGTCGGAGGCGGCGCTGTGGCGGTTCCTGTTCGGGATCGACCTCACGACCTCGCTGAAGGTGCGGGGGCGGCCGCTGGACGAGGCGTGGCAGCATCTCGTCTCCGACATCCGGCGCTGCGAGCTGCGGGTGCGGGACTCGTTGTACGTGCGGCTGGTGGACGTGGGCGCGGCGCTGGAGGCGCGGACGTATCAGGCGCCGGTCGATGTGGTGCTGGAGGTCGAGGACGCCTTCTGCCCCTGGAACTCGGGGCGGTGGCGCCTCTCGGGGGATGCCAAGGGCGCGGTGTGCGGGCGTACGTCCGACGCCGCCGATCTCGCCCTGTCCGTACGGGAGTTGGGGGCGGCGTATCTCGGCGGGGTGAGCCTCGGGGCGCTCGGGGCGGCCGGGCGGGTACGGGAGCTGCGGCGCGGGGCGCTGGCCGAGGCGGCCGTGGGGTTCGGGACGGGGGCGGCGCCGTGGCTGCCGCACGGGTTCTGAGCGGGCGCCGTACCTGGTCTCGGTGACGTCAGTTCTGCTGGCAGGTCGGGCACCAGAAGACGTTGCGGGCGGCCAGGTCGGCGGTGCGGACGGCGTCTCCGCAGAGGTGGCAGGGCTGGTGGGTGCGCCGGTAGACGTACACCTCGCCGCCGTGGTCGTCGACGCGGGGCGGGCGGCCCATAGCCTCCGGGGTGTGCTGCGGGCGGACCGTGTCGATGCGGTTGTTGCGGACGCCCTCGCGCATGAGGGCGACGAGGTCGGTCCAGATCGCGTCCCACTCGGCGGGGGTGACGGTCCGGCCCGCACGGTACGGGTCGATGCCGTGCCGGAAGAGGACTTCGGCGCGGTAGACGTTTCCGACGCCGGCGATGATCTTCTGGTCCAGGAGGAGGGCGGCGATCGTCGTACGGCTGCGGGAGATCCGCTGGTACGCCCGCTGCGGTTCGGCGTCCTCGCGCAAGGGGTCGGGGCCCAGACGGTCGTGTATCGCCTGCTTCTCGGCGTCCGTGATGAGCGCGCAGGTCGTCGGGCCGCGCAGATCGACGTACGACGTGGCGTTGGCGAGGCGCAGTCGGACCGTGTCCGTCGGCGGGGGCACGGGTGCGTCACCGAAGGCGACCTTGCCGAAGAGTCCGAGGTGGATGTGGACCCAGTCGGTGTCGCGGAAGCCGAGGAAGAGGTGCTTGCCGTGGGCCTCGGTGCGGGTGAGCTCCGCTCCGCTGAGGAGTTCGGCGGCGTCGGAGAACTTGCCCTGGGGGCTGGTCACGCGCGGCGCCGTGCCGGAGAAGCGGTCGGCGTAGTCCGACGCCAGCCGGTGGATCGTGTGCCCCTCTGGCACGGCGCGTGTTCCTTCCAGCCCCCGGGAGGCGGTCAGTCCTGCTGCGGGTGGTGCGCGGGAATGGCCGGCAGGTCGCCCGTCGTCTCGTAGTCCGCGAGCATGTCGATGCGGCGGATGTGCCGTTCGTCCTCGGAGAACGGGGTGGCCAGGAAGGTCTCGACGAACTTCGTCGCCTCGTCCTGGGTGTGCATGCGGGCGCCGACCGCGACGACGTTGGCGTTGTTGTGCTGGCGGCCGAGGGACGCGGTCTCCTCGCTCCAGGCGAGGGCGGCACGGACGCCCTTCACCTTGTTCGCGGCGATCTGCTCGCCGTTGCCGGAGCCGCCGATCACGATGCCGAGGGCGTCGGGGTCCGCGGCCGTCTTCTCCGCGGCGCGCAGGCAGAACGGCGGGTAGTCGTCCTGGGCGTCGTAGATGTGCGGGCCGCAGTCGACCGGGTCGTGACCCGCCGCCTTGAGCCATTCGACGAGGTGGTTCTTGAGTTCGAAGCCGGCATGGTCCGAGCCGAGATACACGCGCATGGGATGAGTGTGACACGGGGGTCGCGGGGTAGCAGCGCCGGGTGCCGCGTCCGTTGAACTGTGAGCGATGCTACAGAAGCTCAGGAAAACCTCAAGTAACGATATTGAATCAAAGGTTCCCGAATCCATCCACCTCAGATTCACTGGACCGGCCTGTACGCCCCTCACCCCCTCGCACGTCCCCATCCCCCCCACGATTCACCTGATTCCGCTGTTTCCCCCGTTTCCCTCCACACGGCGCAAAGGAAGACCGTCCCCATGACTTCGCAGCCGACCCTCACCCAGGCCGACCGCGGCCCCGGAGGTCCCGGAGAACCCGGTCCCGGACTTCAGGCAGGGCTCAAGAACCGGCATCTGTCGATGATCGCCATCGGCGGCGTCATCGGCGCCGGACTGTTCGTCGGTTCCAGTTCCGGAATCGCCACCGCCGGACCCGGCATCCTCCTCTCCTACGCCCTCGTCGGCACGCTCGTGGTGCTGGTGATGCGGATGCTCGGGGAGATGTCCGCGGCCAATCCGACCTCCGGATCGTTCTCCGCCCACGCCGACCGCGCGCTCGGACGCTGGGCCGGGTTCTCCATCGGCTGGCTGTACTGGTTCTTCTGGGTCGTCGTGCTCGCCGTGGAGGCCACGGCCGGCGCCAAGATCCTCGAAGGGTGGATCCCCGCCGTCCCGCAGTGGGGTTGGGCGCTCATCGTGATGGTGGTGCTGACCGCCACCAACCTCGTCTCCGTCGGGTCCTACGGCGAGTTCGAGTTCTGGTTCGCCGGGATCAAGGTCGTCGCGATCGGCGCGTTCATCGTCATCGGCGGGCTCGCCGTCTTCGGCGTGCTGCCCGGTGTCGACAGTGACAAGGCCGGCCTCGGCAACCTCACGGACCACGGCGGCTTCCTGCCCAACGGCCCCGGCGCCATCCTCACCGGCGTGCTGCTCGTCGTCTTCTCCTTCATGGGCAGCGAGATCGCCACCCTCGCGGCCGGCGAGTCCGAGAACCCGCAGCGGGCCGTGACGAAGTCCACGAACAGCATCATCTGGCGGATCGGCGTCTTCTACCTCGGATCGATCTTCGTCGTCGTCACGCTGCTGCCCTGGGACGACGCGTCCATCAAGGAGCAGGGCTCCTACGTGGCCGCCCTCGACTCCCTCGGCATCGCGCACGCCGGTCAGATCATGAACTTCATCGTGTTGACGTCCGTGCTGTCCTGTCTCAACTCCGGGCTCTACACGGCCTCCCGCATGGCCTTCTCGCTCGGTGAGCGGGGCGACGCGCCGAAGGTGTTCGCCCGGACGACGAACCGTGGCGTTCCCCTCGCGGCGATCGTCGCCTCCGTGGTGTTCGGGTTCGTCGCCGTCTTCTTCAACTACCGGTTCCCGGACTCCGTCTTCCTCTTCCTCGTGAACTCCAGCGGGGCGGTGGCCCTGTTCGTCTGGCTCGTGATCTGCTTCTCGCAGCTGCGGATGCGGAAGATCATCCAGGCCGAGGCGCCGGAGAAGCTGGTCGTGAAGATGTGGCTGTACCCGTACCTGACCTGGGCGACGGCCGCACTGATCGTCTTCGTGCTCGGTTACATGCTGACCGACACGGAGGGGGAGAGCAGTGGGCGGACGACCGTGCTGTTGTCGTTGCTCGTCGCGGCGGTCGTGGTCCTCGTCGCCTTCGTGAAGGAGTGGGACAGGCGGCAAGGGCGGCGGGCCTCCGCCGTCGGCACGGTCGAGACCGTGGCCCAGAACAAGGACATGGAAAAGGACAAGGTCGAGTAGTTCTTGGGAGCCGATGTGAAAGGGGTCCGCTGGAGCGGGCCCCTTTCGCGCTTCGCCCCTGCCTGCGCCGTCACATCACGCCTTCCTTGCGAGGAGGCCCCGGCGTTCACGCCGGGGAGGAATCGCATCCGGGTGTCGCGACGCGGAGCGTCGCCATATCCGGTTCAGGGCGCGGAGCGGCCGCACCGCTGTCGGTATCGCTGAGGTGGTGCGAACGTGTGTGCCTGCGATCGCTGGTCGGGGTGGTGGCTGTGGGATCGGGGTGCGTTTGTGCGGCTGTCGTACGTATGGTCCTTCGGAGGGTTCAGGACGGCACGGTGTCCTGGCCGGGGAGCATGAGGGGGCGGGATGGCGCGGGCGAGGGCGGCTGCGGAGGCCGGGCATGCCCGGTACACCTACCGGCTGCGGGTGTCGTCCACCGCTCGCACGGCCCTGGCGGCGGAGTGGGACCGATGCCGCTGGGTGTGGAACGAATGCGTCGCCAAGTCCAGGGCCGTACAGGCGCACAACAAGGCGACCGGCCGGAAGACCACATGCGGTCCGGCGCAGCTCGACCGGATGCTGACCGAAGCACGCGCCCGTACGCCGTGGCTCCGTGAGGGCTCGTCGGTTGTTCAGCAGCAGGTCATCCGTGACTTCGGCCGTTCCCGAGCCAGGGCGCAGACGGACATCCGCGAGCGCCTGCCCACGGCGCGCCGGGCGGGGATGCCGAAGTGGAAGACCAAGCGCGAGGCACTGCCGACCCTCAACTACACGAAACGCGGGTTCCGGTTGAAGGACGGCCGGCTGCACCTGGCCGGGGGCATCGTGGTAACGGTGGTGTGGTCGCGGGAACTGCCGACCGAGCCGTCCTCGGTACGCCTCTACCAGGACAGCCTCGGGCACTGGTACTGCTCGTTCGTCGTGCCCGCCCAGGTCCAGCTCCTGCCGGAGACCGGCCGGGTGCTCGGTGTCGACTGGGGCGTCAAGGAGACCGCGACCACCACGTCCGACGCGCACGACCTGCCCCATGCCGGGCACGGTCAGAAGGCACAGGCAAAACTGACCCGGTACGACCGGATGATGGCCCGCCGCAAGCCGAAGAAGGGACAGCCAGCAACGAAGGGCTACCGCTATGCGAAGAAGCTGCGGGCGAAGGCGCATAAAAAGGTCGCGAGGCAGCGTGAGGACACCGGCCGCAAGTGGGCCAAGAAGGTGGTCCGCGACCACGACGCCATTGCTGTCGAGGACTTCCGTGCGAAGTTCCTGGCCAGGACGACCATGGCCCGCAAGGCCGCTGACGCCGCCATCGGCGCGGTCAAGGCCGCTCTGATCGAGATGGGCCGCAAGCACGGGCGGAACGTCCGCCTGGTACATCCTGCGCACACCACGATGGACTGCGCGCGCTGCGATGCGAGAGCCAAGCATCGCCTGCCGCTGGGTGAGCGCACCTACACCTGCACCGCGTGCGGAACCGTGTCCCCCAGGGACAAGAACTCCGCCCGCGTGATGCTCGTCCGGGCTGGTCTCAACCCGGCTGGCGCCGATGGCGCAAGACCTCCCGGAGCGCTGCTCCAGGAGGCGGCCTGAGCCAGGAATCCCCTCCCCTGAAGGGAGGGGAGGATTCAAATCACGGTGAAGCTGTCCTTGACCTTCTCGTACGTCTTCAGGGCCGTCGTCTCGGTGTCGGGCTGGTACCAGGTGTTGATCTGGTACGACTTTCCGCTGTCGTTGAAGCCGAGGAGCCGGGCGTGCCAGGGGGTGCCCTGGAGGGTGAAGGTGTACTCCCAGACGACCGCCGGCCTGCCTCGGAACGTCGTCTCCTCCAGACGGATCTTGCGGTAGTCCTGCCCCTGGTGGGCGTTGTGCTCGGAGGTCCGCCAGGTGTCCATGAGGTCGCCGCGGGCCAGGGACGACTTGGCGACGAGTTCCTGGGCGCCGTCGGGCGACGTGTAGTGCACCTCCGCGCCCGTCTTGACGTCCCGCCGCCAGCCCTTGGGCGTCGCCCAGGCGAACCCGCCCGCCTCCTGGTGCGCGCCCGGGGGCAGGCTCGGCGGCCTGAAGGTCCCCTCGACCGTGGGCGAGGCCGCAGGGGTCGAAGGGGTGGAGGTGGGGCTGGTGGCCGAGGCGGTGGTGGCCGTCGCCGTGGCGGGGGACGGATGCGGCGAGGAGCCGCCGGCCTGGTCGCCGCTGTCGTGCGAGCCGGGGGCCGACGCCAGCACGACCGCGACGACCGCGCCGACGGCGACGACCCCGACGGCGGCGAGCACGCCGGTACGGCGGCCGGCGAGGAACGGGGCACCGCGACCCGGGCGGTGGCTGCCGCCCCTGCGTCGCCGGGCCCCGGACGGGACGGCCGGGCCGGTCAGTTCACCGCCCGGCGGTATCTCGCGCCGCCGGGTCTCCGCGTCCGGGCGGACGTGTGCGTGCGGGTCCGCGTGCGGGTCCGCGTGCGCGTCCGCGTGCGGCACGGGGCCGGCCTGCCCGGCGGGAGCCCCCTCCGGCGCCGGCCTGCGTTCCGTCTGCGCGTCGGCCCGGACGAGGGAGACGCCCGGGCGCGGGCGTGGGCGTGGGCGTGGCGTCGGCGACGCTGAGGGCGACGGCGAGGGTGACGACGACGGCCAGGGCGAGGGCGAGGGCGAGGGCGAGGGCGAGGGCGAGGGCGAGGGCGAGGGCGAGGGCGAGGGCGAGGGCGAGGGCAACGACGGTGACGGGCTGGGCGACGGGGGCTCCGAGCCGGACTCCGAACGCATCTCCGAGGCCGCCTCGGTGGAGGCTTCGGAGGGCGCGGGAGGGGCGGGAGGGGCAGGAGGGGCGGATGCGCTGGGCAGTTCGGGTGGAGTTGATAGGGCTGGTGGCGCTGGTTGGGCTGATGGTTGGGCTGATGGGGCTGGTGGCGCTGGTTGGGCTGATGGGGCCCCTTCGGGCACTTCGGGCCCTGGACGCGCGTCTTCGGGGCGCTCCGCATCGGGTTGCCTCCGTTGCGGGCGCCTGGGGTCACGTGGGTCGGGGGGACTGATGGTGTTCAGGAGTGCGCGGGTCGGCGGCTCTCCCCCAGCGCCGTGGATCCTCTCGGCGCCCTCACCGCCGGGCGCCTCATTCGGCCTCTGCGCCTCCCCTGGGCCCGGTGGCCCCGGCGCCTGCTCCCGCCTGTCCTGCCCCTCCGTTCCGCCTCCGTCCACCGTCAGTGTCGGTGTGGGCGGCGGGTGGGCGATGGGGTCGAGGGCGGACTCCAGGTCGGTGAGGGCTGCGCGGACCGTGGGCTCCTTTTCCAGGAGGGAGGCGAGGATGTCGCGCAACGGGCCTGCGTTGGAGGGGAGTTGGGGCTCCTCGTAGAGGACGGCGTGCAGGGTCGCCAGCGTGGTGTCGCGGGCGAAGGGGGAGTGGCCGGCCAGGGCGGCGCAGAGCGTGGCGCCCAGGGACCACACGTCGGACGGTGGGCCCTGCGGGCGGCCCGCGATGCGTTCGGGAGCCATGTAGTCGGGGGAACCGACCAGCATCCCCACCATGGTCAACGCCTTCGCGTCCTGGATCGCGGCGATGCCGAAGTCGGTGAGGACGATGCGCCGACCGCCCCGCTCCCTTCCCCCCGCGTCCTCCACGAGCACGTTGCCCGGTTTGATGTCGCGGTGCAGGACCCCCCTCGCATGGACCTGGCGCAGGGCCGTGACCAGGCCGAGGCCGATGCGGGCGGTCTCACCCGGGCCCAGTGGTCCTTCCTCTGCCATGATCCGCTCCAGGGAGCGGCCGGCGACCAACTCCATGACGATCCAGAGGCGTTCCCCCTCGTCCACGACGTCGTAGACGCGCACCACGTTGGGATGGTCGATGCGGGCGGTGGCCCTGGCCTCGCGCAGGGTGCGTTCACGGCGGGTACGGGTGTCCTCCGGGTCGAGGCCGTCGATGCGCATTTCCTTCACCGCGACCTGCCGGTCGAGCACCTCGTCGGCGGCTCGCCACACCCGCCCCATTCCCCCCTGCCCGATGCTCTCGACCAGCCGATAGCGCCCCGTCACCAGCAACCCTGGAAAACCGCCGTTCCCCGAGTTCTCCGGATTCCCCGTGTTTCCCGAATTTCCCGGCAATCCGCTGCACCCCCTCGACTGCTCTGCATTGCCCGGCCCCTGAAACACAATAGTCACACTTAGTGCCGTACCAGCATAGTGCGGAGAAATCTTGTGGTACCTCTTCAAGTACTGCGAATTCAGGCGCAGCCAAGGGGGACGAACATGAGTTCTCGTCGTGCGACGACCATCGCCGGATCACTGGTCATGGCATCTTTCTCGGCAGTGTTGATCCTTTCCTTCCCTGCCGGGGCGGACGACCAAGGACCAGGCAGCAGCAAGGGGGGAAAGCCCGTCGACGAGGCGCCCGCGGGCGTGAAGACGACGACGCTGCTGCCGGAGCGGATCTCGGTCGACAACAGTTCCAAAAAAACGGCGATCACCGCCACGGTGAAGAACGAGGGGACCAAGGACAGCGGACAGATAAGGCTTTTGGTCGTCGGGTTCGACGGGCTCACGGTCAAAGGCGTCCAGGGATGTTCCGCCATCGCGGAGAAAGATCTACCGGAAGGATCCAACAGCGGTTTCTCCTGCCCCATCGACAATCTCGCGACCGGGGCGTCGAAGTCGTACGCCGTCGACGCGACCTTCGATCTGAGCAAGACCGGGAAGATCTGTCTGCCCGTCCAGAGCAGTGACGGGAAGAAGACGTTCTGGCAGCAGGGCCCGGTGCCGTTCGGCACGACGAACCCGTCGCCGAACGCGCCCGCCACCCCGCTGCTCCTCGGCACCGACAACACGCCCGTGGGTCCCGGCGGCGACGAGCTGCCGAAGACCGGCGTCGGACGGGACCTGCTGCCGCTCGGCGCGGCCGGAGCGACACTGCTCGCCGCGGGCACGGCCGGGCTGTGGTGGTCCCGGCGGCGGCCGGAGAGCTGAGCTCGCCGGGAGGAAGCGAGGAGGTAAAGGGGAGGAAGTAAAGGGGAGGACGAAAGATGACAGCCGGCCACCTGACCTGCGCCAGGTCGACCGGCTGTCATCTTCGGGACCGGCCGACGTCCGTCGAAGTCGGTTGAAGTCCGTTACCGGGGCTCTCGCGGAAAGCCCCGGCGTTCACGCCGAGGACTTGACGAGCTTCCAGGCCGTCGGCAGCAGACCCATCGCCAGGATCGCCTTGACCGCGTCGCCGATCAGGAACGGGGTGAGGCCGGCCGCGATCGCGGCGGAGGCGGAGATGCCGGCGGCGTAGGCCAGGTACGGGACGCCGACGGCGTAGATGATCGCCTCGCCCAGCAGCATCGCGCCCGCCGTGCGCAGCATGGAGCGGTCGGCGCCGCGGCGGGCCAGGGCGCCCACGGCGGCGGACGCGAGGATCATGCCGAGGATGTAGCCGAAGGAGACGGAGACGCCGGAGGCGCCGTCGGCGAACCAGGGCACGCCGGCCAGACCGGCCAGCGCGTAGACGGCGAGGGCAAAGAACCCGCGGCGGGCGCCGAGGGACGTGCCGACGAGCAGCGCGGCGAAGGTCTGGCCGGTGACCGGGACCGGGCTGCCGGGTACCGGGACGGCGATCTGGGCGGCGAGGCCGGTGAGCGCGGCGCCTCCGAGGACGAGCGCGAGGTCCCGGACACGGGAGGCGGGGAGCAGGTCGGCGAGGACCTGCCCGGGGAGAGCGGGGGCGGCGGCGGTGCTGCTCAAGGGGGACTCCGCGGGGTCGGGAGGGAGCGGGACACGGTGACGCTACCCCAGGGGCGTGCGGCCGCTCACCGTCAGTAGTCGACAAACGGGCGTTCGGGAGCTTGGTGGGCTCCGGACAAAGCGTGGGGGTTACACGCGGTACGAGGTGACCCTGGTCACTGAGGTGGGGTGGCTCGGGATACGGAAGCGCCGTGAGCGGCCTCTGTAGGGTTTCACCAATCGAGTTCGATCGAGTTCAATCAAGCACGATCGAGCGGCGGCCGTCTCGCCCGTCGGTCGCCTGCTGGGCAGGGCTGGTCCGCTTTGCTAGCTTCGAGCCATGGTTGCCCAGGCCCAGGCCCTGAACTTCTCGTCGCGTCGCCATGTCGACCTGCGGCGCGTGGGCGCGGCCGCCTGTCGCCGTCCGGTGTGAGGCGGGCGGAGCCGATCATCCGGCGCGCCGCGCTCCACAGACGGCGCAGTGTCGGACCGGCTCCCGACTTCCGAGGAAGTTCCCCATGCCCCGTACCGCGGCACCACCCCTGCCTGCCTCCTCCGTCCCCCGGCTCGCCGACAGCGACCGGCGGCGCACCAGCGCCAGCGTGATCCTGCGGTCCGTGCTGGAGCACGGGCCGGTCGCGCGCTCCACCATCGCCCGGCTGACCGGGCTGTCCCCCGCCTCCGTCACCGAGCACTGCGCCCGGCTCACCGGGCTCGGGCTGGTCCGGGAGGCGGCCGTGCCCCGGCGCAGCAACGGGGTGGGCCGGCCGCACGTTCCGGTGGATCTGGACGACTCACGGTTCCTGGTGGGCGGGGTGCATGTGGCGGTGCCGTACACGACCGTCGCGCTGCTGGACCTGCGGGGACGGGTGGTGGCGCGGCGGGAGTTGAAGCATCGCGGTCTCGACCCGGGCGCGGTGCTGGCGCGGGCCGGCGACGGCCTCGGTGCGCTGCTGGGCGAGGCTCCGGGCCGCCGGGCCCTCGGGGTGGGGGTCGCCGTGGGCGGCTGGGTGGACCGGGATTCGGGGATCGTCGTCGAGCATCCGCTGCTGGGCTGGCGGGACGTGCCGGTGCGGGAGGCGGTCGCCGTGCGCACCGGGCTGCCGGTCCATGTGGACGGGCACGCACGGGCGTTGGTCAACGCGGAGCGGTTGTTCGGGCGGGCGCGCGGCAGCCGCAGTGTGCTGCAGCTGTTCGTGGGGAACGTGGTCGACGCGGCGTTCGCCACCCACGACGAGGTGCATCACGGGCCGCGTTCACAGGCGGGCGCGATCGCGCATCTGCCGTTGGCCGGCGGCACGGAGCCCTGCGACTGCGGTCGGGTCGGCTGCCTCCAGGCGGAGTTGAGCGAGCGGACGCTGTGCCGGCGGGCCCGGGAGGCGGGGGTGATCGACGGGGTGAACCCGATGCACGTCCTCGCCGCGGCGGACGCCGGAAACCCGGTGGCCGTACGGCTGTTGCGGGAGCGGGCGCGGATGGTGGGGCGGGCGGCCGGGCTGCTGCTGGACGTGCTCAATCCGGAGCGGGTCGTCGTCGCCGAGGTGGGGGTGCTGTTCCGGGAGGACTGCCTGGCCGCGCTGCGGGACGAGGTCGGGGCGGGGCGTTCCGCCGCTGTCTCGCGGAGCAGTTTCCCCGAGTCCGTGCTCGCCGTGGCGGGCGGGGCGGTGGCGCTGGATGTGCTCTACCGGGATCCGCTGGCCTCGTCGCCGGGCGTCTCACCTGAGCCGAGTTAATTCAGAAACTCCGAATGTTGACAGGCGCGGCACGAGAACAGGAACATCGTTCCATGAGCTGTCGCACCTTCTGTTGCTGACGCCCCGGCGCGCCGGGAGCGCGCCCCTTCTCCTGCTTCCCCTGCCTTTTCCTGTGTGAATTCCTCGTGAATTCGCTTTCTCGGGCCCTGTCGTGCCCGGAATCACTTCTGCCTTTTTTCACCGCTTTCCCCTGGGGGTCCTCCCATGCCTTCGTCCTATGACCGGCGTCTCTTCCTCGCCTCCCTGCTCGGCGCCGCCGCCGGTGTCGCGGGGCTCAGCGGCTGCGCCGAGAGCAGTGCCGCCACCGGTGACGAGGGGGCCTCGGCCGCGCCGCTCGCCGCCAAGGTGCCGGCCGGCACCAGCCTGAAGGTCTCCTCATACCAGAGTGTCCAGCAGTTGCAGTTCAAGCTGGCGAAACTGCCCGAGCTGCCGTTCACGGTGTCGAGCTGGGTGAACATCGGGGCGGGTCCCGATGTCATCAACGCCTTTCGCTCGAAGTCCCTGGACCTCGCCAACAACGCGGGCATTCCGCCGATCCAGGCGCATTACCAGGGCTTCGACGCGAAGATCGTCGCGATCGGCCTCACCCGCAAGCCGAACTATCTCTTCGCCACCAAGCCCGGCAGCGACATCCGCACCGTCGAGGACTTCCGGGGCAGGAAGCTGGCGTTCTCGCAGGGGCAGGCGCAGGGCGTCGTCCTGCTGCGGGCGCTGAAGAAGGCGGGCCTGACGTACGACGACGTGAAACTGGTGCCGTTGACCAGCAACCAGTTCCTCACCGCCCTGCAGTCCGGCCAGGTCGACGTCGCCCCGCTCGCCAACCAGCAGGCTCCGGCCTATCTCCAGCAGTACGGGTCCAAGGGCGCCCGCGCGATCACCACCGACGTCGTCGACCTGCTCAACCTGCTGTGGGCGCCGGTGTCCGTGCTGAACGACAGGGCGAAGGCGGCCGCGGTCGCCGCGTACATCCCGCAGTGGGCGCAGGGCCAGGTGTGGCAGTTCGAGAACCCGCAGGTCTGGAACGAGGAGTTCTACGTCAAGACGCAGAACCTGCCCCTCGACCAGGCCAGGTCGATCACCCGCCTGGCCAACAAGCCGCTGTTCCCGCCCAGTTGGGACGAGGCGATCGCGTGGGAGCAGGAGACGGCGGACCTGCTCGCGGAGGGCGGCTTCGTGAAGAAGTTCGACGTCTCCTCGCTCTTCGACCACCGCTTCGAGGGCGTCGCCGCGAAGTCCGTGGCCGCCGAGTACCGGAAGTGACGGCCATGACCACGACCGTGACCACGACTGGAACCACGTCCGGGACCACGACGGGGACCGCCGCCCCCGTCGTCACCGCCGACGAACGCTCCCGTGCCCGTCGCCGCCGGCGTCGCGGGCTCACCCCCGGCAAACGGCTGCCCGCCGCCCGCCTCGCCGGGCCCCTGCTCCTGATCGCCGTGTGGGCCGCCGCGTCGGCCGCCGGCCGGCTGGACACCGGGGCGATCCCCGCGCCCTGGACGGTGGTGCGCACCGGTGCCCGGCTGTGGACCGACGGGACGCTGCCCACCGACGTCCTCACCTCGCTGGAGCGCGCCGGTTACGGCTTCGCGATCGGTCTGGTCGCCGGGGTGGCGCTCGCGCTGGCGTCCGGGCTGACCCGGACCGGGGAGGCGCTGATCGACGGGACCGTGCAGCTCAACCGGGCGATCCCGACCCTCGGCCTGATCCCGCTGTTCATCCTCTGGCTGGGCATCGGCGAGACCTTCAAGATCGCGATCATCGCCATCGTCGTCTACATCCCGATCTACCTCAACACCCATGCCGCGCTGTCCGGCATCGACCACCGGTACGTCGAACTCGCCGAGGTGCAGGGCCTGTCGAAGGTCGCGTTCATCCGGCAGATCGTGATCCCGGGCGCCCTGCCCGGATTCTTCGTGGGACTCCGGCTCGGGGTGACCGGCTCCTGGCTCGGTCTGGTGGTCCTGGAGCAGATCAACGCCACCAGCGGCCTCGGCTACCTGATGTTCCAGGCCCAGAACTACGGCCAGTCGGACGTCATCCTCGTCGGCCTCCTGATCTACGGCGTCTTCGGTCTCGTCTCCGACAGCGCGGTCCGTCTCATCGAAAGGAGGGCACTGTCATGGCGCCGCACACTGAGCAGCTGACCCGCCCCGCCGCCGTCCGACTGCGCGGCCTGACCCGGTCGTTCGACGGACGGCCGGTCCTCGACGGCATCGACCTCGACATCCCCGACGGACAGTTCGTGGCGCTCCTCGGGCACAGCGGGTCCGGCAAGAGCACCCTGCTGCGGGCGGTCGCCCACCTCGACCACGAGGTCGTCGGCAGCGGTGCGCTCACCGCGCCGGAGCGGGTGTCGGTCGTCTTCCAGGACTCCCGGCTGCTGCCCTGGCGGCGGGTGCTGGACAACGTACTGCTGGGGCTGGACGGCAAGGAGGCCGAGCGGAAGGGACGCGCGGCCCTCGCCGAAGTGGGGTTGGCGGGCCGCGAGCGGGCCTGGCCCGGCGAGCTGTCCGGCGGAGAGGCGCAGCGCGCCGCGCTCGCCCGCTCGCTGGTCCGCGAACCCGAACTCCTGCTCGCGGACGAGCCGTTCGGGGCGCTGGACGCCCTCACCCGGATCAGGATGCACGGACTGCTGCGCGAGCTGTGGGAGCGCCACCGGCCCTCCGTGCTGCTCGTCACCCATGACGTGGACGAGGCGATCGTGCTCGCCGACCGGGTCCTCGTCCTCGACCACGGCCGTATCGGCCTCGACCTGACCATCGACCGCCCGCACCCGCGCTCGTACCGGGACCCGCTGCTCGGCGAGTACCGCGAACGGCTGCTCGCGGCCCTGGGCGTCACGGAGGACCTCACGTGACCACGGCTGACCACGACCGACAGCTCCACCTCAACGCGTTCCTCATGAACACCGGCCATCACGAGGCGTCCTGGCGGCTCCCGGAGAGCGATCCGTACGCGCACGTGGAGCTGGACCACTACGTCCACCTGGCCCGGATCGCCGAGCGCGGCACCTTCGACTCGCTCTTCCTCGCCGACGGACCGCAGCTGTGGGGCAACCTCGCGCAGCGCCCGGCCGGCGCGCTGGAGCCGCTCACCCTGCTCACCGCGCTGGCGACGGCGACTCGGCACATCGGTCTCATCGCCACCGCGTCGACCTCCTACAACTCGCCCTACAACCTGGCCCGCAAGTTCGCCTCCCTCGACATCGTCAGCGGCGGCCGGGCGGGCTGGAACATCGTCACGACGGCCGGGGCGGAGGCCGCCCGCAACTTCGGTCTGGACGCCGAGCCCGCGCACGCCGAGCGGTACGCCCGTGCCGCCGAGTTCCTCGACGTGGCGCTGAAGCTGTGGGACAGCTGGGAGGACGACGCGATCGTCGCCGACAAGGCGTCCGGGGTCTGGGGCGACGACGCCAAGATCCATCCGCCCCGGCACCGGGGTACGTACTTCAGCGTCGAGGGCCCGCTCAACGTCCCGCGCTCGCCGCAGGGTTACCCGCTGCTGGTGCAGGCGGGGTCGTCCGAGGACGGCAAGGCGTTCGCCGCTCGGTACGCGGAGGCGGTGTTCACCGCGCAGCAGACGCTCGCCGACGCGCAGGCCTTCTACGCCGACCTCAAGGCACGTACGGCAGCGGCCGGTCGCGCTCCCGAGCACCTCAAGGTGCTGCCCGGCATCGTCCCGGTGCTCGGCTCCACGGAGGCCGAGGCGCGGGCCGCCGAGCAGGTGCTGGAGGACCACATCGTGCACCGGCACGGGGTCGCCAACCTGGAGCGGCTGCTGCAACTGCCGGACGGTTCACTGGAGCTGGACGGCGAACTGCCGGCCGGACTGCCCTCCGAGGACGCCGTCGAGGGCGCCAAGAGCCGCTACACCCTCGTGGTGGAGCTCGCCCGGCGCGAGCGGCTCACCGTCCGGCAGCTGATCGGGCGGCTCGGCGGCGGGCGCGGGCACCTCACCTTCGCGGGCACGCCCGAGCAGGTCGCCGACAAGATCCAGACCTGGTTCACCCAGGGTGCCGCCGACGGCTTCAACATCATGCCCGCCGTCCTGCCCTCCGGTCTGGACGCCTTCGTGGACCACGTCGTACCGCTCCTGCGCGCCCGCGGCCTGCTGCGCACCGAGTACGGCCCGCGCACGACCCTGCGCGAGAGATACGGCCTCCCGCGCCCCGCCAACCAGTACGCACCCGCTCCCGCTCCCGCGCCCGCCCTCGTCTGACCCTCCTCCGAAAGGCCCCTCCCATGAGCATCGAGATCCGCAAGGTCACCGCGAACATCGGCGCCCAGGTCTCGGGCGTCGACCTCGCCAAGCCCCTCGACGAGGAGACCCAGACCGCCCTGCGCGACGCGCTCAACGTCCACAAGGCCCTGGTCTTCGACGACGTGAACCTGGACGACGAGGGCCAGCAGGCCTTCGTCCGCCACTTCGGCGACCTCACCACCGCCCACCCGACGGTGCCGGCCGTCGACGGCGCCCCGAACGTGCTGCCGGTCGACAGCGAGCGCGGCCGCGCCGCCAACCACTGGCACACCGACGTCACCTTCGTCCTCAACCCGCCGCAGGCCAGCACCCTGCGCAGCCTGGTCCTCCCGCCGTACGGCGGCGAGACCCTGATCACCAGCTCGGCGGCCGCCTACCGCCAGTTGCCGGAGCCGCTCAGGCAGCTCGCCGACAGCCTGTGGGCCGAGCACACCAACGACTACGACTACGCGGCGCCGCAGGAGACGGTCGACGAGGAGCAGGCCGCCGCGCGCGCCCAGTTCACCTCGATCAAGTACCGCACGGTCCACCCGGTGGTCCGCGTGCACCCTCTGACCGGCGAACGCGGCCTGTTCATCGGCGGGTTCGCGCAGCGCGTCGTGGGCCTCTCGGTCGCCGAGTCCCGCAAGATCCTCGACCTGCTCCAGTCGTACGTCACCCGGCCGGAGAACATCCTGCGCCACCGCTGGTCGCCGAACCAGCTGGTCCTGTTCGACAACCGCATCACCCAGCACTACGCGGTCGACAACTACGACGGCCGGCCCCGTCGGCTGCACCGGGTGACGGTCGCCGGCGACATCCCGGTCGGCGTCGACGGCAAGGAGAGCTACGCGATCGAGGGAGACGCGGCGCACTACACGTCCGTAGCCGCCTAGCCACGCTCCATAGGGGTTTCCCCCCTTCCCCGTGGGGGTTTTCCCCCAGCTTCCCGTCCACCGATCGGTGGACGGGAAGTTCAACCGGGTGCCTCTGTCCGGCAACTGCCCTGGTCAACCAGGCTTTTGGGCATGAACTCACTCACTGTGCGCATGGCGCGTTCCAGCGCGCGGCACCCCTGGCGGGCGATCGTCGGCTGGCTGGTGTTCGTGGCGCTGTGTCTGGCGGTCGGCAGTGCCGTCGGGATGAACAGCGCGAAAACAGCCGACTACCGGGTCGGCGAGGCCGGGCGGGCCGAGGCCATGGCGGCCGAGGGGAAACTGGAACGCAGGTCCACCGAGCAGGTGCTGGTCTCGGCGCGGTCCGGGACCCTCGACGCGTCCGCCGCCGGGGCGGCCGTCCGCGAGCTCACCGCCCGGATGGAGCGGCTGCCCGAGGTCGCGGAGGTCGCCGCGCCGGTCCGGTCCGCCGACGGGCGGATCCTCATGGTCGAGGTGGCCCTGAAGGGCGAGGAGCGGGACGCGAAGGACAAGGTCGACGCGCTCACCGCGCAGACCGGGGCCGTCCAGCAGGCCCACCCCGAGCTGCTGCTCCAGGAGACCGGAAGTCCGTCCATCAGCAAGGGAGTCGACGAGCAGCGCGGTGACGATCTCGCGCTCTCCGAGAAGATCACCCTGCCGGTCACGCTGCTGACCCTGCTGGTCGTGTTCGGCTCGCTCACCATGGCCGCCGTGCCGCTGCTGCTCGCGCTGTCCTCGATCGCGGCGGCCGTGGGGCTGTCGATGGCGGCCTCGCACCTCTCCCCCGACACGGGGATCGGCACGAACGTCATCCTGATGATCGGCCTCGCCGTCGGCGTCGACTACACGCTCTTCTATCTGAAGCGCGAGCGTGAGGAACGGGACCGCAGCGGGGGGCGGTTGAGCTCCGAGGCGCTGGTGGAGCTGGCCGCGGCCACCTCGGGCCGGGCGGTGGTGGTCTCCGGGTTCGCGGTCGTCGCCTCGACGGCCACCCTGTATCTGGCCTCGGACGTGATCTTCTCCTCACTGGCCACCGGCACCGTCGTGGTCGTGCTGGTCGCGATGGCCAGTTCCCTGACGGCGCTGCCCGCCCTGCTGACCGTGCTGGGAAGGCGGGCCGAGCGCAGGGCGGCCCGCCGGGCCGAGCGGGGCAAGCCCGCCCGCCGCACCCGCGGCGAGGGCGGCGGCCGGGTCTGGACGGCGCTGCTGCGTCCCGCCTCCCGGCACCCGCTCGCCACGCTCTGCGTCTCCGTCCTCGCCCTGCTCGCGCTCGTCGTCCCGCTGGCCGGACTGCACCTCACGGAGATGAGCCGGGACACCCACTCCCGCGAGATCCCCGCGATGCGGGTGTACGACCGGCTCAACGCGGCGTTCCCGGAGCACCGGGTCACCCACCAGGTCGTCGTACGCGCCGAGGCGGCGCAGGCCGAAGCGGTCGGCGGAGCCCTGCGGGAGCTGGCCCGGCGTGCGGAAGCCGACCCCCTGTTCACCGGCGCGCACCGGCTGCGCACCTCCGCCGACCACCGGATCAGCACCCTGGAACTGCGTGTGCCGTACCTGGGCGACTCCGAGCAGGCCTACGACTCCCTGGACCATCTGCGCGACGACTACCTGCCCGCCACCGTCGGCCGGATCAGCGGCGCGGAGTACGGCGTGAGCGGTGACGTCGCCCGGTACACCGACTATCCGGCGCACCAGAACAGCAGAATCCCGCTCGTCCTCGGGGCGTTGCTGCTGGTGACCTTCCTGATGACGCTGTACGCGTTCCGTTCCGTCACCCTCGGCCTGATCGGCGTCGCGCTGAACCTGCTGTCGGCGGCGGCCGCGCTCGGGCTGCTGGTGCTGGTGTTCCAGCACACCTGGGCCGAGGGGCCGCTGGACTTCCACTCCACCGGCTCGATCGGCTCGCGGGTTCCGCTGTTCCTGTTCGTGATCCTCTTCGGGCTGTCCATGGACTACCAGGTGTTCGTGGTGAGCCGGATCAGGGAGGCCGTGCTGGCCGGGACCCCGACCCGGCAGGCCGTCCTCGACGGGGTCCGCCGGTCGGCCGGCGTGGTGACCAGCGCGGCGGTCGTGATGACGACCGTGTTCGTGAGCTTCGTCTTCCTGCACATCATCGAGATGAAACAGATCGGGTTCGTGCTCGCGGCGGCCGTCCTGCTGGACGCCTTCGTCGTACGCATCCTGATCCTGCCGTCGGCGATGCTGTTGCTGGGCGAGCGCAGCTGGTGGCCGTCGAGGCCGCCGGTGCGGGCGGCGGCTGCTCCGCAGGCCCAACTGCCCCCCGACCGGCCGGTGGTCGACGTACGTTGATCGGCATGACCGTTCTCGCCGGCGCCTCTGCCGACACCTTATGGGCCACCTCGCTGCGCCGCTGGAACACGATCTGCTGGGTGCTGTTCGCCGCGATGGCCGCCGGGATCGTCTCGCAGGGCCGGCCCGGCGAAAGGTACGGGGCGCTGGCGCTGCTGGGGTGCGCGGTGCTGAGCTACGCGCTCCTGGACCGCTTCCCGGGCAACCCCGTGGTCCGGCCGCACGGCTACCTCATGGTGCTGGTGCTCGCGCTCGGCGGGCTGGCGTATCTGCGCAGCAGTTACGCGTCGCTGTTCATGGTGACGCTGCCGCACTACTGGATGTTCGGGCGGACCCCGAGGATCTCCATGGGGTTCCTCGGACTCGCCGCCGTCGCGACGCTGCTGGGGAGTTGGCTGCAGCAGGGCGGCTGGACGGCGGAGTTCCTCGGCGAGACGATCGTGGGCACCCTGATCGTCGTCGCGGTGGGGGCGCTGATCGGGCTGTGGGCGCATTCGGTGGTCGAGCAGAGCACCGAACGCGCCCGGCTGATCGAGGAGTTGGAGCAGACGCAGGCCCAGCTGTCCGAGGCGCACCAGCGGCAGGGCGCGGCGGACGAGCGGGAGCGGCTGGCGCGGGAGATCCACGACACCCTCGCGCAGGGCTTCGCGTCGATCGTGGTGCTCGCGGAGGCGGCCCGGGCCCAGATCGCGGCCGATCCGGCGCGCAGCGCCCAGCAGTTACGGTCGATCGAGTCGACGGCCCGCGAAAACCTCGCGGAGGCACGGGAGTTGGTCGGGGCGGGCGGGCAGCCGGGCGGGGTGGCGGCGGGCTCGGTCGCCGTGACCCTGCGGCGGATCCTGGACCGGTTCGCCGAGGACACCGGGCTCGCCGTGCACGCCGAGCTGGCCGACCTCGACTGCGACCAGCAGACCCGGATCGCGCTGCTGCGCTGCACCCAGGAGTCCCTGGCCAACGTGCGCAAGCACGCCCGGGCCTCCACGGTGGGCGTGGTGCTGGCCCGGCGGCCGTACGCGGTGGAGCTGGAGATCACCGACGACGGCGCCGGGTTCGCGGTGGAGGAGTCGCGGGGCTTCGGACTGGACGGGATGCGCAAGCGGACGGCGGAACTGGGCGGACGGCTGACGGTGACCAGCTCGGTCGGGGACGGGACGCGGGTCCTGGCGATGATCCCGGCGACGATCGCGCAGGAGACGTCGGAAGAGGGGTCGGCATGAGCGAGGCGGCGACGCTGCGGGTGGTGGTGGTCGACGACCACACCGTCATGCGGGCCGGGGTGATCGCGCTGCTGGCCGGGGAGGACGGCATCGAGATCGTCGGCGAGGCGGGCGACGGCCGTGCCGCCCTCGACCTCGTCGAGCGGCACGACCCGGACGTGGCCCTCGTCGACCTGCGGATGCCGGTCCTCGACGGGGTCACGACGACGACCGAGATCGTCGCCCGGCACCCCCGCACCCGGGTGCTGATCCTGACGACGTACGACACGGACTCGGACATCGAGCGCGGGGTGGAGGCCGGCGCCATCGGCTACCTGCTGAAGGACACCACGCGCGAGCAGCTCGTCGACGCGATCCGGGCGGCGGCGCGCGGCGAGACGGTGCTCGCGCCCCGGGTGGCGGAGAAGCTGGTCGCCCGGATGCGGCGCCCGGTGCAGGAGGCGCTGACGGCCCGGGAGACGGACGTCCTCGGCGCGGTCGCCGACGGGCTGACCAACGCCGAGATCGGCCGGCGCCTCGTCATCTCCGAGGCCACCGTCAAGACCCACCTGCTGCGTCTGTTCGCCAAGCTGGACGTGAACGACCGGACCCGGGCGGTGGTGGTGGCCATGGAGCGGGGACTGCTGCGCCGGCCGTGAGACGGCCCGCCGGCCGGTGTCACAGGTTGCTGAAGTCGGGGCCCTTGGTGCGGGTGCGCTTGATCTCGTAGAAGCCGGGGACGGAGGCGACCGCGAGGGTGCCGTCCCAGAGGCGGGCGGCCTCCTCGCCCTTGGGGGCGGGGGTGACGACGGGGCCGAAGAAGGCGATCTGCTCGCCGTCGGGGCCGGGCACGGCGATGACCGGGGTGCCGACGTCCTGGCCGACCTTGTCGATGCCCTCCTTGTGGGAGGCGCGCAGCTCGGCGTCGAACTCGAAGTCCTTCTGCTCGGCGTAGTCGATCAGGTCGGCGGGCAGGCCGACGTCGGCGAGGGCGCCGGCGATGGCCGACAGGGTGGGGCCCTCGCCCTCGTTGTGGATGCGGGTGCCGAGCGCGGTGTAGAGCGGGCCGAGGACGTCGGCGCCGTGCTTCTGCCAGGCGGCGGTGACCACGCGGACCGGCTGCCAGGCCTTGACCGCGAGCATCTCCCGGTACTCCTCGGGCAGCTCGTCGAGCTTGTTCTCATTGAGGACGGCGAGGCTCATGATGTGCCAGCGCACCTCGATGTCACGGACCTTCTCCACTTCCAGAACCCACCGGGAGGTCATCCAGGCCCAGGGGCACAGCGGGTCGAACCAGAAGTCGACGGGGGTCTTCTCGGACATGTCTCTCCTCAAGAGATCCGCAAGATACGGGACGTCCCACGAACAACACCGCCGTCCGTGCCGCGCATTCCCTACTGCCCGAGGTCAGGAGTGCGTGGCAGGATCGCTCCTGTCCAGAGCCTTGAGGCCGCTAACGAGGGAGTACCGCCCGTGCCCGGTGAGAACCTGTCCCGCGACGAGGCCCGGGAGCGGGCCGCCCTGCTGTCCGTCGACGGGTACGACGTGTCCCTCGACGTGCGTTCGGCGATCGCCGGCGGGAACGGCGAGCCGGGCGTCTTCCGGTCGGTCACCACGATCCGCTTCCGCTGCAACGAGCCCGGCGCGTCGAGTTTCGCGGACCTGATCGCGCCGAGTGTGACGTCCGTCTCCCTCAACGGCCGCGATCTCGACCCCGGCGAGGTCTTCGACGGCGCCCGGATCCTCCTGGAGGACCTGGCCGCGGAGAACGAGCTGGTCGTCGACGCGCAGTGCGCGTACTCCCGCACCGGCGAGGGCCTGCACCGCTTCGTCGACCCCGAGGACGGCGAGGTGTACCTGTACACCCAGTACGAGCCGGCCGACGCCCGCCGGGTCTTCGCGAACTTCGAGCAGCCCGACCTCAAGGCCCCGTTCCGGTTCGAGGTGCGCGCGCCCGAGGAGTGGACGGTGTGGAGCAACGGCGTCGGCGAGCGCGCGGACGGGGTGTGGCGGTTCGCGGAGACGAAGCCGATCTCGACGTACATCACGTGTGTCGTGGCCGGCCCCTACCACTACGTGACGGACTCCTACAGCCGTGACCTCGGTGACGGCACCACGCTGGAGATCCCCCTCGGCGCGATGTGCCGCAAGGGTCTGGCGCCGTACTTCGAGGCCGAGGACGTGTTCCTGGTCACCAGGCAGGGCCTGGACTTCTTCCACGAGCACTTCGACTACCCGTACCCCTTCGGGAAGTACGACCAGGCGTTCGTGCCCGAGTACAACCTCGGCGCGATGGAGAACCCGGGTCTGGTGACCTTCCGGGAGGAGTACATCTTCCGGGGGAAGGTGACGCGGGCGTCGTACGAGGCGCGGGCGAACGTCATCCTGCACGAGATGGCCCACATGTGGTTCGGCGACCTGGTCACCATGGAGTGGTGGGACGACCTGTGGCTGAAGGAGTCCTTCGCGGACTTCATGGGCGCGTTCGCCCTCGTCGGCGCGACCCGCTTCACCGACGGCTGGATCACCTTCGCCAACCGCCGCAAGGCCTGGGCCTACCGCGCCGACCAGCTCCCCTCCACCCACCCGGTCACCGCCGACATCCGCGACCTGCAGGACGCCAAGCTCAACTTCGACGGCATCACCTACGCCAAGGGCGCCTCCGTCCTGAAGCAGCTGGTGGCGTACGTCGGGCAGGACGCGTTCCTGGAAGGCGCCCGCCGCTACTTCAAGCGGCACGCGTACGGCAACACGCGCCTCGGCGACCTGCTGTCGGTGCTCGGCGAGACCAGCGGCCGGGACATGGGCGCCTGGGCGCGGTCCTGGCTGCAGACGGCGGGCGTGAACGCGCTGACCCCGCAGGTGCTGCTGGACCCGGAGGGCCGGGTGAGCGAGCTGGCGGTGGTCCAGGAGGCAGCTGTGATCGCCCCGGCGGAGCACCCGGAGCTGCGCCCGCACCGGGTGGCGATCGGCCTGTACCGCCTTCAGGAGGGCGCTCTGGTGCGGTACGCGCGCGCCGAGGCGGACGTCGACGGGCCGCGTACGGTCGTGACGGAGCTGGTGGGCGAGGCCGCCCCGGAGCTGGTGCTGGTCAACGACGACGACCTGACGTACTGCAAGATCCGGTTCGACGCGACCTCGCTGGCCACGCTGCGGGAGCACCTGGGCTCGATGACCGACCCGCTGGCCCGCGCCCTGTGCTGGTCGGCGCTGTGGAACCTGACCCGGGACGCGCTGCTGCCCGCGCAGGACTTCGTCGACCTGGTGCTGCGGTTCGCGGGGCGCGAGTCCGACATCGGGGTGCTGCAGATGCTGCACGCGTGGGCGGACTCGGCGCTGGTGCACTACGCGGCGCCGGACTGGCGGCTGCGCGGCGGCGCCCTGCTCTCCGAGGGCGCCGAGCGCGAGCTGTACGCCGCCGAGCCGGGCAGCGAGCACCAGTTGGCCTGGGCGCGTTTCTACGCGCAGACGGCCGAGGACCCGGGGGACTTCGAGCTGCTCCAGGGCCTGTTGGACGGCGCGGCCGCCATCGACGGGCTGGACGTCGACCAGGAGCTGCGCTGGGTGTTCCTGGAGCCGTTGGTCGCGCACGGGTTCGCCGACGAGAAGGCGCTGGAGGCCGAACTGGCCCGCGACGACACGGCGTCCGGCAAGCGGCACCAGGTGCGCTGCCTCGCCGCCCGCCCGTCGGCGGCGGTCAAGGCGCAGGCCTGGGCCCAGCTGGTGGAGTCGGACGCGCTGTCCAACGCGCTGGTGGAGGCGACGATCGCGGGGTTCTCCCAGCCCTCGCAGCGGGAGCTGCTCGCGCCGTACGCGGAGAAGTACTTCGCGTCGATCGGGCGCATCTGGTCGGAGCGCTCGATCCAGATCGCGATGCACGTCGTCAGGGGCCTGTTCCCGTCGCTGCAGGACTCCCCCGGGACGCTGGAGGCGGCGGACGCGTGGCTGGCGGCGCACGAGTCGGCCGCGCCGGCGCTGCGGCGGCTGGTGCTGGAGGCACAGGACGACCTGGCGCGGTCGCTGCGGGCACAGGCGTGTGCGGCGGAGGCCGGGACCGGGGCGGAGGCGGGCACCGGGGCGGAGGCGGGGGCCGAGGCTCAAGCCGACTGAATCTTTGGCCATGAATTCCGCTGACGGTCACCGTTACGGAATTCAGTCAATCGGACCCGTAACCCCTGGCTCACCCATGCGAGACCAGGGGTTTTCGGTGCCTACTCGGCATCCGAACACCCGTCCTTTAGGGCGAGCTTGTCCGGATTTGTCGACGGGCGTGTAACAGCGGTTAAGACGCCGGCCGGGCGCGGAATCCCCGTTGCATGAACCCCAACACCCCGCTCCCCCAGGTTCCCTCGGCGTCCCCCCGCGCCATCCGTCATCTGTCGGACGTCCAGCGCCGCGTCACGACGGCGGCCCAGCTCCGCGCGCAGGGCGTCCCGCAGGCCGAGGCCAACGAGCAGTGCCGCCCCGGCGGCCCCTGGCAGCAGCTCCTCCCCGGCGTGTACCTGCTCCACCCGGGCCCGCCGACCAGCGAGGAGCGACTGCACGCGGTGCTGATGTACGCGGGCCGCGAGACGTCGGCGCCCGCGGTGCCGGCCCAGCCGGGCGCCGGGGATCCGCACCGGCCGGTGTACCAGGAGGCGATGATCACGGGCCTGGCGGCCCTGAACCTGCACGGCCTGTCGGCGGCTCCGCCACTGCTCTCCCTGGAGCACATCGACGTCCTGGTCCCGCGCCGGCGCCGACTGCGCTCGACGGGCTGCGCGCACGTCATCCGCACGGCGGCCCTGCCGGCGCCGGAGCAGGCCACGGGCGTCCCGGTGGCGCCGGTGCCGCGCGCGCTGGCCGACGCGGTGGCACAGCTGACGGACGCGGGGGCGGTACGGCGGCTGCTGTCGGAGGCGGTGCGCGGCGGCCACTGCGAACCGGCCTCGGTGGTACGGGAGTTGAACGACGCGAAGCTGCTGAGCCGGCCGCACGTGGTGGACGCGGTGGACTCGCTGCTCGCGGAGGGCCGCGCGATCGCGGAGAACCGCCTCTACACGATGGTGCGCGAGTACGGCCTCCCCGACCCGGTGTGGAACGTCGACCTCCGACTGCCGGGCGGCCCCCACCTGGGCGGCCTGGACGCGTACTGGCCGGAGCAGGCGGTGGCGGTGGAGCTGGACACGCGGGCGCCGCGCCAGGACGAGGACGCCCTGTGGTCGGAGTACGCGCGCAAGCGCGAGCACCTGGAGCGCCTGGGCCTCACGGTCGTGTACATCACCCCGAAGAAGCTCAGGCACTCCATGGAACAGCAGGCGGCGGTGGTCCGCACGGCCCTGATGGCCTCGAACGACAGGGACCCGGCCGCGTACGTCGTGGTACTGCCCCGCTAGGGGCGCCCACGACGTCGACCGACTCGCGCGCACTCAGCCGTAGTCAGCCGTGGTTCGTGTTGTTGGTGGTGTTCGTGGTGTTCGTGGTGTCTTCCGGGGAGGTGAGGCTCAGCGGGGCTCCCGCGTAGACCTGGTCGATCAGGGCCGCGTAGGACGCGATCATCCTCGTGCGGCTGAAGCGTTCCCGGCTCGCGGTGAGGGCCGGGGTGTAGGCGGAACGGTTCGCCGCCGCCTCCGTCCAGGCCGCCGCGATCGCGTCCGGGGCCGGCGGGGTCACGAGGCCGTGGCCCGCGACGATCGCCGCGCTGTCGCCGACGTCCGTGGCCACCGGCACGGCCCCGCACATCATGCCCTCGATGAGGCACAGCGGGGCCGCCTCGCCCCAGGCGGAGGTGAGCGCGACCACGTCGGCGGCCGCGTAGACCGCCTCCATGTCCTGGCGTACGCCGAGCCGGTGCAGCCGCCCGTGGTCCTCGTCGCCGAACGCCGTCGCGATGTCCGCGTCCAGGCCCGGGTTCGCCGCCGTCATGCCCGCCCCGCACATCAGGACGTGTCCGTCCGGCACGGCGGCCAGCCACGCCCTGGCCGCCGCCAGGAACAGGGGGACGTTCTTCATGCCGTCGTAGCGGGCCGCGAAGACGACGACCGGGGCGCCGGCCGGGATGTCCAGGGACGTCCGGACCGCGAGGCGTCGGGCCGCGTCCGGGCGGAAGCGGATCAGGTCGACGCCGTTCGGGATCACGTGGAGCAGGGCGGACGGGACGCCGGCCGCCTCGTACGCGGCCCGGGTCGACTCGGCGCAGCACACGGCGGCCGCGACGGTGCCGTCGGCGATCGCGGCCTTGAGGTCGTCGAGGGCGCGGCCCTGGTTCTCGGGGTCGGAGCGGTGCAGACAGACCACGACCGGGCGGCGCGGCAGGCCCGCCTGACGCAGGAGGGCGAGGGGCTGTTCCTTGAGGGAGAGGATGACGTCCGCGTCGGCCGTCGCCCGAGCGGTGTCGGCCAGCTCGGGGCCGGTGAAGACGGCCGGATCCGCCCCCCGTGTTCCGAACGTACGCCCGAGAGACGTGATGCCCACGTCGGCCGCCGTCAGCTTCCGGTAGCAGGCGTCGTCCTCCATCCGCTGACGGGTGGCCTCGCGGTGCACCTCGCCGTGGACGCTGAGCACCCTGTGGTGCTGGCCGCCCTCACGCAGTCCCAGCACCACGTCGCTGTGCACGATCCGGGCCCCTCCGGAGAAGAAGCCCTCGTAGACCGAGAGCACCCGCAGTCCGTTTCCCCTGCGCACACGATCACCCGCCTTGCACCGATATCAAGCCATCCCCCGTGAAGTGCGGGTTAGCCGATATGAGGCGGTACGGACATTTCGTACGGATGAACGCGGTGTCACATGTCCGCGCATGCTGCGTGACGCGCAGGTCACTCGTGGGCCGGTCCCGGGCCCGCGGCCGTCAGGCCTCCGACTGCACGGACACCCGTCCGTCCACCGGTCGCTCGCGCCACAGCTTGAGCGCCACGTCGACCAGGCGCACCCGGGTGAGCTCCGGGACCGCGTCCAGGTCGTGCCAGGCGGCCAGGTCGGTGGAGCCGTTCACCTCGTAGCGCAGTTCGCCGCCGATGATCCGGCCCTCGTAGACGATGCGCAGACCGTGGTGGTCCCGGGAGCCGCGCAGACCCTCGCGGCGGACAACACGGCGGGAGGAGTCCATGCCGAGGAGGCCGGTCACCTCGACGCGGTAACCGGTCTCCTCGTCCAGTTCACGCACGACGGCGTCGAGGGGATCCTCACCGTGTTCCATGCCGCCGCCGGGCAGCACCCACTCGGGGGTGCCGTCGGCGGCCGGTGAGCGAGCGAGCAGAACCTGGCCGTCGCGGACACAGACGGCGTAGGCCGCCACCCTCAACTTCTTGCGCATACGGGGACGTTAGCCCTTCGAGGCGGATCAGGAGGGGCAATATCGCCCACATCCCGGCCACCTCCCGCGCACACCCTTCACGAAGACTCCCCACAGGTAACTCGTAGAGGGTTTTCCCCATACATCCATATCGATTCGGTCAACTCTCCCCAAACACCAGTCCGTTAGGTAAAGCTTTGCGGTCATCCGGGACCGCGTTCCGGACGACCGTGATCAGGCAGGAACGTCCTGATCATGTGGTGCTCGTTCCTTTACCTACAAGGGATGCCGATGACCCTCACCCCCCAGCGTGAACCGATATCGGGCGCAAGACGCGTGGCCCGCATAGCCGTGGCCGCCGGCCTGGTGGCCGCGCTGTCCGCGGCCGGGCCGATACCCATGGCCTTCGCCGGCGACACCGGCCAGGCCCCGGTCGCGGCCGACCCGGGCGTGAAGTCCGCCCACGAAAAGCTCGGCTCCGACGACGCCACCCTGCTCGCCGAGGCCAAGGCCGACGGCGACAAGAACGTCACGCTGATGGTCGCGACCGCCCCCGGCCAGACCGAGCAGGTCGCCAAGGAGCTGGACGCGGTCAAGGGCGGCTCGGTCGGCCAGTCCTACGACAAGGTCGGCTACGTCCGCGCCACGATCCCGACGGCCAAGGCCGACTCGGCGATCGCCGCCGCGGCCAAGCTGACCTCGGTGCACGCCATCGACCTGCGTCAGGACATCGTCCTCGACGACCCGACGCCGGACGCGGACGCCGCGAAGGGCGCCAAGTCCGCGCAGTCCGCGGCGAAGACGAAGACCTACGCGGCGCCGAACAAGAACACCCCCGCCAAGAACCCGTACAACCCGTCCTTCGAGACGGGCGCCGTCGACTTCGTGAAGAAGAACCCGAAGGCGGACGGCCGCGGCGTCACCATCGGCGTCCTCGACTCCGGCGTGGACCTGGCGCACCCCGCGCTGCAGAAGACCACCACCGGCGAGCGCAAGATCGTCGACTGGGTGACGTCCACCGACCCGATCCTCGACGGCGACGCCTCGTGGCGCCCGATGACGACCTCGGTCTCCGGGCCCAGCTTCACCTTCGGCGGCCGGACCTGGACGGCGAAGGCCGGCTCGTACCAGATCAACCTCTTCCGGGAGTCCGCCACCGCGGGCGGCGACGCCAAGGGCGACGTCAACCGCGACGGCGACACCACCGACGCGTGGGGCGTCCTGTACGACGCCGCGGCCGGCACGGTCACCGTCGACGTGAACAACAACGGCGACTTCACCGACGACACCGCGATGAAGCCGTACAAGGACGGCTACCAGATCGGGTACTTCGGCACCGACAACCCGGCGACCGACGTCGTCGAGCGGCAGCCGTTCGTCGTGCAGATCCGCAAGGACGTGCCGATGGACCCGTTCGGCGGCGACTGGGTCGGCAAGAAGGCCGACTTCGCCAACATCGGTCTCATCGCCAGCGAGCACGGCACGCACGTCGCCGGCATCACCGCCGCGAACGGCCTGTTCGGCGGCAAGATGAACGGCGCCGCGCCCGGCGCGAAGATCGTTTCCTCCCGTGCCTGCATCTTCGGCCCGGGCTGCACCAACGTCGCCCTCACCGAGGGCATGATCGACCTGGTCGTCAACCGCGGCGTCGACATCGTCAACATGTCGATCGGCGGTCTGCCCGGTCTGAACGACGGCAACAACGCGCGCGCCGAGCTGTACACGCGCCTCATCGACACCTACGGCGTCCAGCTGGTCATCTCGGCGGGCAACGAGGGCCCCGGCGCGAACACCATCGGCGACCCCGGTCTGGCCGACAAGGTGATCTCGGTCGGCGCGGCCATCTCCAAGGAGACCTGGGCCTCCAACTACGGCTCGCAGGTGACGAAGAAGTACGCGCTGCTGCCGTTCTCCTCGCGCGGCCCGCGTGAGGACGGCGGCTTCACGCCGACCCTCGTCGCCCCCGGCGCCGCGATCAACACCACCCAGACCTGGCTGCCGGGCGCCCCGGTCGCCGAGTCGGGCTACACGCTGCCGGCCGGCTACTCGATGCTCCAGGGCACCTCGATGGCCTCCCCGCAGGCCGCGGGCGCCTCGGCGCTGCTGATCTCCGCCGCCAAGCAGCACCGGATCGCCCTCACCCCGGCGACCCTGCGCACGGCGCTGACCTCGACCGCCGACCACATCAAGGGTCTGCAGGCGTACGAGGAGGGCTCGGGCGCCATCAACATCGTGGACGCCTGGAAGTCCATCAGGAAGGGCGCCACCGCCCACGACTACGCCGTGAAGGCCCCGGTCGACACCGCGCTCGACCAGGCGCTGAAGACCCCGGGCTTCGGCACCGGCGTCTACGACCGCGAGAGCGGCCTGAAGGCCGGGCAGAAGAAGACGTACGACGTCACCATCACCCGTACGTCCGGCGCCGACAAGGCGATCCGCCACAAGCTGCGCCTCGAGAACAACGCGGCCGGCACCTTCAGGATCCTCGGCTCGGACGAGGTGAAGCTGCCGCTGAACAAGCCGGTGACGGTCAAGATCCAGGCCCAGCCGAAGGCCGCGGGCATCGCCAGCGCGATCCTGGAGGTCGACGACCCGAAGACCGAGGGCCTCGACAAGCAGATCCTCAACACGGTCGTCGTCTCGACGCCGGTGAAGCACACGTTCCACGTGTCGAACACCGTGCAGCGCAACAGCTTCCAGTCGTACTTCCTGACCGTGCCGCAGGGCGCCAAGTCCTTCGAGGTCGCGATCGGCGGGCTGAAGGACAAGAGCCAGACGCGGTTCATCTCGATCCACCCGTACGGCGTCGCGGTCGAGGACAGCTCCACGATCTACTGCTACAGCAACTACCCCAACACCAACGGCTGCCGGCCCGACGCCCGTTCGTACCAGAACCCGCAGGCCGGGGTCTGGGAGATCGAGGTCGAGTCGCGCCGCACCTCGCCGCTGCTCGACAACCCGTACAAGCTGGACGCCACCGTCTACGGCGTGGCCTTCGACCCGGAGACCGTGACCGTGCCCGAGGCGAAGGTCGGCGCCCCGACCGCCGCCTCCTGGAAGGCGAAGAACAACTTCGCCGCCTTCGACGGCAAGCTGGCCGGCGGCCCGCTCGGCTCGTCCAAGACGGCCCGCCCGACCATCGCCGACGGCGCGACCCAGACCACCACGGTCGAGGTCCCGGCGGGCGCCAAGTCGCTGGACGTCTCCATCGGCAACGTCTCCGACGCCTCCGCCGACCTGGACCTGACGGTCTACGACGCGAACGGCGACCAGGTCGCGCAGCAGGCCGACGGTGACGCGGAGGAGGCGGTCTCCATCCCGTCGCCCGCCGCCGGCACGTACACCATCGAGGTCGCGGGCTACTCGGTCCCGGCCGGCACGACGGCGTACGACTACGTGGACGCGTTCCTGTCGCCCACGCTGGGCACCGTCACCGTCGACGAGTCGACGCCGGTGAAGCTGGCCACGGGCGCCTCGACGACGGTCGCCGCGACCGTCACCGCCGCGGCCGTCGCACCGGAGGGCCGGGTCCTGTTCGGCCAGGTCCAGCTGGTGAACGCGCGGGGCACCGTCGCGGGCCTCGGCAAGGTGACGATCGAGAAGGTCACTCCGTAACACCCTGAGCGCGAGCACAAGGGGAGCACGAGCACAAGGGGCGGGCGGCCATCCGGGCGCCCGCCCTTCGTTCGTTCGCGGCCCAGGACAGGTCCTATTCGCAGGCGACGCCCGCGGTGTCGGGGAGTGTGTCGGTGAGAGCCTCTCGCTCGGTGGCGATCTCGGATGCGCCGACCGCCCAGACCTCGGGGGTGTCGGCCCCCTTCGCCAGGGCGACCAGGACGTGGTCGCCCTCGTCGAGCAGCGGATCCATGCCCTCCTCCACGACGAAGTCGACCTGGGGAGCGCTCTTGGCGGGCTTGTACGCGTGCGTGACGCGCAGGGTGACGCGTTCACGGGCCGTGCCGGGCAGCCGGTGGACGTCCGTCACGTCGCCCTCCACGACGAGCCGGGCGCAGGCGAGGTAACCGGGGTCGCGCAGGGGACTGCCGGCGCCCGAGGACGCCTTGGCGCCCGCCTCGCCGCCGCCCGCCTCGCCGGCGGAGGCGTCGCTGGCCGAAGCCTTGTCGTCGGCGCCGTCGCTCACCCCGTGCCCGCCCTGGACGACCACCCACCCGGCCCCGAAGACCAGCGCCCCGGCGGCGGCGACGCCCACGGCGCGCAGGGCCAGGGGGCGGAGCCGGCGGGGGGCGGACAGTCGGCGTACCGGTGCGGGGGCCGCCTCGGCCGCGGGCTCCCGGCCCGGTTCCGTCAGGGCGTCCGCGACGAGGCCGAGCTGCTCGCGCAGCAGTGCGAGGTCGGCGGTCGCCGAGCGGTACTCCGCCAGGAACGCGGCGTCCGCGAGGCTCTCGTCGGCCGGCCGCTCGTCGGTGATCGCCGCCATCAGCGCGTCCGGCCCGGCGCCGCCGCTCTCGCGTCCGGCGCGGTCCTCGTGTTCCGCGGTCACGTCACACCACCTCGTCCTCGTGCAGGCGGGCGCGCAGGGCCCGTACCGCCGTGTGCAGGCGGCTCTTGACCGTGCCCTCCGGAACTCCCAGCTCCTGGGCGATCGAGCGCACCGGCAGGTCGGCGTAGAAGCGCAGGACGACGACCTGACGCTGGGCGTCGGGCAGGTCGTCCAGGCCCTGGGCGACGGCGAGGGAGAGCACGCTGGTGTCCTCGCCGGAAGGGTGCTCGTGCTGGCGCAGCGAGGCCAGCCGCTCCCCCAGCCGCTCCTGGCGGCGCTTGGCGCGGTGCCAGTCCATGGCGAGGTTGGAGGCGACGACCGCCGCCCACGCGGAGACGTCGCGCGGGGCCTCGTACCCCTTCGCGGCGCGCTCCAGCAGCCGCAGACGTACCTGCTGTACCCCGTCCGGCAGGTCCGACTGCGGAACCCCGCCCAGCGCGAGCACCGCCCGCACCCGGCGCTCCTGCGCCGCGTCCAGAGGATCGTCGCCGTGCACGACCCGGTCCCCTTGGGCGCGGCGGGCCTTTCTGCGCAGCAAAGCCACCCCTCCTCCCACCCCACTGTGTCTCTACGACGCCGCAGGGCGCGGAAACGTTCGGCGGGACGGCCGGGGATTGTGCGGAGGCGTGCGTCACACTGGCACGGGCGGCGTCCCATTCCTCGGGCATGCGGGACAAAAAATTGGACAGGCGGGCCGGGGTCGGCCGCATGATGGAAAAGCCTCGGCCAGGCAACATGCATGTAAAGAGACACGCAAGAGACACAGAGGAGTCGCCGTGAGGGTCGGAATCGTCGGAGCCACCGGTCAGGTCGGCACGGTCATGCGCAGGATCCTCAAGGAACGCGCCCTCTTGAATGGACACAGCCTGGTCACCGAGCTGCGCCTGTTCGCGTCGGCCCGCTCCGCCGGCACGACCCTGGACGGCGTGACGGTCGAGGACGCGGCGACGGCCGACTACTCGGGCCTGGACATCGTCCTGTTCTCCGCGGGCGGCGCGACCTCGAAGGCGCTGGCCGAGAAGGTCGCCTCGCAGGGCGCGGTAGTGATCGACAACTCGTCGGCCTGGCGCAAGGACCCGCAGGTCCCGCTGGTCGTCTCCGAGGTGAACCCGCACGCGGTCGCGGACCGCCCCAAGGGCATCATCGCCAACCCGAACTGCACGACGATGGCCGCGATGCCGGTTCTGAAGCCGCTGCACGCGGAGGCCGGCCTGGAGGCGCTGGTCGTCGCGACGTACCAGGCGGTGTCGGGCTCGGGTGTCGCGGGCGTGGCGGAGCTGCACGGCCAGGCGCAGAAGGTCGTCGCCGACGCGGACAAGCTGACGCACGACGGCGGCGCGGTCGACTTCCCCGAGCCCGGCGTCTACAAGCGTCCCATCGCCTTCAACGTGATCCCCCTCGCCGGCTCGATCGTCGACGACGGTCTGAACGAGACGGACGAGGAGCAGAAGCTCCGCAACGAGTCCCGCAAGATCCTCGAGATCCCCGAGCTCAAGGTCTCCGGCACCTGCGTCCGCGTCCCGGTCTTCTCCGGCCACTCCCTCCAGGTCAACGCCCGTTTCGCGCGCCCCCTGTCGGTGGAGCGCGCCACGGAGCTCCTGGGGGGCGCCCCGGGCGTCGCCCTCTCCGACATCCCGACCCCCCTGCAGGCCGCCGGCCAGGACCCGTCCTTCGTGGGCCGCATCCGCCGCGACGAGACGGTCGACAACGGCCTGGCCCTGTTCATCTCCAACGACAACCTCCGCAAGGGCGCCGCTCTGAACGCGGTGCAGATCGCGGAGCTGGTGGCGGCCGAGCTGAAGGGCTAGCCCCTCCTGACCTCGTAGAGGAAACAGCCGTACTCGACGGCCCGGACGTGGACGAGCACCACGGCCGGGTCGTCGAACGCGTTCCGGAAGGCGTCGTCGTCCGGGGCGTCGACCAGCTCCCCGCCCAGGATGTGCCCGTCGGCCGAGTAGCGGCGGACCGTGCGGTGCTCGTTGGCGAAGGGGTACCCGTCCGCGTCCGGGCCCGTGCACTCCTCGGCGTGGATGAAGACGGGGCCCTGCTCGTCGTAGGCCCCGGGGCAGGCGCCGGTTTCGGCGGCCCAGCGGCGCAGGGGCGCGTAGGAGACGAGCGCGATGCGCTCGCCCGGCTCACTGCGGCGCAGACAGCAGCGCAGGGGCGCCCCGCCCTCCTCGTCGGTGAACGGGACGGCCGGGCGGCCCGCGTCGTCGGCCGTGCGCAGCTCCTTGAGGACCGTCGGGTCCATGGGTCGTGCGGTGTACGTCGTCATGGGTCCACGGTCGCGCGCGCCGGGCCGCCCCACCGGCGGGAAACGGACATCGCGTTCCCCGCGGATGCCGTGGAAGGATGGCGCAACCCACACATAACGAGGAGATGACCGCGTGCCTGGCACAAACCTGACTCGCGAAGAGGCGCAGCAGCGGGCGAAGCTGCTCACCGTTGACTCGTACGAGATCGATCTCGACCTGTCCGGCGCGCAGGAGGGCGGTACCTATCGGTCCGTGACCACGGTGCGTTTCGACGTGGCCGAGGGGGGCCCCTCCCGCTCGAGCGAAGCCGAGCGTGGGGGAGGCGCCGAGTCCTTCATCGACCTGGTGGCCCCGACCGTCCACGAGGTGACGCTGAACGGGGACGCGCTGGAGCCGGACGACGTCTTCAAGGACTCCCGGATCGCGCTCTCCGGACTGCTGGAAGGCCGTAACGTCCTGCGCGTGGTCGCCGACTGCGCCTACACCAACACCGGCGAGGGCCTGCACCGCTTCGTCGACCCGGTCGACGAACAGGCCTACCTGTACACGCAGTTCGAGGTGCCGGACGCCCGTCGCGTGTTCGCGTCCTTCGAGCAGCCGGACCTGAAGGCGACCTTCCAGTTCACGGTGAAGGCCCCCACCGGCTGGACGGTCATCTCCAACTCGCCTACGCCGGAACCCAAGGACGACGTCTGGGTGTTCGAGCCGACCCCGCGGATCTCCACCTACATCACCGCGCTCATCGTCGGCCCGTACCACAGCGTCCACAGCGTGTACGAGAAGAACGGGCAGTCGGTGCCGCTGGGCATCTACTGCCGGCCCTCCCTCGCCGAGTTCCTCGACTCGGACGCGATCTTCGAGGTCACCCGGCAGGGCTTCGACTGGTTCCAGGAGAAGTTCGACTACACGTACCCGTTCAAGAAGTACGACCAGCTGTTCGTGCCGGAGTTCAACGCGGGCGCGATGGAGAACGCGGGCGCGGTCACCATCCGCGACCAGTACGTGTTCCGCTCCAAGGTCACCGACGCGTCGTACGAGCTGCGCGCGGAGACGATCCTGCACGAGCTGGCCCACATGTGGTTCGGCGACCTGGTCACCATGGAGTGGTGGAACGACCTGTGGCTGAACGAGTCGTTCGCCACCTACACCTCCATCGCCTGCCAGGCGTACTCACCGCAGTCGCGCTGGCCGCACTCGTGGACCACGTTCGCCAACTCCATGAAGACGTGGGCGTACCGGCAGGACCAACTGCCGTCCACCCACCCGATCATGGCCGAGATCCGCGACCTGGACGATGTCCTGGTCAACTTCGACGGCATCACCTACGCCAAGGGCGCCTCCGTCCTGAAGCAGCTCGTGGCGTACGTCGGCATGGACGAGTTCTTCGCGGGCGTGCAGGCCTACTTCAAGCGGCACGCCTTCGGCAACACCCGCCTGTCCGACCTGCTGGGCGCGCTGGAGGAGACCTCCGGACGCGACCTCGGCACCTGGTCGCAGAAGTGGCTGCAGACCGCCGGCATCAACATCCTGCGCCCGGAGATCGAGACGGACGCCCACGGCGTCATCACGTCCTTCGCCATCCGCCAGGAGGCCCCCGCGCTCCCCGCCGGCGCGAAGGGCGAGCCCACGCTGCGCCCGCACCGCATCGCGGTCGGCCTGTACGACCTCGACGACGACAGCGGCAAGCTGGTGCGCGACGAGCGTGTCGAGCTGGACGTCGACGGCGAACTGACGGCCGTCCCGCAGCTCGTCGGCAAGCGCCGTCCGGACGTCGTCCTGCTCAACGACGACGACCTGTCGTACGCCAAGGTCCGGCTGGACGAGCAGTCCCTCGCGTTCGTGACCGAGCACCTCGGCGACTTCGAGTCGTCGCTGCCGCGCGCCCTGTGCTGGGCGTCGGCCTGGGACATGACCCGGGACGCCGAACTGCCCACCCACGACTACCTGTCCCTGGTGCTGTCCGGCATCGGCAAGGAGTCCGACATCGGCGTGGTCCAGTCGCTGCAGCGGCAGGCCAAGCTCGCCGTCGACCTGTACGCCGACCCGAGCGCCCGCGAGGCCCTGCTGACCCGCTGGACGGACGCCACGCTGGCCCACCTGCGGTCCGCGGCGGCCGGCAGCGACCACCAGCTGGCATGGGCGCGGGCGTTCGCGGCCACGGCCCGCACCCCGGAGCAGCTCGACCTCCTGGAGGCCCTGCTGGACGGCACGCAGACGGTCGAGGGCCTGGCCGTCGACACCGAGCTGCGCTGGGCGTTCGTGGAGCGCCTCGCGGCGGTCGGCCGGTTCGACGAGGCGGAGATCGCCGGGGAGTACGAGCGGGACAAGACGGCCGCCGGCGAGCGTCACGCGGCGACCGCCCGGGCCGCCCGGCCGACCCCGGAGGCCAAGGCGGAGGCGTGGGCGTCGGTCGTCGACTCCGACAAGCTGCCGAACGCCGTGCAGGAGGCCGTGATCGGCGGCTTCGTCCAGACCGACCAGCGTGAGCTGCTCGCGCCGTACGCCGACACGTACTTCGAGGTCGTCAAGGGCATCTGGGACGCCCGTTCGCACGAGATCGCCCAGCAGATCGCGATCGGCCTCTACCCGACGGTCCAGGTCTCCCAGGAGACCCTGGACAAGACGGACGCCTGGCTGGCCTCGGCCGAGCCCAACGCGGCCCTGCGCCGCCTGGTCTCCGAGTCCCGCTCGGGCGTGGAACGCGCGCTGAAGGCCCAGGCGGCGGACGCGCGCTGACCGCTTCCGCGAGTCTGAGGGCGCCCGGTGTCGCACCGGGCGCCCTCACCCGTCTTCCGGCGGCCACGGGTACCCGAGTCGTTCGGCGCGTTCGCGGGTGCCGCCGCAGAAGACGGCGTAGGTCCTCGGGTCCTCCTCGGTCAGTCGGCGCAGGGCGGCGGCGGCCTGCGCCTCGGGCGGCGCGCCGTCGTCCGGGACGACCCAGCGGAAATGGAGCGCGTCGCCGTCCGCTTCCCCGGCGCCGAGTCCCGGCGCGTACCAGAAGGTGACCACGGCGGTGTCCGGGTCGAGGAAGCCGCTGCCGATCCAACCCCGGCGCGCGTCCCACCGGGCGAGCAGCTCCGGCCGTGCGACCAGGCCCGCCTTGATCAGCCGGGCCATGGTGCGGGCCGGCCAGGACCAGTCCCGGTCCGCTTCGGCGCGGGCGATCTCCGCGTCGTAGGCGGCGGCGTCGAAGCGTTGCGCCGGCAGTTCGGGCGCCGGCCCGCGGGTGCCCGGCGGGGCGGGTCGCTGCCAGTCCTCCCACACGACCTGGTCGCCGTCACGGCGGATGGTGACGTGGAGCGCGCCGCAGCACCCCTCGGTGCAGGAAGCCTCCGCGAGCTGCACCCGGCGGGGCTCGGGACCGGCCCGGAGCAGGCCGTCGTCCAGGAGACGCTCGGGGCTGTGCGCGGGGCCGTGCGGGAAGACGGCCGGGACGAGCGGACGTCCGTCGAGGAGGATGCGGGTCTCGACGGGTTCGCGGTCCACGGGGTCGCCGGCCACGACCTCGATGCGCAGCCTGCCGTCGGCCGGGCGGCTGAAGGGCCGCCGCCCGGTACGGCGGATCCAGCCGGCCCACAGCCGTCGGGCCGCCGCACCCGTGTCGTGCATGTCGAGCGCGTCGTGCGTGGCGTGCGTGTCATGCGTGGCGTGCGTGTCGAGGTCGGTCGGGCGGGTCCAGGAGGGCTCGGCCAGCAGGCGGCCGAGGGTGGTCAGGAGTGTCTCGCGGCGACCGGAGCCGGTGGGCCAGTCGAGCAGCGCTCCGGTTCCGCTGCTCAGGCCGAGGGCGAGGGAGAGAAGCATGGCGTGGTGTTCGAGGGTCGGGGGCAGGAGACCAGCCCGGTTGACGACGGTGTCGTACACGCCTGTCGCGTCGCGGTAGGCGAGGAGTTCGGCCGCTTCGTCGCGGGCGGACGCCATCCGGACGAGGAGGCGGCCCGCCCGGGCGAGCAGGGCCGTGTCGGCGGGGTGTTCGGCGAGCAGGTCGGGCAGGAGGGCGGCTTCCGCGATGCGGCGGGCGGTCGCGGGGCCGAGGAGGCGGGGTTCGGCGGGGAAGGCCACCAGCTCCCTGCGGACGGCCTGCCCGTCCTGGGCCGCCAGGGCGCGGACGAGCGACCGCAGTTCGGCGCGGCGGGTGGAGACCACGAGGTCGACGACGGCGGCGGACCGCCGGTCGAGCGTGTCGAGGGCCTGGACCGCCGGGCCGTTGAGCGCCCGGAGCAGGCCGAGGGTGGAGAGGTACGGGACGTCCTCGGGCTCGCCGAGGCGGGTGAGGAGAGCGAGGCCCACGGTGACGGTGGGCACGGTGGTGCCGGTCCGGGTCAGCCGTCTGGCCAGGGTGCGGGCGGCGGCGTGCTGATCGGCGGGGAGCGGCAGGTCGGCGACGGTGGACTGGATCAGGTACCGGTGACAGCTCCACACGCCGAGTTCCGCGAAACGGCGGTGCAGGGCGGCCGGGTCGTCCGGCAGGGGGTGCAACGCCTTGGCGAGGACGGCTGGCGCTGCCTTGCGGGACAGCGGCGCCGCGTCCGCGCCGGGCAGGGCAGGCGGGTCGGGAACGACGGGGAGGTCGAAGCCGCGGCCGGACGGGAGGCCGTCCGGGGACTCGTGCACCAGGTGCAGGGCGTGGTCGTACAGGGCGGGCGGGAGGCGGAGCGCGGCGCGTGCGGCGCGCTCTTCCTGGGCGCTCACCGAGCGGTGAGGAACTCGATTCCGTAGGTCATGCGCGGCAGCCTGCCAGCCGGGCTCGCGCCCTGTCGACGGAATTATCGGAGCCGCGCCTGCCCGGCCCCCACCCCCGGGAACACGCCGAGGGCGCAGGCCTCAACCACGTACGCGTGCGCGTACGGGAGTGCGGCCGACGCCCTCGGAGAGGAGTCGGGCCAAGCTCTAGGCCTTGGCCTGCGCCTTGCCCTTGACGGCGATGTTGGAGCTGGTGGTGTCGTCCCGGTCCTTCGACCGGTCGAGGACCCACACCAGTCCGGCGATCGCCGCGAAGATCGCGATCGGGGCCAGGACGTAGAGGCCCAGCGTCTCGCCGACGCTCAGACCCGGGCCGGGGGCGTCGCCGTCGTCGCGGGTCAGCGCGAGGGCGGGGGACGACATGAGCAGCATCATCAGCGTCGTACCGGCGGCCAGGGCGCCGGCGCGCAGGGCGTTCTTCTTGTCCACGGTGCCCAAGTTAGCGAACGGTGTCGGAGGGCGCGCGCCCGGGGTGCCGTATGAGGACCGGGGTCGCGATCACGTGCCCTGGAAGTGGGCCGTGGCCACGACGGAGCCGTCCGCGGCCAGCAGCCGGGCGCCCGACACCGTGTCCGGGTCGACCCGCATGGGGGCTCCCCAGTGCCCCTGGCCGGCGTCGTCGAGGGAGAACTCCCCGATGCGGACCGACGTGCCGTCCGTACGCTCCAGTCGGCAGCTGACCTTCACGGCCTCCGGGTATCCGTCGCCCGAGCCTGTGACCTCGGACCCTGACCCGGCTCCGACTCCGACTCCGGCTCCGGCTCCGGGTCCGGCTCCGGGTCCGACTCCGGCTCCGGGTCCGGGTCCGGGTCCGGCTCCGGGTCCGACTCCGGCTCCGGGTCCGGGTCCGGGTCCGGGTCCGGGTCCGGGTCCGGCCTGGGAGTCGGGTCCGGCCTGGGAGTCGGATCCGGACGCGTCCCGGCCTAGGTCGACCGACATGTAGACCCAGCCCGGAGATCCGGTATAGGCGAAGATCCGGCCCACCGGGCGGTGGTCGGGGGCCAGCAGAGACGCCGTGAGCAGGTCGTGCTCCGAGCCGGGAGGCTCCGAACTCCGTGCGGTGGGAGCCGACGCTCCCTCGATGGCCGTCCCGACGGCCCAGCCGCCGAAGCCGAACCCGAGGGCGATCGCGGCGGCGGCCGCGACCGCCACGGCGGCCCGTGGTCGCCGTCGTCGCGCCGTCCGGTTCAGGCCCAGCCGTTCCGTCACCCGTGTCTCGAAGCCGACGGGCGGCTCGCTGTCCGGAAGGAGGGAGAGCAGCTCGTCTCCGACGAGCGTCAGCTGCTCCACGTGCTCCCGGCAGGCGGGGCAGCGGTCCAGGTGGGCGATGGCCTCGGCGCGCTCCTGACCGGGGAGGATGCCCAGCGCCAGCTCGTCGGCGACGGCCCTCAGCCACGTGCAGTCCCTGTCAGTCATGATCGGCTCGCTCGGGTCCCAGAACCGTCCGCAGTTTCCCCATCGCCGTCCTGATCCGTGTCTTCGCCGTGCCGAGGGGGATCCCCTCGACCTCGGAGATCTGTCGTGCGGTCATCCCGTAGATGCCGGCCATGACCACGGCGCGTGCCTGCTGGCGCGGCAGGTCCGCCACCGCGGCCCTGATCCGCGAAGCCGTCTCGTCGGCCACTGCCCACTGTTCGGGCGTCCGGGTCACGATGCCGAGCAGAGCGTCGAGGTCCTCGGGGGAGACCGGGGTCGCCTTGCGCGCGCGGACGGCGTCGATCGCCAGGTTGTGCGTGATGGTCGCCAGCCAGGTCTTCACCGAGCCACGCCGGGAGTCGTAGACCTGCGCATGACGCCACGCCCTTTCGAAGGCCTGCTGGGCGATGTCCTCGGCGAGCTGGGGGTCGTCGACGACGGCGACGGCGATGCCGAAGACCATGCGCTGGAACCGGCGGACGAACGCGAGCGCGATCTCCGGGGCGCCGCTCGCCATTCCCGCCAGCAGCGTCTCGTCCGAGAGTCGGCCGAGTGGTAGGCCCAATCTCCGCATACCAGTGGATACGGCGAACCTCGCCGAACGGATTCCCCCCGTTCCACGCGGGACCATATCCCCATTCTCGTACCCCTTTGGGCAATCTCCTGGTGCGGTCCGTCCGTATGTCTGGTCAGGAACGATTTCTCACGGAGGGCCGAGACATGGCGACGACGCTCATGACGACGACGCTCATGACATTCGTGCGCAGGACCGCCGGGCCCGGGCTGGCCGCCGGAGCACTGGCGGGCATCCTCGTGGCATGCGGGGGCGGAAGCGGAGACGGAGGCGGCAACGGCGGCAGCTCGTCACCGTCGGCCCCAGAACAGAGTGGCAAGCCGGGTACCACCCAGGTGGACGTGAAGCTGGTCGACTTCAAGATGGAGCTGTCCAAGACGACGTTGAAGGCGGGCACCTACACGTTCGTCGTCCACAACAACGGCCATCACGACCACGCCATGGAGATCGAGGGTTCCGGAACGGAACAGAAGACGCGGACGCTGGCGCCCGGAGAGTCGGCGAACCTCACCGTCTCGCTGAAGGACGGCACGTTCCAGGTCTACTGCCCCGTCGACGGCCACAAGGACCTCGGCATGAAGACCCAGCTCACCGTGGGCGGCGCCGCCTCGACGGGCAAGAACTCCGACACGACCAACGGCAATGGCTACTGAGCGGGCTGCTGGGCGGGTTGCCGGGCGCACGATCGCGATCGTCGCCCTCCGGCTGGCCTCGGCGGGAACGGTCGTGGCCATGGGCGCGATCCATCTCAGCCTCTGGTACGACGGCTACCGTTATCTGGACACGATCGGCCCGCTGTTCCTGCTCAACGCGATCGGGGCCGGGCTGCTCGCGCTGTCGCTGCTGATCACCCCCACCCGCCTCCTGCCCGTCCTCGCCGCGCTGGGGACGCTCTTCACGGCCGGCACCCTGGCTGCCCTGGTCGTCAGCCTCACCTCCGGCCTCTTCGGGTTCCAGGAGACCCTCGACGCGAACCTGGTGAAGCCCACCCTCGCCGTCGAAGCCGCGGGGTGCGTGCTGTTGGCGGCACTGGCCTTGCTGAGCAGACGCGGCCGGACATGACCGGTGAGTCTCCGACCGCCGCGCGGTGCTCCAGAAGTGCTCAGCAGGAGCCCGACGCGTCGTCCCACCCCCGCAGGACCTCGATCAGCGCCCGCAGTCTCGGCGAGGCCGCCAGCTGTTCCAGGGTGACGGGGCGGCCGTCCGCGTCCGCGATCGGCAGACGCCAGTTCGGGTACTGGTCCCAGGTTCCGGGCAGGTTCTGCGGGCGGCGGTCGCCGACGCCGTCCGGGAGCCAGACGCCGATCATGCGGGCGGGGGTGCGCACCAGGAACCGGTGCACGGCCTGGACCTCGGCCTCCTCCGAGGAGCGGTCGCTGCCGCCGCCGGCGCCGGCCAGCAGTCCTAGGCGGGTGAGCAGGCCCAGCCACTCCGCGGTGTCCTTGGCCGCCTCGGCGCGCTCCTCCTCCAGAGGCCCAGTCAACAGGCCCAGCCGGTCGCGCAGTTCGACGTGCTCGCCGGTGAGGCGGGCGGCGGTGGACGGCAGGTCGTGGGTGGTGGCGGTGGCCAGACAGTCGGCGCGCCAGCGGTCGGGGGGCAGGGGGTGTCCGTCGCCGTCCCAGTCCCGTTCGAACCACAGGACGGACGTGCCGAGGACCCCGCGCTCACGCAGCGCCTCCCGGACACCCGGCTCGACGGTGCCGAGGTCCTCGCCGATCACCACCGAACCGGCCCGCGAGGCCTCCAGCACCAGCACGGCGAGCATGGCCTCGGCGTCGTAGCGGACGTAGGTGCCCTCCGTGGGCGGCTCGCCCTGCGGGACCCACCAGAGGCGGAACAGGCCCATGACGTGGTCGATGCGCAGGGCGCCGGCGTAGCGGAACAGGGCCTTCAGCAGCCGCCGGTAGGGGGCGTAGCCGGACGCGGCCAGCCGGTCGGGGCGCCAGGGCGGCAGACCCCAGTCCTGGCCGCGGGCGTTGAAGGCGTCCGGCGGGGCGCCGACCGACATCCCGGCGGCGAAGTACTCCTGCTGAGCCCAGGCGTCGGCGCCCTCGGGATGCACGCCGACCGCCAGGTCGTGGACGATCCCGACGGACATGCCCGCGTCGCGTGCGGCGCGCTGGGCGGCGGTGAGCTGGGCGTCGGTGAGCCAGGCGAGACGGGAGTGGAAGTCGACGCGGTCCATCAACTCCCCGCGGGCGCGGTTGGTCTCGGCGGACCGCGGGTCGCGCAGACCGGACGGCCACTGCCGCCACTGCGGTCCGTGCACCTCGGCGAGGGCGCACCAGGTGGCGTGGTCCTCCAGGGCCTGGCCCTGCTCGGCGAGGAAGTCGCAGTAGGCGGCGCACCGACCGGGCCCGAGCGGCACCCGGGCGACCAGTTCCAGGGCCTCCCGCTTGAGCTCCCACACGGCGTCCCGGTCGATCAACTCCCCTTTTTCCAGCACGGCTTCCCGCAGCCGCGCAGCACGCTCGGACAGCGATCCCATCCGGTCGCCGTGCTCCTGGACGGCGTACGCGTACTCGGGGACGTCCTCGACCCGCAGATGCACCGGGTCGGGGAAGCGGCGGGAGGAGGGCCGGTACGGGGAGGGGTCGGTCGGGGCGCCGGGCACGGCCGCGTGCAACGGGTTGACCTGCACGAACCCGGCGCCGAGCGCCCGTCCGGCCCAGGCGGTCAGCTCACCGAGGTCGCCGAGGTCGCCCATGCCCCAGGAGCGGCGGGAGAGCAGCGAGTACAGCTGGACGAGGAGTCCGTACGACCGTCCCGTGGGCGTGGGCAGGCGCGGCGGGGCGACGACGAGGTGAGCGCGACCGGTCCGCCCGTCGGGGGCGGTGACGGTCAACTGATGGACACCGAGCGGAAGGTGTTCGACCTCGGCGAAATCGAGGGGCTCGCGGACGTCCCCCTGCTCGGTCTCGACACGCAGCCGACTGCCCTCGGGGAGCGCGGCGAGCGCCTCCGCCCGGCTGCCGCTCCAGCACACCACGGTCGGCGGCAGCAGCCGCTCGCTCAGTTCCGCCTCCCGGGCAGCGAGTGCGGCGCTGACGGCCCGCGGGTCGCCCGCGTCGACGCCGAGGGCGGCCAGGGCGCGGGTGACGGCGGCGGCCGAGGCCGTGACCGTACGGTCCGGGGAGGGCTGGAAGGACGTGCCGACGCCGTGCAGCGCGGCGAGCCGGGCGAGCTCCTCTCCGGGCGGCGCGGTCATCGCTAGGGCCTCGTGGAGTCGGAGCCCACGACGCCGAGCGGCGGCTCACTGGTCAGCGGCTCGGCATCGGGCAGCGGGGGCTCGCTGGTCAGCGGGGGTTCGGCGGCGGGGCTCTCCGCACTGAAGGCACGGAGCGGGGCTTCGTCGGGCTGGGCGCAGTGGTCCGCGCGTTTGGATTGGGCCGGTGCGATCACGGAGGCCTCCTTGTGGGGGTTGCGGCATCGCTTACCGCAGCCCTACCCAGCGGACGCGAGGACAGACGTCGTCCATCCTCACAGAAGGGACGGAGCCGATCACCTCAGCGACGCGGTGAACTCCGCCCAGGCAGTCGGGGTGAGCCGGAGTATGGGGCCGTCGGGGGTTTTGGAGTCTCGGACGGCGACGGTGGCGGGGGTGTTGCGGGCGACTTCGACGCATTCGTTTTGAACGTTGCTGTAGCTCGACTTCAGGAACTCGAACTCGGGCATGCTTCACATCTCCTTGCGCAGGTTGTCGATGAACGTCACGGCATCACGTGGAGCCAGGCTGAGCCGAGACGTCCGGTCGAACAAAACGCTGTAGGTACTGCTCTCGCTCTCATTCTCCGCCCAGACCATGCCAGTGACGGTGTCGCTCTGGACCACGTCGAGCGCCTCACCCTCCGCGAAGGAGAGGATGCTGAACGGACCCGAGATGCAAGGGTGTGCGCCAGCTCGGAACGGAAGCACCTGAAGGCGCACGTTCGGCAACTCGGCGTGCTCCAGGAGCCGTTCCAGTTGGGCTCGCATGACTTCGGGTCCCCCGATCTGCTGTCGGAGCGCCGCCTCCCAGATCACCGCGTGCAAGTGGAGCGGGCGCTCGCCGGACAACCGCTCTTGGCGCCGCTGCTTGACCTCGACCCAGCGCTCGATCTCATCGGGATCATCCCAGTCACCCTCGGCGACAGCCAGGGCACGTGTGTACTCGGGGGTGTGGAAGAGGCCGGGGATCAACGCTGACTGCCAGTTCCGGATACGGCTGGCGATGTCCTCCATGGCGATGTACTCAGCCGTCGCGCCGGCGTCGAGGCGATTGCGCCACCATCCCCTGGCCCTGCGGCGTTCGCGATCCAGCCTTGCCAGTTCCAGCAGGCGAGCGAGGCTCGTGGGTTCATCCAAGCCGTAGAACTCGCACAGCACCCGGATGTCCGGGTCTCGCATCGGCACCCAGCCCCGCTCCATCTTCACGATCTTCGTGCCGGTCGCGTTGATCGACTCGGCGGCCTGCTGCTGCGTCTTGCCGGCGGCGTCACGCAGACGCAGCAGTTCACCACCGAGCCGACGTCCCAAGACCGTTGACGCTCGATTACCTGCGGAGAGGGTTGCTCGCTTCACGGTCACAGTGTGTCCGCGGAACATCACGGAGTCGACCGCTTAATCAGTTCGGGGAAGAACTTCCCCGAACTGATTGCCCCCAAAGCAAAGAACCCGCTACGTTCAGTCCCCATTCGCACACTCAGCGCATCCACCCGGAGGCCCCCATGCCCGACCCCCTCCTCGAAGAAGACCTGGTCGACTACACCCCCCTCCCCCGCAACGTCACCCTCGCCCGCCACCGCGCCGTCCGGCTGGCCGTCGGCTGGGGGTTCCACTCCCGCGCCGGGGACGTCGAGGTCGTCACGTCCGAGCTGATCACCAACGCCCTGTTGCACGGCAGCCTCCGCGACCGACTGATCCGCGTGCGCCTCACCGCCACCGGGGCAACCCTCCGCGTGGAGGTCAGCGACCCGCGCGGGGAGCGGCAGCCATGCCCGCGCGAGGCAACCTGCGAGGACCAGTTCGGGCGGGGCCTGACCCTGGTCGGGATGCTCGCCGACGGCTGGGGTGTGCACCCGCGCCTCGGGGTCGGCAAGACGGTCTGGGCCGAGTGGGGACTCGCCCTCGCCCTCTGCGACGGCGATCCGCTGATGCCTGGGAAGGTGTGACGGTAATGGCGCTAGCGTGGGCACGTGCCGCAAGGGCGCGCTGCGAACGGAAGGGGCAGCCGATGACCATGCCTTACGCGGACGGGACCGCTCCGCTCATTCCGCGGCCCGAGCTCACACTCCCTGCTCTGCGGCAGGCGGTGGCCACGGTCGCGCCGTCTCGTCTGCCCGAGTTCTTCGAGGACCTGCAGCGAGCCTTCGTGAGAGCCGGGGACGAGGACAGCGTCGTACCGATCCGGATGTTCTACCGGGAGTGGGGCGTCGTCGTCGAGATCGAGAGGTACCCCGAGACCGCTCGCCGCCTGCACGCCGCCGAGCAGGCCGTCAGCGATCCGGACCCCGCCGTACGCGACCGTGCCATCCGCGAGGCCGGTGACATCGTCCGCGCGGCGCACCACGAGGTCGCCGGTGGCTGACTGGCACTGGGAGCCGTTCCAGGACGACCTGCTGGACGGGCTTCCGGAGGCGGCCCGCGCCGAGACCGAACGCCTCGCCAACGAGATCGCCGTACGCGAATCCATGGTCTTCCTGGAGGGCTCCGCCTACACCGGGCCCGGGCCGGGCGTGCGCACCGACAGCCGTGGGCTGCTGATGCTCACCGACCTGACGGACGTACCCGGCGAGCGGATCGTGGTGGTCCAGGTGAGCTGGTTCGGCTGAGGCGGCGCTCCCCGACAACCTCCCCCGCTGCACGACCCGGCCATCCCGAAGGGCCCCGTGGCTGTGCCGGTCTGGGGGCGGCGCCACGGGGCATGCAAAAGCCCGGACCGTCTAGGCGGAGATGCCGTCGATCCGGGCCAGGGCGTCGTCCGCGCCGTACGGCCCCTCGGCCGCCTTCAGCCGCTGCATGGCCGTCAGGCGGACCGCGAAGTGCACCGCGGCCGCCGCCGCGGCGATGTCCAGGATGTCGGCCGTTATCACCTGAAGCACGGCGTCCCGGACCTCTCCGAGGCTTTCGGCGTCCTGGTAGCGCTGCGAGGCGTACCGATTGAACAGGGTCGTGGTGACGAACATGCCCCACCACAGGTTCACCGGCCAGAAAGAGACCTTGTACGGCTCGCCGTCGGCCGGCAGCCGCGTGCTGGCCCCCCACATATCGACGGCGATCCGATAGGGCATCCAGAGGTTCGCCAGCGGGATGAACCAGGACCCGATCGCCCAGCTAGGGCCGTTGCGGAACCTGTCCGGCCCGAGCACCCCGGCGTCCCGGCGCATCCAGTGGAACCAGACGATGAAGACGATTGCGCAGGCAAGAAACGTGACGTTCTGGAGCTGTCCTGCCGTCTGGTACAGCGCGTCGGCACCGTCCAGCTCCTGCTGAGAGGCAAAAGCGAGGCCCCGGTCCTCATCGATCAGCGTGTATGCCCGGACGCCGGCGTAGACGGCGGACAGGTCGCTGAGGGCGACGGCCGCGAGCAGCGCCGACAGACCGGCCAGGAGGCCGCGCGGCGACCGCGGTACCCGGTTGGGCAGCGCGGGCCGCGGACGGAGATCGCTGGATGCGGACATGGCGGTGGACCCCCCACAGGCACGGAACGGGAATCGCCCGCGGAAGAGCGCGCGCTGAGGGAAGATACGCCAGCTGTGGGCGGGCCGTCCATGGCGAATTCGCAGGCCCGGCACGGGGCGTGGGACTGAAGGACGGCTCACATGGAGCTGTTCAGTCGCCGAGGTCCCCCATCTGAAGCGCTCAGTCACACCAGCAAGATCACGATCTACAGCTGGAGCATTGAGAGGACAATTCAAGCTGCGCCCGAGCGCTGCCGCTCAACCGAATCTACCGGTCGTAAGGCGGTTCGAGCAGGGGGTGCGGTCTCCCGAGGTGGCCCGCTACGAGTGACGCGGAAGTCGGCGTACGCCTGGCATGCCGCGTGGTGTCAGGGCTGCAGGGCTGCCCTGGCCTCCATGGGAGCCGGTGGCCTGCCGGGCCCGGCTTAGAGATGCTCAGGTGGAGCGGTTACAGATCGAGCTGGAGGCCGGGCCGCCTGGACCTCGCCCAGACCTCAGCGGCAACTACTGCCGTCAGACATCCCAGTGGCCCCCGCCGGAATTGATTCCGGCGGGGGCCACTACGCACTCCTACACGCCATCTCTGGTGAATCTACGGACCGTCATTAAAACGCGAGGTCGTCTATTTTTCTGACCTCACACCTTGGTTTTGATCCCTAATCAGACATGCCAGGACGGACTCTGCGGACTCATCCAGAATAGCGATCACGCGCCACGGATCGGATATTATTGACAGCAGGCCGACTCGCCCTTCGGCTTGACTCAGAGCGCGGAACAGAGAATTCCACCCAACCCGCGATTCTCGAAACTCCGGCAGCGACTCAAACCTGTATCTATAGATTTCTAGCAGCTCGCTTGCATGGGGAAACGTGACCTCGATATCCGCATCCGGATCACTGAAGAGCGCCTGCGTCAATTGCTCGACAATCTGTGCAGGAGCATCCACGCCAGCCTGCGCAATGAGCTGAGCTACCCTTCGCCTAGCGATCGACTGCACGGTCATTGCGGTCTCCAAACCGGATACGGGTTGCCTTGCATAGGTCCTTCAATCAGCACTTCGAATTCGCCCCTCAGATCGGGGTCTGCCCAAGGCTCATCATTGACGTGAATATGTGGGCGTCCCGCCGGAATTCTAGACTCAAGAACGACACCCACTCCAGTTTCCCACGGGTGGCCGCACGACGAGCCGCAGCTTCACTCGTGGACCAACTCGTGTAAGGACTTTCAGTATCACCAAGCTGGTGCGCTTCTGCTGAAGCAGTGCCTCCGCGAGGAACAGCTGATCCGTCAACTGCCGCATCAAACCCCGGATGACCTTCCGGAACGCCTCGATAGACGGTAGTGCCACCACCGCAATTATGAACCAGTACCGGCGTAGCCCCCGCCAGCACATAGTATGCGTGGATGTCCTCGATGGTGAGGTCGTGTGTGCGTTGGCGCTTGGTGTAGTGACTGACCGCGGTGATCTGGACGTGGGTGCCGGCGCTGGTGCGGAGCAGTTGGCCGACTTGGAGGTCGCCTGCCTTGACCCATTTCTTCAGGTCGGGGACCCAGAAGGGGTGCGTGTCCGTGGCCACGATGCTGGAGTGTTCCCCGTCCACGGAAATAACGATCTTCGTGAAGTCCTTGTCGCCCTCTGTAGTGATCGTCTGGGCGACACGCTTGTCGACAGTTTCACCCGTCTCTGTGTCTGTTGTGACTACGACATCACCAACTTCGACGTCCTCGATGGCCTTTTGCGTGCCATCGGCGAGAAGGACACCCGTTCCAGGCAAGAAGCTATGGTGGCACCCGAATAGCTTCGAAGCCACTTCTCCTACGATTCCTGCTTCTTGGAGCATGTAGCCAGCGCCGCCCCATGCGGCACCTGAAAGAGCGCCCTCTCCCTGGTCTGCGAGCTGTCCTGCAGTGCTGTGATCAGCATCTTCAGTCAGGTAGTTGCCTACGGCACTACCCGCTGCTCCCGCGAGGCCACCGCAGCCAGCTGCAGCGCCGAAACCAACGCCACCCGATGCCAGGCCTGCGCTTAGAGCCGAGCTTTAGCAGAGCCCACCAACAGCAAATTCAGTGCCCATCTGGACGAGTTCTTTGTGGTCAGGCGCCCAGCCCTTAGCTGCATCCCACGCCTTTCCCAAGCCCCATCCCGAGCTGCCGCCGTGGCCCCCTCCGCTGTGGCTGTTCCCTCCGCCGTGGTAGGTGCCGGACTTGCTCTTCTTGTTGCTGGGGGTGCTGCCCGAGCCGGCGTAGTCATGCATCGCCCTCTCGGCTCCTGC